>NZ_CP040059.1:0-328201 GCF_005280755.1 Coxiella burnetii
ATGTCATTACCAACCTCTTTGTGGGATAAATGCCTGGGTTATTTGCGCGATGAAATTCCGCCGCAACAATACAATACGTGGATTCGTCCGCTGCACGCTATCGAATCCAAACAAAATGGTTTACTACTGCTCGCACCAAACCGATTTGTTTTGGATTGGATCAATGAGCGCTTTTTAAATCGCATCACAGAACTTTTGGATGAGCTTTCCGACACGCCTCCTCAAATAAGGCTCCAAATAGGCAGTAGATCCACAGAAATGCCAACCAAAAATTCCCATGAGCCCTCTCATCGAAAAGCAGCGGCTCCCCCTGCCGGTACCACGATTTCTCACACCCAAGCAAATATCAATAGCAATTTTACTTTTGACAGTTTCGTCGAAGGCAAATCGAACCAATTAGCGCGAGCCGCCGCCACGCAAGTGGCTGAAAATCCGGGACAAGCTTATAATCCCTTGTTTATTTATGGTGGTGTCGGGCTTGGTAAAACGCATTTAATGCACGCTGTCGGCAATGCTATTTTGCGAAAAGACTCGAGTAAAAAAGTTTTATACCTCCATTCAGAGCGATTTGTTGCCGATATGATCAAAGCGCTGCAACACAATGCCATGAACGAATTTAAACGCTTTTATCGCTCTTTAAATGCGTTGTTAATTGACGATATTCAATTTTTTGCCGGAAAAGATCGATCACAAGAGGAATTCTTCCATACTTTCAATGCCTTACTGGATGGCCAACAGCAAATCATATTAACTTGTGACCGTTACCCTAAAGAAATCAATGGGTTAGAAGAACGTCTCCAATCTCGATTTGGATGGGGATTGACCGTCGCCATTGAACCGCCTGAGTTGGAAACTCGAGTGGCCATTTTGATGTCAAAAGCGGAGCAATTGAAAGTACACCTTCCTCATGAAGTAGCCTTCTTCATTGCTAAACACATTCAATCCAACGTGCGGGAACTGGAAGGCGCTTTAAAACGGGTGATCGCTAACGCTCATTTTACGGGTCAATCAATAACGGTTGACTTTACCCGCGAAGCACTGAAGGATCTGCTCACACTTCAAGCTCGATTAATCACTATTGAGAACATCCAGAAAACGGTGGCTGAATATTATAAGATCAAAGTGGCCGACCTATTAGCTAAGCGACGCAACCGTTCCGTCGCGCGCCCCCGTCAAATGGCCATGGCCCTCGCCAAGGAGCTTACTAATCACAGCCTTCCTGAAATCGGCGACGCTTTTGGCGGTAGAGATCATACGACAGTCTTACATGCCTGTCGCAAAGTAAAAGAATTGCTTGCTACGTCGTTGGATATCTTAGAAGATTATAAAAATCTGATGCGAATTTTGTCGGGGTAAGGAGAAGTTTTTAAAAACCCCTCTCCTAGCCTCTCCCGCAAGCGGGAGAGGAATAGTGGAAGGTGGCGCTGAGGATTTTTATAATTTTATCGAGAATATAGACTAAGGCAGTTATTTAAAGCACTAATATTTGGGGGGAGCCCATGAAATTAAATTTGATCCGTGAAACATTATTAAAACCGTTACAATTGGTTATCGGGGTTGTCGAGCGCAAACAGACGTTACCCATTCTTTCCAATGTTCTGCTCTCTATTGAAACGGATCAACTTTCTATTACAGGCACCGACCTTGAAGTCGAGCTCATTGGGCAAACCAAATTGGATAAAAATTCGACAGAATCTTCTCGCCTCACCCTTCCTGGCCGAAAATTAATGGATATTTGCCGCGCTTTGCCCGACAACGCCCCTATCGAGCTCTATCGCGATAAAGAAAAAATTATTCTCCGTTCGGGCCGCAGCCGTTTCATGCTTTCCACTCTGCCTTCGGAAGATTTCCCCGCCGTAGAAAGACGTGAAAGTCAGCTTGAACTCGCTCTCCCCCAAAGCACGTTTCGTCATCTCTTATACCGAACCCATTTTGCGATGGCTCAACAGGACGTTCGGTATTATTTGAACGGTTTATTGCTCGAAACTTACCCTAACAAATTACGCGCTATTGCCACTGACGGGCACCGCCTAGCCGCTAATACTTTACTGGTTCAAACAAACACGGAGCACCGTTTACAAATTATCATCCCACGCAAAGGAATTATTGAACTCTTGCGTTTACTCGAGGAGGATGAAGCGCTGGCCACTATCCGAATTGGGAATAATCACATCGGTGTTTCTACTAACGATTTTACGTTTACTTCTAAATTAATTGAGGGCCGTTTTCCAGATTGTGAGCGCGTTATTCCGAAGGGTGGTGATAAACAATTTGTCATCGATCGGGATATTCTAAAGCAGGCCCTCAGTCGAACCGCTATTTTGTGCAATGAAAAGTTTAAAGGGGTCCGTTTCGAGCTTCGACAAGGATTATTGCGAATTTTAGCCACCAATCCAGAACAAGAAGCCGCTGAAGAAGAAATTAATATCGACTATACGGGAGAAAATTTAGATATTGGTTTTAATGTCGGCTATGTGCTCGATATTCTAAATGTAGTTAACTCTGGAAACATTCGATTAACGTTTTCAACGGCCGATAGCAGCGTTTTAATCAACGAAGTTGAGAATCCGTCGGATAGCGCTTTTGTGGTTATGCCTATGCGCCTATAGTCGAATGCCGTATATTGGGTCATTAAAAGTTAATCAATTCCGAAATTTAGCGGATGTCGACATTACGCCCCATTCTCAATTTAACTTTTTTTTTGGTCAAAACGGTGCTGGGAAAACAAGTATTCTCGAATCAATCTATTACCTCA
Organism: Coxiella burnetii; assembly: GCF_005280755.1. NCBI lineage: Bacteria > Pseudomonadati > Pseudomonadota > Gammaproteobacteria > Legionellales > Coxiellaceae > Coxiella > Coxiella burnetii. Next base: position 2,756 of record NZ_CP040059.1, read on the forward strand.
GTGTAGGACGCTCATTTCGCACTCATCTTCCTCAACGCTTGATTCAAGATAATACTGATAGATTTTTAATTTTTATTACCCTTTACAACGGCACACAATTTATCCCACTTGGTGTAGAAAGGGACTGTCACGGCGATCGATGTTTAAGAATTAATGGCGAAACTGCTTCGAGCTGGTCTTTAGCGGCAAAGCGACTACCCCTTTGTTCTTTAAGCGCAATGAGCCATCGTTTTTTGCTCGATGGTCCCAGAGTCCGACGTCAATTTTTGGATTGGTTAATGTTTCACGTGGAACCTTCCTTTTTTTCAATTTGGCAACGCTTACAGCGATCGTTAAAACAGCGCAATGCAGCGCTTAAAGCGAAACTTCCACTAGGAGAAATTACGCATTGGGATAAAATGCTGGTCGAGGATGGCGAACGACTTCATCAATTGCGTCAAAATGTAGTTACAGAATTTAAACCCTTATTTACCCAGATGCTTCAGCAATTTTTGCCGGCGTACCCTTTAATCGGTCACTATTTCCGTGGGTGGTCAGAGAAATATTCTTTAATGGAGCAACTCCAAATTAACCTGAAGCAAGATCTTCAACGGGGTTACACACAAGCCGGTCCACAGCGTGCGGATTTTCGATTAACCCTTGGCGATCTTCCTGCTCAGGATATCCTTTCGCAAGGTCAACAAAAACTAGTTACTTACGCCTTGCATTTCGCCCAGGGGCTTCTCCTTAAAGAAAAAACCGGCATTAGTCCCATTTATTTAATCGACGATTTACCCGCCGAATTGGATGCGAATAAACGCGATTGCGTGATTGATTTAGTTAATTGTCTGGAATCTCAGGTGTTTATTTCGGGAATCGACCCCAACGAGATACGCCTTCCCCCTCACAGCACCCTGTTCCACGTGAAACATGGAAAAGTCGCCGCTCTGTAGCCTGTATGGAGCGAAGCGGAATACAGGGGTTTCCATTTCTTTATAGTTAAAATTTCCCTGTATTCCGCTTCGCTCCATACAGGCTACGGGATTTGATAGAACAAGTCTGAATCAATGTTTCACGTGGAACATAAAGAAGATTTCATATAAAAGCACCTATGACTTATTTGATTTAAAATCAAAGCGTTAAATAATTCAATCCGATAAAAAAATCCTCACAGGAGTTCCAATCTATGGTATAATTCCACCCTAAAAAAATCACTTGGAACACAGTGATCCCTGACCTTAGTACGGAGTGATAATGAGCGTGAGCGCACCACAAAAATATGATTCTTCCACTATTAAAGTCCTAAAAGGCTTAGATGCTGTTCGCAAACGCCCCGGGATGTATATTGGCGATACCGACGATGGCTCCGGACTTCACCACATGGTTTTCGAAGTGGTTGATAACTCTATCGACGAAGCCCTAGCAGGTTTTTGCTCCCATATCTGGGTCACCATTCATGCCGACGGTTCTGTCAGCGTAAGGGATAATGGCCGGGGCATTCCCACAGATATCCACCCAGAAGAAGGCCGATCTGCCGCCGAAGTTATTATGACGGTGCTTCACGCCGGCGGTAAATTTGATAAAAATGCTTATAAAGTTTCCGGCGGACTCCACGGCGTCGGTATTTCAGTGGTGAATGCCTTATCAGAAGAACTCTATATGACTATTCGCCAAAACGGTAACGTCTATACTCAAACCTACAAAATGGGCGTCCCGCAAGCCCCTTTGGCAGTAACCGGAAAAAGCGACAAAACGGGTACTGAAATCCGTTTCAAACCGAGCAATGCTATCTTTAGCAACACGGAATTTCACTACGATATCCTCGCAAAACGCCTACGGGAGCTTGCTTTTCTCAACCTTGGTGTGCGCATCGAATTGACGGATGAGCGCAGCGGCAGAGGCGATATCTTTGAATACGAAGGCGGTATAAAAGCTTTCGTTGAACATTTAAATAAGAAAAAAACCCCCATCCATTCAGACGTCTTCCATTTTTCCACTGAAAAGAATGATATTGTCGTGGAAGTCGCCATGCAGTGGAACGATGGATTCCAAGAAACCATTTTTTGCTTTACGAATAATATCCCTCAAAATGACGGCGGCACTCACTTAGCGGGCTTCCGAGCGGCTCTCACGCGTACCCTTAACAATTATATTGAAGGAGAAGCACTGGCTAAAAAGAGCAAAGTCACTATCAGCGGGGATGACACCCGCGAAGGTTTAACAGTAGTGCTTTCAGTTAAAGTACCCGATCCGAAATTTTCATCGCAAACCAAAGATAAATTGGTCTCTTCAGAAGTTAAACCCGTGGTTGAATCTACCGTTGCTAAACAATTGCACGATTACTTGCTTGAAAACCCTAAACAAGCCCGAATCATTGCGATGAAAGTCATCGATGCTGCTCGTGCTCGAGAAGCTGCCCGCAAAGCGCGGGACATGACACGACGCAAAAACGTACTTGATCTCGGGGGCTTGCCTGGCAAGCTGGCCGATTGCCAAGAGAAAGACCCCGCTTTATGCGAATTGTTCCTGGTGGAAGGCGATTCGGCTGGCGGTTCGGCTAAACAAGCCCGTGATCGCCGATATCAGGCCATCCTACCTCTCAAAGGTAAAATTTTAAACGTTGAAAAGGCCCGCTTTGATAAAATGCTTTCTTCTGCGGAAGTCGGCACGTTAATTACTGCCCTTGGGTGCGGCATTGGTAAAGAAGAATACAATCCTGACAAGCTTCGCTATCATCGGATTATCCTCATGACCGACGCCGACGTCGATGGTTCACACATCCGTACTTTGCTACTCACTTTCTTCTATCGGCAGATGCCTGAGCTTATTGAACGTGGCCATATCTACATCGCGCAACCTCCCTTATATAAGGTTAAAAAAAGTAAACAAGAACAATACGTTAAAGACGATCTCGCTTTAGACGCGTTGTTGCTCCAATTGGCGTTGGACGGCGCTCAGTTTCATCCGACACCTCAAGCGCCCGCTATCCAAGGTTCTGCGCTAGAGAACTTAGCGGCGCATTATCGCACTGCAATGCGAAGTATTAATCGATTAGGTAAACGCTACCCTCTGTATATACTAAAACGGCTGCTGAACTTTCCCCCTTTAACCGTTGCAGATTTGAGTGAGGAGGAAAAAGTTATTGCTTGGACACAGCGGTTGGAGGAACAGTTAAACGAACCCAAAACAGAAAATAGCCTCCGTTACCAAACCGCCATCAAAAAAGACGCCGAACGGGAGTTGTATTTACCTATGGTTACGATTATTAATCATGGCATCGCACAGCAACACCTTTTCCATCAAGAATTTTTCGGCTGCGCGGATTACCGTCATCTTGTTGATTTATATAATAAAATTTCTGGACTCATCGAGCCGGGGGCTTATATCGTGCGCAACGACAAACGCCGAACGGTTACCCATTTCGGCGAAGCCCTCGAATGGTTTATCGAAGAGGGGAAAAAAGGCCTAAATATCCAACGTTACAAAGGGCTAGGTGAAATGAACCCCGACCAACTTTGGGAAACCACGATGGACCGCGAAAGTCGCCGTTTATTATCGGTGAGTATTGAAGACGCCGTCATGGCCGATGAAATTTTTACCACCCTAATGGGCGACCAAGTCGAACCTCGCCGCCTTTTTATTGAACAAAATGCGTTAGCGGTGGAGAATTTGGACGTTTAGTAATCCTCCCAATTCCAAGTAAAAATAAAACGAACCACTATCCGAACCTTCGAGAGGGAAAGAGCCCATATCATTACCCACAAGTGGGTGCGATTGAAAGTGTAGGTTTTCAACAAGTAGCCCAATGAAATGGACCCACCCCTTAAAGACGGCGTCATAATGCGCCAACATAGAATTTCTATTTTCAAAAAAAGGAGAAGGTCCATGAAAGATATTAAAATACTGGGTGTTGATATTGCAAAAGATGTTTTTCAACTGTGTGGAATTGATGAGTGGGGTAAAGTGATCTACACGAGACGGGTTAAGCGTGCTCAGTATGTATCCACCGTAGCCAGTCTTAAGGTGGGCTGCGTGGTGATGGAAGCGTGTGGAGGAGCGAACCATTGGTATCGGACGTTTATGGGGATGGGTATCCCAACGCAGTTGATCAGTCCGCAGCACGTCAAACCGTATGTCAAAAGTAACAAGAATGATCGTAACGATGCGCAGGCGATAGCTGAAGCGGCTTCCCGCGCCTCGATGCGGTTTGTGCAGGGTAAAACGGTGGAACAACAAGACGTTCAAGCGCTGTTAAAGATACGCGATCGTTTAGTCAAAAGCCGCACGGCGCTGATCAATGAGATTCGGGGGTTGTTGCAAGAATACGGACTCACGATGGCGCGTGGTGCCAAGCGATTTTATGAAGAGCTCCCGTTGATTTTAGCGAGCGAAGCGGTGGGATTAACACCGCGGATGAAACGGGTGTTGAATTGTTTGTATACCGAATTGTTGAACCGGGACGAAGCGATTGGTGATTACGAGGAGGAATTAAAAGCGGTGGCAAAAGCCAATGAGGATTGTCAACGGGTACAGAGCATCCCGGGGGTGGGTTATTTAACGGCGCTCTCGGTTTATGCGAGCGTGGGTGACATTCATCAATTTCATCGTTCCCGGCAGTTGTCGGCGTTTATTGGGTTGGTCCCTCGACAACATTCGAGTGGGAATAAGGAGGTGTTGTTGGGGATTAGTAAACGCGGCAATGTGATGTTAAGGACGTTATTGATTCATGGCGCCCGTGCGCTATTGCGTCATGTAAAAAATAAAACGGATAAAAAGAGTCTGTGGTTAAAAGCACTCATTGAGCGCCGCGGAATGAATCGCGCTTGTGTGGCGTTAGCGAATAAAAATGCGCCGATCATTTGGGCGCTTTTAACACGCCAAGAAACGTATCGCTGTGGCGCCTAAACACCGCCGTGGGTAAAAAAAAGAATTAACAAAAGGAGACACACCAACCGAGTTCGAAACAATGAGGGCTGATGAAAGTAAGGTAAAACCTGAGGTTGATTAAGCTGATTCATACGGTGGCTCTGTGAAGCCGATAGCCCGATAAGCATCAACCTTGCATAATTCATCAAGGCACCAATGGTGGCCAATTTAAATCGTGATGCCGGATATACGAATGCAACCGCTTTCTTTTCATCAAAACTGATTGTTGACAACAAGGGTGGGTCCATATACGTATGAGCGAAGCGAAATACGGGAAAACAATGATGTCATCTATTGTCCCCGTATTTCGCTTCGCTCATACGGGCTACTGGTTGAAAACCTACACTTTACATAAACAATATTGTGGATAGCTAGCAAACTTGGCTCTATTTTTCCCAACTAATATTCAATTTCTTATGCTTTTTCGCACACTCACGTAAATACAAGTTAATTAACATTTGATAGGGAATGTTACTGTCTTCAGCAAGACGCTTAAAATAATTTATTGTTTCTGCATCCAACCGTATCGTCACTTGTTTTTTTAACCCTTTCGCATAAGGGTTTTTTTTCGCTTTTGAAAAATCGTATTCTTTTTTCATAGCATTACCCTCTTGTATTGATTTGCCTCTCTTTTCGTTGCTTTTCTAGCTGATATGATTCGAATAACATTGTCCTTTTCACGGTAACAATGACAAATAACCAAGATACGAGCTACTGCGCTCACACCTAAGATGATGAACCTGTCTTCCTCCTCTGAATGCTCTGGGTCATGTATCATCTTTGCATTCTCGTCATAAAATACCGTTTTTGCCTCAGAAAAAGACACACCATGCTTCTTTTTGTTGGAGAGGGCCTTTTTCTCGTCCCATTCGAACCGTATATCCCTCATGCTTACATTATAATTATAATGTAATTTATGTCAAATTTCCAAAAGCAACAAAAAGCGGTTTCGGATTCCCCAGCCTTAAGTAACTTTTTTATATCCGTGATTTTTAAATCAGTCACTAGTATCCCCATTTATCTATCATCGAATTGGCGTACAACAAATCCTCCGAAACCACAACCTCTCAAATTAACGCAGGGAAGGGCGACCTTTGTATCATAAATTGCCATTTTTGTCACTCATGATATCAAAGACGAGAAAAACTCCACCTCAATTGACATCAATACAGCGATCAAGTAGCGTATTTTCATTAAGGAGATGTCATGCAAAAGCCCGCTGTAGCAAAGGAACCGCTGCTCGATACGGGGAAGCGGTGGAAAGCGCGATTAATTGTTGGTTTTATTATGCTCGCGCTTGCCTTTATTAGCCTTTTTATTATGGAAATCCAACACGCCGCGTATTGGGTCTTCACTTGCATCATGTCCGCCATAGATGCGGTTCTTTGCGTTTGGTTAGTATGGTATCTCAAGCGCCAAGGCACTCCTTTCCTCGCCAATAGTTGGCATATTACCCTTCATTGGATCGGTTTAATCGCTGCCGTTTATTTAATTGCTGTCTTTATTAAACGCGGAATTGTAAGCCATCAAGAAGCGGGACTTTTTACCTTGCTGCTGCTTGCCTTAACTTTGTATTTGGCCGGCATTTATACGGATATTATTTTCTTATTAATAGGGGTGACCTTGGGGATTTTAACAACGGGTGTCATTTTAGTAAAAGCTTATGTTTGGTTGATTATGATTCCGATTATCCTATTGACGGCCCTGATTATCTTTTTCATCGTGAGCCGCGATCGCAAAAAACTGGATAATGAAATCTAATGAAAAAGCCTTTCTACCTTGCAATTCTCTTAAGTTTATTTTGCTCACCGCTTTTTGCTGTAGAAAAACAAAACCCGCAAACGAATATTAATACTATTCTGCGGTCCATTAAATCCAAAGCTAATTTGGGTTTTATTGTTAGCGATGTCAAAACAGGTCGTGTTATTTTTAGCGAACGCTCACAATTTTTGTTTTCGCCGGCAAGCACACAAAAATTATTTACGGCCGTAGCGGCACTGTATTATCTCGGCTCGGATTATCAATTCACCACGGCACTTCTCACTAACGGCGCCATCAAAGGCCAAACTTTGCAAGGAAATTTAACCCTCAAATTCTCTGGCGATCCTGAACTGACGACAGAAGATTTAAATCGACTGATCGAAAAACTAAAAGAACTGGGCATCCATCGCATTAGTGGCCATGTCTACATCGATAATACCGCTTATAACGACGTTCCTTATCCGCCGGGTTGGATGTTGGATGATTTAAGTTATGGTTATGCCGCTCCGGTGAGCGCCATTATTATCAACCGCAATAAATTTTTATTGCATATTTTGCCGGCCAAAAAAGGCAATGCCCAGCCAACGCTATCGCCTATTCTCCCCGCGGGCGTGGCTCATTTTTCTAATCGCGTAAGAACAACTGCCCATCAAATTAAACAGTGCCCGTTGACTGTTTACAGTGATAATCGCAATAACTATCAATTGGCAGGCTGCATTAATCGCGCGTGGGGACAGCAGCGACGCACACTAGCCATTCGAAATCCGGTTATTTACGCCAACGTGTTACTCAAACAGGCGCTCGCTGATAATGTTATTCAGTACCAAGGTCCAATTCTCTTAGCAGGTTCTAGTGCTAATGATGTCGTACTAGCGGAGCAAAAATCGCCACCGCTTCGCCATATGTTAAAAGAAATGTTGAAGAATTCTGACAATTTAACGACGGATTCATTGCTAAAAAAAATGGGGGAACGATTTTATAAAAAACCAGGTACTTGGCAAAACGGACTGCACGCATTAAAAAAAATATTAGAACCGACCGGTATTGATTTCAAAAATAATTTAATTAATGACGGTGCAGGCCTTTCGCGTTATAACCTCGTTAGTCCGGATCAAATGGCAAAATTACTGCGTTTTGCTTACAATCAAAAAACCATTCGCGATCCTTTGTTAAAAGCACTTCCTATTGGCGGCAAAGATGGAACGCTTGCCGGACGCATGCGCTCCATTGCTAATTCCGAACGAGTCCACGCTAAAACCGGCTCAATGGCAGGGGTTTCAGCCTTAGCGGGCTATTTGCGAACTCGCCAGAATAAGGTATTATCCTTTGCGATCATGATTAATGGTTTCGTTGGCGAAACCCATGCCTATAGTCATTTAGAAGATCGTCTGTGCGAATTTCTGGTAAAATTTTCTGAGCGAAAACATGGATAAATACGCCGTCATTGGCAACCCTGTTGAACACAGTTTATCACCTGTTATTTTTCAAGCGTTTGAAAAGCAAACGAATCACTCCTTCGATTATTTAAAAATAAAAGCGCCAGTGAATGGATTTGCTGCCGCCGTAAAAAAATTCCACGACGAAGGAGGGAAAGGCGCTAATATTACTTTGCCTTTCAAAGAAGAAGCATACCAATTAGCTGATAAACGCAGTCAAGAAGCCAATGAAGCCCACGTGGCCAGCGCTTTGCAATTTCGAGAAGACGGTACTATTTATGCTGTGAATTATGATGGACTGGGGTTAGTGCAGGATCTCACTCGCAATCACAATATCACACTGACTCAAAAATCCATTTTAATTGTCGGCGCAGGCGGAGCAACGCGCGGTATTTTAGGGCCGCTACTAAATGCAGCACCGGAAAAAATAGTTATTGTCAATCGTACGCCTTCTAAAGCACACGCATTAGCGAAAATTTTTCATTTGCGCGGTGAAATTCAAGGCGGCGGGTTCGATGAATTAGAACCTATGCGATATGACGTCATTATTCATGCCACCAGCTTAGGGCATCAAGGAAAATTTCCTCCACTTCCCGATGGTCTCATTGGCTCGCAGAGTTGTTGCTATGATCTTTCTTATGGCAAAATTGCTTCACCCTTTCTACAATGGGCAAAAGATCAAGGCGCAAAATATAATTTTGATGGCCTTGGTATGCTGGTAGAACACAACGCCGCGGTTTTTTATTTATGGTTCGGCATTTATCCTGATACCAATCCTGTTATCGAAATGCTTCAAGCTCATTTGTAAGAAATATCTCAACACTTCGTCAGTGGTTTTACTATTTACTACAACGCTGTTAGCGCAAAAATTTATCCAAAAATATTTAATTGTTTGAATGAATAAGTATTTTTCTTTTCTCACAAAAGAAAAATTTCTTTTATACGTTAGTCTTTTTTTGGGATTGTTGTTCTTCTTCGAAGAACTGCTAAATTATTTATAAATAAGGGATTAATAAGATTGACCTTTCTGAAGAGGTAATCACGAAGTTAGGAAACTTTATCTCATGGAGAGAGAAAGGTCTAAGGACAGAACTGCTTGGTAGGGATCACCAACCCGGGGTGGTTATAGCAACCACCCCTTTTTTTTATTATTAGAGGCCCATTGAGGTAGTCAAGGTCTCTCTTTCTAACGCTTCATCATTACTACGTCGCCAATAAGCCATCGGTTGAAAGAATCGTGGCGAATAAGAACGACTAAAAAGATTGGCGAAACTACGGTTAAAGGCGGGTAGAAAGTAGTTTTCTAAAAAGCCCGCGCATTGCGCTAAGGATATCGCATCACCACATTGCTGCGTGAAACGATTAGCGTAAACATCAAAAAGCACTGACGCCGCTAACGCTTGACCGATATCCACAGAACGTTCGTTCACAGCATCCTTTCCCATTTTCCATAATTGGGTCGCTTGCGGTCGGAATACGGGAGCCATTTGTTTCAATTCTTCATCCAAAACAGAAACCGAAGGCTGTGGCCTAACTAATTGCCGGAAGCGTCTTCCATTTTTTCTTGGACAGAAATTTCTTCGAGCGGTAAGTCAATTACTTTTTTAATTTGATCCGCCGTTGTTTGCGAAATAACATTACTCTCAAGCGCTTGCTGTATTGACTCTTGCAATTCATCCTGGAAATCAGTCAATGAATTTTCAAAATCGAACGTCAATGAAGAAAGCGCAGAAAAGTGACTGTCTAGAATGACATGACGCTGTGGTAATGGCTGTGAAGTTTCAAGATAAGCTTTATTTTTCTCAGAATCTGAATCAGTTTTTTTATACGCTTCTGCTTGTTTCTGCTGTTGTTCTTTTTGAATAGTCTTAGCGATCTCCATCGAGATTCGATCGAATTCTGCCGCATCAACTTGACGGCGAATATTTTCTTTTTCTTTTGTAAAAGAAGTTTCAGTCATCAATGTTGCTCCATTGTTTGATTACAATAGTTTAACCAAGAAATATTAAAGTTACCTTAAAGATCATTGATCAATTTCGCAAGACTTACGCTCAACCTTTTTTGATAAGCATATGATAGTTCAGTCATCCCTGCACAGGCGGGAATCCCGGCGCCCTTTCAGCGCGCAGCGCAGTACTGTGCGCTGGATCCCCGCCTGCGCGGGGACGACGAGGGGGCGGGACGACGAGGTTTTAAGTTTTATGGACGGAAGAATATAGGTTACTTTTTTTATAAAAAAATCGTCTTCAAGAGATGATAATAAATAATCGAAAATATAGCTCCAGCAGGAAGCGTAACAATCCACGACATAAAAATATTTCTTACAATGGAAAGATTAAGCGCTCCGATGCCACGAGCAACGCCTACGCCTAACACAGCACCTACCAACGTTTGCGTGGTTGAAATGGGTAATCCGGCAGCAGAGGCTACAACCACCGTACTGGCTGTTGCTAATTGTGCAGCAAAGCCACGGCTGGGCGTTAGTTGGGTGATATTGGTTCCGATGGTGGCGATTACTTTATAACCATACATCGTCAATCCTGTCACAATGCCCAGCGCGCCTAAAAGCATAATCCAAAAAGGAATGCGTGCGCTCGCCAACACAGCACCACTGCCTTTCACAATACCAACCACAGCCGCCAAGGGTCCAATCGCATTGGCTACATCATTAGAACCATGAGCAAAGGCCATCGCACAAGCTGTAAAAATCATTAAAATGCCGAAGACCTTTTCGAGCTTTTGAAAATCGATGTGATATTTGTTATCTGTGCCGACTGGAATGCGTCGTAATAATAAATACCCAAAAAACATAATAACAAAACTGAATGCAATGGAAAGCCCAATTGCCATAGAGTTGGAGATTCGCAGCCCAACGTGTTTTAACCCATTTAAAAATGTAACCAAACTAACGATGAGTGTTACTAAAAAGATATACCACGGCACATAACGTTTGGCGTTATGCAAAGGCGTTTCGCTATCAAAAATAAACCATTGAACACTGCGAAATAAAAAATAAGCGATAACACCTGCAATAATGGGCGTGATGATCCAGCTTAATACAATGTTAGTCACCTCATACCAATGGATGGCATGAGCTCCGACAACAGTCAAGCCAAAGCCAATAACAGCCCCTACAATACTATGGGTTGTTGAGACGGGCCATCCAAATGACGTGGCCACAATTAGCCATGTCCCGGCCGCTAATAATGACGCCAACATGCCAAACACTAATAATTGCGGTGTTTGGCTAAATAAATTGGCATTGATAATTTCTCCACGGATGGTATCAGTGACCTGTCCGCCAGCAAATAAGGACCCTAAAACTTCAAAAATAGCGGCAATCAGAATGGCTTGAGTCAACGTGACTGCTTTTGAGCCGACCGATGTGCCCATCGCGTTGGCCACATCGTTGGCACCAACCCCCCATGCCATAAAAAAGCTAAAAATAGAGGCCAGAATGATATAAAGTTGACTGTGTTCCATTATGAATAATTGAACTGGAAAAGATTAACATAACACGGGAAGATGGGAATGAACAATAGCTAAAGCAATAAGGTGATTGAGACCGGACTTCAGAAGTTGCTATACTAACGCCATGTTACGTCAAACTGCCATTTTAGACATGTTTGGTCGATCACCCGTTCGCCCACTGCAACAGCACATGGAAAAAGTGCATGCCTGTTTTGAATTATTATTTCCCTTTTTTGATGCGCTTGTTTTGCAAGATTGGGAACGCGCCATTGAATTGCAAGGAGCGATCACTAAATTAGAAAATGAAGCCGATGAATTAAAGCGAGATTTCCGGCGACATTTACCTAAAAGTTTATTTTTACCTGTCCCTCGCAGCGATTTACTCACGCTTTTAGCTCGACAGGATAAAATAGCTAACACCGCGAAAGATATTCCAGGCATTACACTGGGACGAAAAATGGAAATTCCTGCATCGCTTATCGATAAATTTAAAAATTTTTTAGCGCACTCCATTAAAGCTTTCACCCAAGCTCGCAACGCTATTAATGAACTCGATGAATTATTAGTTTCGGGCTTTCGCGGTAAAGAAGCCGCTTATGTAGACAAATTGATTCAACAAGTAAACGATATCGAATACCAAACAGACCAATTGCAAATCGAATTGCGTCAATCGCTTTTTCAAATTGAAAAAACTTTATTACCGGTTAATGTTATTTTTTTATATAAAATAATAGAACAAATTGGTTATCTCGCTAACCATGCCCAACAGACTGGTAATCATTTACAATTATTAATGGCGCACTAACATGACACTTCCTTCTTACGATGCGTTAAAAGAAATTCGACACCGTCGCCCCGATTTTCAACCCAAATTGGCTATTGTATTAGGCTCCGGGCTGGGTGATTTAGCGGATGAAATAGAAGAACCCACCGTTATTTCCTACCATGAATTGCCCGGTTTTCACAAACCTAACATTGAAGGTCACGCGGGTAATTTGTACCTTGGTAAAATTAAGGGCGTTCCTGTGGCTTGTTTGCGGGGGCGCGCGCATTATTATGAGGGTGCTGATAATTACGCGATTAAAACGATGATTCGCACCATGAAATTACTCGGTTGTGAAATTTGGCTTGCCACCAATGCAGCCGGGTCCTTACACCAAAGGATTGAGCCAGGCAGCTTGCTAGTAATAAATGATCACATTAATTTCCAATTTAATAATGTTCTTGTCGGCCCCAATGAGGATGATTTTGGCGGTCGTTTTATTGGGATGGAGGATGCTTACGATTCTGATTTGCGAGCGCAGCTTTTTAAAATCGCTAAACAGTTACAAATTCCATTATCGGAAGGAGTTTATATAGGTGTGCTCGGTCCGGCTTTTGAAACACCAGCAGAAATTAGAGCCTTTCGTCTTTTAGGGGCTGACGTAGTGGGAATGTCTACAATTCCGGAGGTGATTGTAGCCCGTCATTGCGACATGCGCGTTGCGGTAATTTCCGTTGTCAGTAATTTTGCCGCGGGCTTAACCCACGAAAAAGTGACACATGAACAAACCTTACGCGGCGTAAAATTAGCAACTGAAAGTCTTAAACAACTGGTTTTAGCTTTCATTCAACGTTATCGCTCATGAATTCAGACTTTGCAAAAACCTTGATTCCTTTAATTGATTTAACTCGATTAAATGAAGATGACACGCCAGAGACTATCGAACAATTATGTCATCAAGCAAAAACTCCTTATGGGCCCGTGGCAGCCGTTTGTATCTATCCTCAATTTGTTAAACAAGCCCGTTTTTTGTTAGCAGGCGTTCCCATAAAAGTGGCAACCGTTGCTAATTTCCCTAAAGGCGATCAATCACGAGTCGATTGCATTCAGTCGATTAAACAATCGCTCGATGAGGGGGCTGATGAAATTGATGTGGTTATGCCTTATAAAAGCTACCTCGAAGGGAACACGAAGGAGGTCAGAGCCTTCCTAGAAGCCTGTCGCGGCACGTGCGGCCCCCAGGCAATTTTGAAAGTGATTTTAGAAACCGGCGCATTAATTAAACGCGATATTATTTTCGACGCTACGAAGCTAGCCATTCACGCCGGCGCTGATTTTATTAAAACTTCAACGGGAAAGCTTCCTAGCGGAGCAACGATAGAAGCGGCTGAAATAATATTAGAAGCGATTCAAAATCACGCCAATAAAAGAGTCGGCTTAAAAATCTCTGGCGGAATTCAAACATTCGAACAAGCCGTCCCCTATATTCAATTAATTAAAGATAAAATGGGCGCTGCTTGGATTACTCCGCAAACTATACGCTTCGGGGCCAGTCGGCTGTTAGCCGACATTATGCAGTGCCTTTAACATGGGATTTCTATCCATCATCGTTGATTATTTTATGCTCTAGAGTTATTATGCTGTCATAATAATCAATTAGGGTAGTAAATATGAAGATAAGTGTTCAATCTATTGAAAAAGAGCGCGATCATTATTACAAAATAACGTTTGCAATAACTGAAGACACTAGCAAAGATCGTGGCAAAGAAATACAACAGTTTTTACTATACCAACGTTTAATCCCTATTGAAAATGCTCTCATCGAACCCCCCAATCAAATTGATTGCCGTTTGTATAATTATAATTATGAAGTAGGTATATCAAGGCCGAAGGCAGTTTCCGACCTTGAGAAATGGAAAAAAAATTTAAATACCAAATTGAATTTTTTTTTCTTAAAAAAGAGTATCATTAGAAACTCTATAAATGATGAAATGAAAGCATCACCCAAACAGCTGTCCTCGATAAGATCAAAGCAATCTATGTTCAAAAGGAGGTTTACGGATTTTCGGCCCAGGGATTCAAAGGGTCGTCTCAAAAAACTGCCTCAGAATTGAAACTTCAAATTAGGAAGTTGGCTCATGAGGAAACCGATAAAGAGATGTCAAACTACAACTATAATCGCCCATTTCCTTGACAATTTGCATGGGTTTCTTTCACTGCATATCATTACAGCGCACGGCGTGCGCTGCGCGCTAAAAGCGCGCCTTTATTCCCGCCTGCGAAGATCACAAAGTTTAAAATGGAATCGCGGTGGCTTGTGGCTAATGATAGTGTCACTGTCCCGTTAGCGCTCCTTCGCGCTCACCCGATGCGCTTGCGCGCCGTCGTCTCCGATTGCTTCAATAAATTGAACCGTTGTGCCCACTTCTAATTTTTCAAAGGTTGGGTGAACGACGTTCCCCGCATTAAAGTAAAATTCCTCACCGTCTGGCGTTGCAATAAACCCAAAATCTTTTTCTTTAAAAAGACGAACAATTTCACCCTGCAATAATTCAGGATGCGTTTTAACATGACCCATACGCATACGCATTTCTTCTTCTACTTTTCGCGCCATGTCGTCAAACGCATTACGTATAGCCACATAAAGATCTTCTACTTCATTCCGATTGACAGCAAATTCCTTCCCCGGCAAAGTGAGATTAATCCGCACGTTATACAATTTACCCTGATGTTGGTGCCGCTTAGGCAATTCGACCACAATGTGACAAGAAATAATTTGATCGGAATATTGGCTAAGCTTATCCGCCTTCTTGTGAATACGATCTTCGATCGCAGGCGTCGGATCTATATTACGCAATGTAATTTGAAGTGGAACTTGCATGAACGACCTCCTCATTTACAACAAACTTCTTATACTATAAATATAGTTCACTGAGCGTCTTTCTAATTGATTGATTATTATGGAATAATAAATCGATCAAAAACTACCATTTTTTTGTAAAATTTAATATTTCCTTAACCTAATGAAGTTATTCTAGTAAACATAGGCCATTAGGCGAAAAAATGGTAGGGAACCTCAAATACGCGTAAAGCGCTGGAGATAAACATGAGCAGACAGCCATCATTGACGAGACAAGTTTATAGGGACAAAAAAAACCAACCTTTAAACAAGCTACTTGTTTTTCTTTTTAATCTTCGTTCTGATAATCTCCCTACCGGTATTTGTCCTGGTCCTTTCCAAGAATTAGCACATTCGGTTCCCCCTGAAAAAAGAAATAAATTAATCGCCCAATTTGGGGAGTGGGCTAATTTTCTTTACCCAAAAAAAGAGGAAAGCGCTCAGAGCGCTCCAATTAATGGTTTCATTTCTTTTTTAATGGAAGTCATTTTAATCAATCCTTATGACTACAATGAAAATTTTTATAAAAAACTAGCAGAAATTATTAAAATTAAAAAATCAAAGGGCTTGACCTGGCACGATTGTCTCAAAGACTGGCTTTTAACGGAACTAACTGCTCTTGATATCACTATCGATGATTTATTAAAACAAAACAATTTGGAGCAATATGGTCAATTTCACGAGAGATATGACAAGTTGACATCAAATTTCTTAAGCCTCAATAAATCTTTACCCCTGTCGGAACTCGAAATCTATATTTTTTTCTCAAATAAAAATAGGGAGTTAAAAAAACTTTGCGGCTCGCTCGCCTCAATGGAAAAATGCCAACAGAATTTAGAATTAATTCCAGAAACTGAATTAGCAGCAATTTCTCGCCAGCTTTCAATTCTAGATCAGGAGCAATGCTCTGCTCAAATTATAGCCTCTCGCCAATCAGAAATACCTTCTTCCATTTCTAGTCTTCCCGAAACATCACCTGAGGATTGGCAAAGATCAATACGCATACCGATTGAATCTATAAACATGAGTATTGTTGGCGCTATTCAAGTAGGACTTGCTCATTATAAAAAAAAGAGAGGGCTCACTGATGGTGACATTAAAAATGGAAAAAGCAAAAGCTATATCCTTTGGGACAACTTACAAAGAGATATAAAAGAAAACCCTCGTCGTAATTATTACCCGCACCTAATTGTAGCTTTTGAAAAGTACGCAAATAAGGAAAATTCGGCAAAAACGTGCATTCTACGAGAGATGGCTTCTAGGACGTCTACACTAAACGATTCTTCTCCTTTCAAATTTAAGAAAAATACCGCTCTGCGCTATTTTGGAAGGCTATACCAAATGATTTATCAGGAAAAATCTTATGAATTGGAGAGGCTTTTGGAGCCAATTTTTGTCCTGACGGAAAAAATCGATGGATTGGAAAACGAGCGTATTTCTCGGGAATCTAATTCTTCCGAAAATGAAGCGAACCTAGTTAATTCTCTTGCTGCCTTTAACCAAATCACTCGCAAATGTATCGATATAGACCTGCCAAGGCTACGTCAAAATAACGAAATTATTTCCTTAATTAAAGACATTGATCTAATGATTAACCGATTGAATTTCCCCCTAAGCGTCGAAGTGATTAATCAAATCATGACTCTTTTAAACGGCTGGGATAATTCAATCAATAAGCTTAAAGAGGCCAAGGAAGTTAATCCAACCTTAATGGCGAGATTAAGTGGATCCAGAAAAGCTCTTAACGAAAAACTGAAAGAAGAATACGGTAAATTATTGCAAAATTTACAAGGCAATTACGAGAGCATCAAAGCTAACCCTAATTTTACTCTCGACGAATTAAAAGCCTTTGAAAAAGAATTAAATAAAGTAAAGCAGTTAAATATAACCGAGCTATCCTCTTTAGGAGTTAATTCAAATACAATCAAGGATCAAATAGTAAAGAAAGAAGGCCAATTGCGTTCTTATATTGAGGCCTATTATAATAACCATATCAAACTAAAAATTATAGAAATGCAAAATCTACTTCGCAATGAGAAGAAGAATTTCGAAGAAATCTCTAGTACTCATCAAAACACTCCCCCACATGTGCAAGGAACTCTCTCTTCTTTTAGCGAACAACTTAAGACGAGTTTGGATACTCTGTCTTCAATTTCAGCCCCATCTGATTTTTCATCAACTGACGTGATTCAAGGTCCATTGGACACATTAAGAAGCACTCAAACTAACCTTTTAGGACAGTGTGATCTCTTTACAATTTCTTTAGAATTTGAAGAGGAGAAATATAATACTTTCAGTATAAAATTACTTCACTGGGTTGTCGAATTTGCACGCAAAATCCGCAATTTTCTTTCCAACCTATTTCCTTTTATCGAGAAAAAAGACAAACCTCGTTCGCCCTATGAGGTAACGCACACAGCGTTAAACACTACAAGAGAGGCCGTGTCCTCGTTACATGTTCCACAAGGTGATAAACAGCTCGAAAATAAACTTGGCCACCAGAGTCACTCTCACGCAGAACAGAAAATTTCTACAGCAACCCTGAATACCCAAGGAATGTTTAGAACAAAATCAGTTAAGGAAACAGATGTAAATAAAGAATTGGATTTTGAGCCCATTGCTTCTTTCACTAAGTAATAATTTACTTTAAAAATTTTTTATTGACCGCTTAAATACTCTAAATAATTTTATATTTCAGCAATTCTAATTTTGACTCTTACAGTTCCGTCATTCCCGCGCAGGCGGGAATGACGAACTTAAAATTAGAATTACTGCCTTTTTTGGTTTCTTTACATTGCAAGAAAGATTAGATAAAATAAATACTTATAATTAAGGAAGATTTAACGTTTCGAAAACCTAGAAAGGCGAGCAGCCATGGGAACGAATCAAACGAAACAGAGAGAAACTCAACCTCCCGCCTATCAGAAGCTTCAAGAAAAACTTGCTGTTTTAAATTCCCTTAAAAATAATTCTTATTTCGACGAATTGGAAAGACTTAATTCTTTAAAAGAAGTAGAAATTACCCTCGGAGAATCTACATTATTGTTGGGACAAGTATCCGCGGGAGAAAAAGAAACTATTCTTTCTCTTAACGACCAGCTTGCGGGCGAATATAAAGGCGCTTTACTAGTACATTTCAAAAAATATCTTCTACCTGAAATTAGTCAAACTAAGAACTTTTTCAAGGAAGAATTCGAAAAATTTGAGGATATCCTTAAAACAGATTCAAAAAATATTAATTTCCCCGTGCAACGTGTTGCGCACAGTGCTTTTAATACGCTTAAAGGCCTACACGATGAGTTATTGGAACTCGAAAACGAGACCATTTTATCGACCGCTAGTTTTGATACTCAATATAGTACTTTGAAAAAAACGCAAAAGAGCGCTTACGACACTTGCCAAAACTTAAAAGCAATTTTAAAGAAAAATCGGCGGTATGATTTTGGAAGAAAGATTTACGATAATCTTGCTTTCATCGTTCGCTGGCTTGGCAAACAATTGGGCCTCATCGACCCTCAAAAAAGCATAGACATCCACCCACGATATAAAAGAACGGTTAAAGCTCTAGCGTCAGTACCAGAAGGTTTAGTGAAGCACGGTCTTTTTCAGACTAGCAACCAGGATTCCGATTTGAACCTTGCGGGTTCTATGTTCTCCCCCATTACCCCTAGAAAAGGAGGTTAACTCTTTCATTGCGCTTCATTAAACACCGGCTCAACGGCCACTTGCCATAGTTTTTGAACGCTGTTGGGAAGTGTTTGGATTTTTCGCCATTCAATGATGATTTCTTTTAATTCGCGGCTGGTTCGTCGGCAGTCGCGGGAAATGGCTGCGATGAGTTCGCCCATGGCTTCGTCGGTTAAATCTTTGTTGGCGGCTTGAATGGCCATGTCGCGGTAGGTAGCGTCAGAAGCGCAAAGGATAGCCCGTTCGTAATGTTTAACGTTAAATTTGGGTTCACCAGCGGCGGCTTTCGCCTTCTCGCAGACGGCCAAATCGCCGGCACTGGCTAATACTGTTTTTTTGAATTTGTTAAAATCGTCGGTCTCCCATTCGCGCTCTTTGCCATCAATATAAACAACCAAAGCAGCCAACGCCTCATAAGTTTGTTTTTCTTTTTTCTCCAGATCGCAAAGCTGGTGGTATAACTTAAATTCTTGTGGATTGGCTGCGTTTTGTATTTTCGACATAGATACTCCCATAAGAGACTCAGTTGGGAGCTATTATACTGCATCTCAGTAAAGATTTCCTTATCTTAAGATAAAATTAAAAGCCGCCTCAATGGCAGAAAAAGGTAGCCTCATCTGAACCAGAAGCGGCAAAAGTGGTTTATTCAACTTCCTCAAGAATAGGTGGCGCTTTTGGCTTTTCTTCTTGAATGCGCTGGTAAATCTCTTCTCGGTGGACCGCGATGTGCTTAGGCGCATCGATACCCATGCGCACTTGGTTTCCGCGTACTTCGAGGACGGTGACGGTAATTTCACCCTCGTTCCCAATCTTTATAGCCTGACCATTTGTTCGTGTTAAGACTAACATAAATTATTCCTTTGGGCTGGAGCCGCCTTGAAAAGGCAACGGCTGATTACATGCAGAACATCCTTTTTATGATCTCCTGTGAATCTAGTGATCCATTAAGATACTTCATTTCCTTTTTCTATTCCGCGTAAGACTCGATAACTTTCGATGGACTCACGCGATAAAAAGGGGAGCGTCAAGGAAACCGCGATTTCTCTTGTCCGCAAGTGCGAGGTCAATTACGCACAGCACAGAGGGATTAAAAACCCAGTGCACTTGGAGCGAGCATTATACTCATGATAGCGAGAAGTGCAAGTGTAAAAATCGAAGTCGAGGAGAGCTTTCTCGCTGCCCGCGGCCGGACGACTATAAAGCGCTTGCGCTTTCATTTTCTATGATGAAGCTGAACGCCTGCCGGGGTACCTATTAACAAATCATCGGCGGGCTGCTGCGCGAAGAGGCCGTTGGCGATCACGCCTGGGATGTTATTGAGAATGGCCTCTAACTCAACGGGGTTGAGGATGGTCAGGTTGTGAATGTCTAAAATCACATTGCCGTTATCCGTTGTGAATCCTTGTCGATAAACCGGGTCTCCCTTGAGCTTGACGATTTCACGTGCAACAAAGCTGCGAGCCATTGGGATAACTTCAATCGGCAAGGGGAATTGTCCTAGCACGTCCACTTGTTTACTTTCATCGACAATACAAATAAAGCGTTTAGCGGCTGCCGCGATGATTTTTTCACGGGTGAGGGCGCCACCGCCGCCTTTGGTAAGATAAAAATGTTTATTAAATTCATCAGCTCCATCCACGTAGACATCCACGTTGGAAACGGAATTAAGGTCAACAACTGGAATACGGTGCTCTTTTAAGCGATTTTCAGTGGCTACAGAGCTTGCAACAGCCCCTTCAATTTGATGTTTAATTTCCGCTAAGGCGTCGATGAAATAATTGACGGTGGAACCGGTTCCTACTCCAACGATATTGACGTTCTTAACGAATTGAATCGCTTCCATAGCGGCTGCTTTTTTAAGTTCGTTTTTTGACATGATGATGATCTCCCAATACTAGTATTTTAAATAAAATGCCTTTTCACAGCCATTTCAATTTTAGACTTCGTCATTCCTCGCAGGCGGGGATGACGGCTTTAATTTTTTAGTCTTTACCTGTTGTGGGTAATGACGAGGTAATTATTTATTGTCTTTTTTAAATTGTTCGATCAATAAATCTTTTTCCTGCCACAAAGTGTTTAACCACTTCTGAAAATGAAGACGGAATGTCCTGTCTTCGTAGTAATTTCCGATAAGATCTTCAGTTAGTGGCAATAACTCATACTGCACTGTAATCTCCCGAGGATTCCCACAAAAATATTCCCACAAGGAAAGGGGCTTGGAATAATGGAGAGTAACGTTAATAATTCCCGCCAATTTATTTTGCAAAGCGTTTATCACCATCGCGATTCCGCCCGCTTTAGGATGCAGCAAATGTAAATAAGGAGAAGTTTGGCGTTGGTGTTTGAGTGGAGTGAATCGGGTGCCCTCAACAAAGTTTACAATGGTCGTAGGAAATATTTTAAATTTTTCGCAGGCTTTTTGGGTAATTTCGATATCTTTTCCTTTCAACTCTGGATGACGACGGACAGATTCGCGGGAATGCCGATGCACAAAAGGGTATCCCAACAACCAGCAGCCTAAGCCCACCAAAGGGAAAAACCATAATAATTCTCTCTTCATAAAAAATTTAAGCGGTGGACTTTTTCGGTTAAACACATAACCGAGCGCTAATATATCAAGTGCTGATTGATGATTGCTGATGAGGACATACCATTTATTTGGATTTAATTCAGCGTCGCTTTTGATTTTCCAGCGATGATGCGGCAATTTTAATAATACATTGGTAAAACTCGTCCAAATAACGGGAATATGACCGAGAAATTTTAATACCGCGTAACGCCAAGTTTTAACAGGCGTAAGCCACGCAAGGCTACCCAAGATAATGACAGGAATAGCCATTAAGAGCGAAATCACGATATACGAGGAAATAACAAAAACAGCCGCCGTGCGTTTCAGGAGATAGATCATTTAGAATCAGCCACTAACTCTATCGCTGGGTTTAAAATCTGAGTAGGGTCCAGGCTATTTTTAACCGCCGCCAACGATTTTATTCCTATCGTGCCAATAAACGCCTCTAGCCACGGTTCGTGTTCATAACCAATGCTATGATGATGGGATAAAGCGCCGCCATGATCCATGATTGCTTGTGTGAAGGCTTTTTTGACCTGCCAATAATGCGTTAATGCGTGATTTTTTTCCGAAAAAAAACCGAACGTAAAATACAAACACGCGCCATTGTAATAATTGTGGGAAATGTGACACCCTACATAACCGGGACGCCCAATTTTATTTTGAACCGCCCGCGGCGTGCATTCGCTCAGCGCCTGATAGCCTACTTTTTTCACTTGATGATAGAGATTTTCTACATTCGACCAAGTCGTTGCTGTTTCAGCGACATCTACCACGCATCCCAAATCCATTATAAAATCGCGCAAATACGGATAATCGTATTTTCGAGCATACCACGCTTTCCCCGCCCCTTGACCAACGACAACGCCGCCCATTGAACGACAAATAGCAAATACGGTTTTTTTCTTACGGCGCACTTCATCCGCTGAACCGCTAAAGGCGAGAATCATGCAGACACACTGTTTTTCTTTGATGTTTTTAAAACGGCGAAGATAAGATTTAACGCCCGATTGAAGCCACGATTTAAGTCGTGATTCTTTGGGTTTTAAATGAAAACTCAAATCTGTTTCATCGTTATCCATCAAACGCATCATGTGCGGAAGTTGTTTTTGAGTAGCGCAGCGATGGATCGCTTTAAGTCCAGCGCTAAAATTAGGGAATAAAATCGCGTTAAAATGTTCTTTTTCAGGCAATGGATACACTTTCATCGTTGCTTGAGTGATAATACCGAGCCTCCCTTCACAACCGATAAATAATTCACGCAAATTAGGCCCACAAGAAGCATGCGGAACGGTGATATTTTCAATGACGCCCCTTGTAGCGTCACAACTTGTAAACTTAATACCATGTCGCTAATGGTGCCGTACTGATCGGATTGCATACCGACCGACCGCGTTGCAAGCCAACCACCCAATGTGGAGAACTGAAAGGAATCTGGGAAATGCCCCAGCGAAAATCCTTTTTCGTTTAATTGCGATTCAAGCAGAGGTCCTAATGCTCCCGCTTGAATAATGGCGGTCCGCGAATAATTATCGATGGAAATAACGCGACTCATACGCGATAAATCACAGGATACGACCGTACGCCGTTCATTTGCACTCGCTTCAACAGCACCGACGATATTGGTTCCGCCGCCAAAAGGAATCACGCAGACATTGTGATTCGTTGCCAAGCTTAATAACGAAGCGACTTGTTCGGTGGTTTCCGGATAAACAACATAATCCGGCGGCCGAGAAATTAAACCCTGTCGAATGCGAAATAGATCTCGGAAACTTTTACCATAGGTGTGTCGCAAACGTTCTAGTTTATCTTGTGAAATTTGATCGGAGCGAAAATCGCACTCCAATTGCTGCAAAAAAGCCTGACAGTGAATAGGAGATGGCAGTTGGATTTTCTCAAATTCAATGGGCAAGTCCTGTTGGGCAATATTACAACCTAATATTTTTTCTACATAAGGTAAAAATTTTGGCATCCGATGGATATCGGGTTGTTTATCAGGCGCCCCCCAGCCCCACCATTTCATGACCATGCGCGTTCCTCTTTTTCTTGCCACTCATTATCATCAGTCGATTGCCGCAATTGAACAATCGCCGTATGAATCGTTTCTGTCAACAAGGCACAACGCTCGGAAAAGGAGGACGCTGAAGATTCCGCTACGACTGCGTCTGGATAAATCGGTTTGCCGATATACACTTTAATTCGCCCAGGACGGACCATTCGAGCCCCTTTAGGGAAAGTTTTTTCAGTTCCTTCAATATAAACAGGTACAATGGGTAAATTGAGCGTAAGCGCTGTGAAAGCAGCTCCTTTTTTAAAAGGTAATAGCTCGCCGGTTGTCGAGCGTGTTCCTTCGGGATAGATAATTAATTTATGTTTTTTTTCTTTGAAATTTTTGCAATGCCGCCGAATTTCTCTTAAGGCTTTAACGGGGTGTTTACGGTCTACCGCAATTAAATTCATTAATTTAGCCGAAAATGGTATTTTCCCTCGTCGTTTAAAAAAATAATCCTTCGCCGCTAACATGCTAAATTCTTTGAAAGAACATCGCGTCGCTAACATTAAAGCAGGGGAATCCATGTGGCTCGTATGGTTACTGCAGAGGATGTAAGCACCTTTAATGAGATTTTTCCGCCCGCAGACCGAAAAGCGGCAATAACAATGAAATATCAATAAACAAAACCATTGAAATCCTATTTTATAGAGTTTAAATTTTTTCATGAACTTTACGTTTCTTCTTTTTTCGTCCAAAGATCATATGCGCTTTAGCGAATTTATTAGCCCCGATAGCCGCTGCTAACGAGATTTCTAATGCTAATGCACTCGCCGTGATGAGTTCGGCTAATCGTTTTGATGAGTGTTTGCCTACGCAATTGATGAGTTTTAAATTGCTTTGTTGTTGCGGCAATTGCATTCCACTTCCTACTGTCCCAACGGTAATTGAAGGCATGGTTAATACGCATTTAGCTTCATCCGATTCCGGCAAATATAAAATATCAAAGAAAGCGACTGCATTTTCACTGACGCAAGCACAATCTTGTCCGGTCGCAAGGTAAATGGCCGTCAATGCATTCGCGACATGCAAATTGATCCCGACTATATTAGCAAGCGTGCTGGCGTAACGGGCGACGCGCATTCCTTCTGCCAATTGTCGAGGCGAAATGCCTAACGTTCTTTTACAAACGGCTGCCGATAACACGCAAGAGGCAATGACTTTGTGCCCTCGTCCCGCCAGGAGGGTTTTCGTTGAGGGCTTTTTATCCGCATTAAAACTCGATTCTAATAAATAAGTAAACGATAAATGCTCTGCGAGGGTGCCTCGAATAAACTCACATGCATTGTGAGTACAAAAGGTAGTCATATTCTGGCCCGCGGCTTCCGCCGTGGTATAAACAAAATCGAGAATCAGGTGATCATGCACTTGGTATTGATCAATTCTTATTAATTTCCCGTATTGAGTGCTTTGTTCAGCCACATTTTTTATTGTGTTGAAATGTTCTGTCACCCAGGTAGAGAAAACTTTTAGTGAATTTAAGTCCTTAAATGAAAAAATCGGACTGCGGGAAATCATTTGCTGGATATGTTGAGTTTGAATACCGCCGCATTGGGCAGTCGCGTAAAAACCGCGGGACATCGATAGCGTCAACGTTCCCTCTAGGGTCGCCACAGGCATGTAGTAGGTGCCCTGGGCATAGGTTCCATCAATTACACACGGCCCTGCTAGGGCAAGAGGGATGGCAATTTGCCCTATGTGGTTTTCGATCAGCCCTCTCATCGAGCCGCTTAATTCGGGAGAACAGGATTCCCAATTTAATCCTTGCTCCTTCATCCATTGGCGTCGTCTTTTAAGCGCCGACTCATCGAATCCATAGGGGATTTTTTCCCATTTATTCACAGTTTCGCTTCTCCATTAGCCCATCAAGGGTAACATCATTCCCCAAATGGAAAAGTCGGTCAAGTTAGTCGGGCTTAGACAACGCTAAAAACCATTCATCAAATGCTTCCGATTCTTTCCCCACCGTCCACTCGAATAATAGTGCCGTTGATCCAGCCCGATTCTGGCATCGCTAGTAAGACCACCGCGTTGGCGACATCTTCCGGTCGCGTTAATCGTTTAAAGGGATTTTTCATTTTCGCCACGGCTTTCAAGCGATTGCTACCGGGGATGAGGCGCAGGGCAGGGGTATCAGTGACTCCAGGTTGGAGAAGATTAGAACGAATACCATAGGCAGCAAATTCAACAGCAATCGAACGAGAGACCGCTTCTAAAGCTGCCTTAGCTGCCGAAACCGCCGCGTAGCCTTTCCATGCGATCTCATTGCCTTCACTGGTTAAACCGATCACTCGGGCATCTTCGTCAAATAATCCTGCTTGGTGAATTGCTTGAGTCCACGTTAATAGACTCGTTCCCATGCTATAAATCGTATTAGCCATATCTTCTTGTTCAATTAACGACTGGCTGTACTGAGGCGATTGGAGTAAAGTCAGTTGCGGTAATTGTTCAGCGTGGTGCTCCAGTTTCTCTTTTAAGGTATCCGGGAGTACGCCCAATGCCGTTGCGAACTCTTCAATGGCTCCATTGTGCGTTTCTTCTAACGATTTTTCCGGGGCAATGGGTTTTAGATTGCCAAAGGCGATAGAATGAAGCAGCAATTTAACCTTGCTTTGCGCCCCCCTGATCGATTGAAGCTGCCCAAGAACCTCAGCGCGGCCCTCAGGACTCAAGGCATCCGTGTTACAAGCCTGAAACTGAACGCCATACGACTTAATTTCGTTAAACGCCTGATTAATTTTTTCCATCGCACCTCGGCGGTCTCGGTGCACAATAAATATATTCATTCCTCTAGCAGCTAATTGTTTGGCACTTGCTAAGCCGAATCCGCTAGAGCCTCCTAGGATTAACGCCCATTCGTTTTGATTGAAATATTTCATTTGTCACTCCTTAAGTTACAGGCCTCATCATAAGCTAAGCGACCCCTATTATTACTCACGAATGGTAAAGACTAAAAACTTAAACCGTCTTCTCGCCCCTCGCCATTCCCCCGCGCAGGCGCATAGGCGTCAACTTAAGCATAAAACCCTAATAACTGTAAAGTTGATGCTTTCTTTCGCCTTGTTCCTTTCAAAGCTCTCTGATACAACGGGCCTCTATCATTACCCCGTGTGAAGCGTGAAAAACTTAAAACCCGTCGTCCTCCCGCGAGGCCGTCCGCTGTATTATTGAAGAATACAAAACCTTCACGGCCGAGTCGGGGTATCCAGACTAAAATACTAAGAAAAACGCCGTTAGCGTTCTTCAAGCCCCTCTTAGCCTGGATTCCCGTGACTTCGGCCGTGAAAGCCCTCGATTCTTTGTTTGTCGGTAGACGGCCTACGCACGGGAACGACGGAGATTTTTTCAACTCCTTGATATTCCCTCTTTACCTCGCTCTCTTAAGTTGACGCCTATGCGCCTGCGCGAGAATGACGATTAACAAAAAAACCTTTTTATAAATCTTCCCATTCTAGGTTATTTTTTCCTATTAACCTTAATCTCAAAAAGTCCTCGTCGTCCCCTGCGGGCTACTGGTGGATAATGATAGGCAAGCGGCAAACCCTACCCAAGGCCCGTCATGAGATAAGCTAATTTGAACATGTGAAAGATCACGACTGGATGAATAAAGCGCTGGCGGACCGAGGCGCTTGGCATTCTTAAGAAAAGGGCGGATTACGCGAATATCATCGCCGAATTTTTGGCGGCGCGCCCAATTACCCAGCAGTTGCCTCACGGCGATTGTTTGCGATTGATAAGAAACACACTCCTTCAAACGGCGCAATCGGATGACTACGCGAGGCCATTCCATTAATTCCCTTCTGCCTACTAAAATCAGCGCATGAATCACACGCTCTGCTACCGGCATTACCTTACATTTAACGTACTGCCCATTCCAACTAAATTGGTAGGTAAAAGGAAAAAAATCCTTTAATCGCTGATTCAAATTACTCAGCACAAAATCGGGCAAAGCAAACATTTGGGGTGAGAAGCGGAGGTTTTTTACGCATTTACTATAGGCTTTATAAGCAGCTTCTTTGATAGCCCATAAGGCCC
Organism: Coxiella burnetii; assembly: GCF_005280755.1. Taxonomy (NCBI): domain Bacteria; kingdom Pseudomonadati; phylum Pseudomonadota; class Gammaproteobacteria; order Legionellales; family Coxiellaceae; genus Coxiella; species Coxiella burnetii. The sequence goes on from NZ_CP040059.1 coordinate 30,332, forward strand.
ATAAAACAGCATCCGGATTTTCAGCCGCTAGTATGGTTTGTTGTTCTAAAGCAGAATAAACCCGATCTAAAAAGCGCTGATTAAGAAATTTTTTATGCGTTTCGGGCTCGTTAAAATCAACGATGTCATTTCCTAAATAGAAACCCATCGATTAAACAGCAACAGTTTTAACTTGGCTCGAAATTAAATTAACCGCATCTTCAATAGTTAGAATACTATCCGCTTGATCATCAGAAATTTCAATATTGAACGTGTCTTCAAAAGCTAAAACAATATCAATCAACCGTGCAGAATTAATTTGCAAATCTTCAAGAAAACGAGAAGCGTAGGTGGCTTGGGCCACGGCATCAGGGGCTTTACTGAAAGGGGTTATAATCGTTTTGATTTTATTAAATATCTCGACTTTATCCATTTTTAATCTCCTCGTTAATTTATTATTGCCAGCGTTTCAAAATCAAACAAGCATTGACATCACCAAAGCCAAAGCTGGCTTTGGCTAAAACGTCGATTTGTTTTTCTTGGGTTCGCTGAACAATTCGATCTTGAAACACTTCTAATTCAGGATGAATATCTTCACAATTTAAAGAACCGTGGATAAATCCTTTATTGAGCTGCAACACCGATGCGACAGCTTCTAAGCCGCCAGCAGCACCTAGCGAATGCCCAATTAACGACTTTGTCGAATTAATCCACGGTAATTCGTTAGGTTTACACCCTAACGCAGTAGCCCAATTTTTAAGTTCCATTTTATCAGCCATCGTGCCCGTTAAATGGCCATTGATAGCATCAATTTCTGAAGGAGAAATGGTAGCATATTCAATCGCCGATTGAATACACCGCTGTACGCCAAGAGGGTTAGGTGCCGTCATGGAACCGCCTTGCCGCTGACCGCCACAATTCACGCTGGCGCTTAAAATCTCGGCGTAAATTCGAGCCCCGCGCTGCTCAGCGCTTTCCAATGTTTCTAGCATCAGTAATCCAGCGCCGGCTGATGGCACAAACCCGCTGGCCGAGGCACTCATGGGACGAGAAGCTTTTTCTGGCGCTTCGTTAAAACCTTTGGCCAACACACGCATGGCATCAAAGCCTCCCCATATGTAGGGTGAAGCGCCTTCGACGCCGCCCGCGAGAAAACGGCAAGCCCTGCCGTTTTTCAAGGCATAAAAAGCGCTGGCGATGGCTTCGGTTCCCGAACTGCAGGCACTTGATACGTTTGAAAGTTGGCCCCCCAAACCCAACAGTCCACCGACTTTTGCACTGGAAGCGCTTGCCATAATTTGCTCCACCATCGTGCTTCCTAACCGTCTCACCCGTCCCGCGTCCACTCCAGGAACTAACTCCCCACCGATGGTGTCCATACCACCAATTCCGGTTCCAATAATTGCACCCGTCGTCCAATCTATGTGATTGTGATCATCGTTTTGGGAATATTCAAAACCCGCATCGCGCCAGCAATCTACAGCAGCAACCGATGCGTACATCATGCTGCTGTTCATACCAAGGCGCTGTTCTTCACTAAAATAGCGAGAAGCTATGGCTTCAACCCCTTGAGGAGTGCCCGCCACTTGGCATAAAAAATTTAATTGTTGAAGGGACGAATGGTGGCGGATACCAGAGATGCCTTGCCGTAAAGCACTTTCAAAATGTTCTACCGAATTAGCGTTAGGTGCAATGATGCCTAACCCCGTAATCACAACACGATGATTCATAAGTTCCTCACTCCGATGCCGCCAAGCTCAGCAATACCAACTAGCGTCCCATCTGCCTTATGGGCTTTGGCATGGCTTTTTAATTTTTTTCGTCGCCATAAGGTTTTTTCTGCGTGGATAGTTATCGTATCAGTCGGTTTGATTGGCGATAAAAATTCAACATTTGCCTCTGTAAATAAAGTCACTAAATTCATCACTTCGTTTCTCGCCATTTCTTTGGACAAGAGATACAAGCCGAATGCCACTAAACCCACTTGCGCCATTGATTCTAACAAAATTACTCCAGGCGTTAATGGGTTGCTAGGAAAATGGCCTTGGTAAAAAAATTCTGTTGGTTTAAAAGTATAAATACCTTCGATACAGTTTTCATCGACGGAAAGGATTTTATCGATAAACCGAAAAGGAGGTTTTTGTGGTATAGCCTCAACGAGTTCAGTCGCGCTATAGGGCTGTAAATTTTCGATAAAGGTATTCATGGATTAAATCGTTTCCTCCATGCGGTTAACCGCCATCACACCGCCAATAGCGTGTTGGGATTTCAATGGATAGTCGTCATAACGAATATTTAAAAACGAACCCACTTTAGCTTGATTAATTTGATATACCTGCTCGCCATCGACGAATACGCTGCCATCGCCCAACACCATGGAAACTCCTTGTTGTTCCAGATGAGAATAACGTCGGATAGAAACTTCGTAACGGACCACTTTGTTGTGCGGTCTAATTTGTCCAAAAAAATCGACTTCTTTTGCACCCAAAGCACGCCCCGACCCCACGCCACCGCGTAAGGAGATATATAACCCCAATAATTGCCAAATCGCATCAACGCCTAAGCAACCAGGTTTTACGGGGTCATGACGAAAATGACATTGGAAAAACCAATCATCTAAGTGGATATCCGTTTCGGCGATAATTTTGCCACGACTGCCCGTGTGCTCCACGGAAAGAACGCGATCGACCATCAGCAGTGGCGGTGCAGGCAGCGCCGGAATGCCTTCGGGGGGCGGGTCTTTAATCAGATGCCCCCACGTTAATGCAACCATTTCTTCTTTGGAAAAGGTGGTTTTCTTTTTGAAATCTTCGTATTTTATTTTCATTTATATTCTCACTTATGCCCTTGTCATCTTGCGGGCTCATTCAATTTTAGCTTCGTCATTCCCGCGCAGGCGCGGCTTCGGCGCGCTGCACACGTGTGCGTTGGATCCCCGCCTGCGCGGGGATGACGGGCCTCGCTAGGATGACAGGCCTTGCGGAATGACAGCCTTGCGGGGATGACGAGTTGCGGGGTAATATTTCATAGGTGCTTAAATAACAAACTTCCCCACGTTAAGCCCGCTCCGACGACGCTCATTAATACTTGATCATTCGATTTAAATGAATCCCATCGTTGGGAAAAAACGCTGGGAGCGCTTGCTGCACCGCAATTGCCAAAGCGATCTACATTGTAAAAATGTTTTTCGGGCGCAATACCAGCTCGGGATGCAGCAGACTGTAACATCATTAAATTCGCTTGATGCCCAATAAAATAAATTTCATTTAAATTAACCGCATTTCGTTTGGATAAATAATTAATTTCGCTTACGGTTGTTTTAATTGCAAAATGCTGCACCCGCGATCCTTGTTGTGAAAAATGCCCGCCCGTTGGCGAAGTCACCACCGGCCATTCTTTAGGATTTGAATCAACGTGTGAATCCATTAACCGCCACGCGCTTTCATGCCGTTTTGACACAACCGCAGCAGCAGCGCCGTCACCAAATAAAACAGCCGTATTGCGGTCAGTAAAATCGATAATACTGGTAAAGAAACCGGGATTAACCACAACGATGTATTCCGGCAATATGGATTCGTCAAGGTGATTTAAATAATGCATTTGAGTGGCGAAAGAAGAACACGCTGTGTTTATATCGATGGCCATGCTTTGAATGCCCGCTGCTGCTGCAATCACGCTGGCATTGGCGGGTAAGGTGTATTGAAGAATACATTCACCGGCTACTACTAATCCTACTTGATTTGTTTCAATTCCTGCACGGCTCAAGGCGTGATGAACGGCTCGCGCTGCGCCATCGGCATAAGAGGTTTCCATCTGCTGAAAGGCGAGAGTGGGATTTTTATTGTAGGTTTCTCTAATATAATTGAGCGGTAACGCGGTCCGTCGTTCATGAATGCCAACGCGGTCTAATATCCATTCATTGTTGGTGTTGATATTGAGGGATTCTAAAAAGGAATTATCAATAATATTGTTAGGGTGATAATGGCCAAGACCGTGTAAATATAACATGTTTTTCCTGTTTCATTATGAAAATACCCTCTCCTCTGACTCCTTTCCCGCAAGCGGGAGAGGAGGTGGGGAAAAGGGGATTATACAATTCCTCTTTGTCGCAACAAAGCTTCCACTTTCGGCTCTCGTCCTCGAAAAGCTTTAAATAAATTTAAAGGGTCTTCTGAACCACCCGATTCTAAAATACACGCTGAGAATCGTCGCGCGCTATCTTGATCGAATATTCCCTTTTCTTCAAAAAGAGAAAAAGCATCGGCTGCCATTACTTCTGCCCATTTGTAGCTATAATAACCGGCCGCGTAGCCGCCCGCAAAAATATGTGAGAAACTGTGCTGAAAGCGGTTAAAATCAGGCACGGGAATTACGCAAACGGCTTTTCGCACTTCATTAAGAATCTGTTGAATCTGATTTTTTTGCGTCGAATCAAACTCCATATGCAATCGCATATCGAATAAGCCAAATTCCAACTGACGCATCATTTGCAATCCCGCATGAAAATTTTTAGTTTTGTGCAAGCGTTGGAACAACTCGTCCGGCATGGTTTCGCCCGTTTGATAGTGCTTCGCCATCATAAATAACGGTTCTTTTTGCCATGCCCAATTTTCTAAAAATTGACTGGCTAACTCTACGGCATCCCACGGAACGCCATGAATGCCCGAAATTTCCGCGTAATCAATTTTCGTCAACATGTGCTGAAGAGCGTGTCCAAATTCGTGAAATAACGTAACAACGTCGTCATGGCTAAACAAAGCGGGTTGATTCGCGGTCGGAGGATTTAAATTACAAACCACGAATGCAATGGGCAGTTGTATTTTTCCATCGGATAAACAGCGCCTCGGACGGTGATCATCCATCCACGCACCGCCACGTTTGTTTTCACGAGCATAAAGGTCAAAGTAAAAATAAGCGCGTAATTGATCTTTATTATCATAAACGGCATAACAATGCGCGTCCGGGTGCCAAACGTCAGCGGGACTGACGGGCTTAATGGTTATTTGGAAAAGTCGATTTACGATCTTAAATAGCCCTTGTATGACTTGCGCCTCGGGAAAATAAGGGCGTAAATCCTCTTGAGAAATAGAAAAATAACGCTCACGGAATTTTTCAGCCGCGTAGGCAATATCCCAAGCTTCTAACTTTTCAATACCTAATTCCTTTTTTGAAAATTCGCTCAGTTCTAGGAATTCTTGTTTCGCTTTCGGCAGCGCCGCTTCTACGAGTTGATTCATGAAAGCAATCACTTGCTGCGGCGATTTTACCATTTTAGTCGCCAACGAATATTCAGCAAAATTAGTGAACCCTAAAAGGTTCGCCAATTTTAAACGAGCATCCAGTATTTGTTCCATCAATGCGGTGTTGTCCCATTTTTTAGCGTTAGGACCTTGATCGGAGGCGCGGGTGACAAATGCCGTATACATTTCTTTGCGCAACGAACGAGAATCAGCGTGCATTATGACGGCCAAATAGGAGGGAATTTCTAACGTAAATAGCCATCCTTCTAAACCGCGCTGCTCTGCGGTTTCACGAGCTGCAATAACAGCGTGATTGGGAATACCGCGTAATTTATTTTCATCCAAAATTTGTTTGTGCCAACCTTGGGTTGCGTCTAATAAATTTTCTTCAAATTGATTTTGCAGTTGCGATAACGTTTTCGTTAGTTCTGCGTACTGTTTCTTTTTTTCGGATGATAAGGTCACACCGGCTAATTTAAAATCGCGCAGGTCATTATCAATCACTTTTCGCTGTGCATTGTTGAGCTTTTGATACTCCATCCCATCAGCAATTGATTGAATAGCCTGATAGAGTTCTTGATGATGACTGAGCTTAGTAGAATAATCCGTCAGTTTAGGTAAACAGGCATGATAAATTTCGCGCAACTTTGGATTATTAACAACCGCGTTCAGGTGACTAATGGGCGCCCAATAACGATGCAACCGATCATTAATATCTTCTAACGGCTGAATGAATGCCTTCCATGTATAATCGCCTGATTTGACGAGTTGGTTGATTTCATCGTAATTATCAGCTAATAACTGATCTAAAGAAGATTCAATATCGCTTTGGACGATGTAGCTAAATTTAGGCAAGTCGATTGTAAGGTCTGTTTTTGTCATCGCGACATTATAGCGGGTAAACTTTCATGTTAGAAGTAGCCCAATGAAATGGACCCACCCCTTAAAGACGGCGTCATAATGCGCCAACATAGAATTTCTATTTTCAAAAAAAGGAGAAGGTCCATGAAAGATATTAAAATACTGGGTGTTGATATTGCAAAAGATGTTTTTCAACTGTGTGGAATTGATGAGTGGGGTAAAGTGATCTACACGAGACGGGTTAAGCGTGCTCAGTATGTATCCACCGTAGCCAGTCTTAAGGTGGGCTGCGTGGTGATGGAAGCGTGTGGAGGAGCGAACCATTGGTATCGGACGTTTATGGGGATGGGTATCCCAACGCAGTTGATCAGTCCGCAGCACGTCAAACCGTATGTCAAAAGTAACAAGAATGATCGTAACGATGCGCAGGCGATAGCTGAAGCGGCTTCCCGCGCCTCGATGCGGTTTGTGCAGGGTAAAACGGTGGAACAACAAGACGTTCAAGCGCTGTTAAAGATACGCGATCGTTTAGTCAAAAGCCGCACGGCGCTGATCAATGAGATTCGGGGGTTGTTGCAAGAATACGGACTCACGATGGCGCGTGGTGCCAAGCGATTTTATGAAGAGCTCCCGTTGATTTTAGCGAGCGAAGCGGTGGGATTAACACCGCGGATGAAACGGGTGTTGAATTGTTTGTATACCGAATTGTTGAACCGGGACGAAGCGATTGGTGATTACGAGGAGGAATTAAAAGCGGTGGCAAAAGCCAATGAGGATTGTCAACGGGTACAGAGCATCCCGGGGGTGGGTTATTTAACGGCGCTCTCGGTTTATGCGAGCGTGGGTGACATTCATCAATTTCATCGTTCCCGGCAGTTGTCGGCGTTTATTGGGTTGGTCCCTCGACAACATTCGAGTGGGAATAAGGAGGTGTTGTTGGGGATTAGTAAACGCGGCAATGTGATGTTAAGGACGTTATTGATTCATGGCGCCCGTGCGCTATTGCGTCATGTAAAAAATAAAACGGATAAAAAGAGTCTGTGGTTAAAAGCACTCATTGAGCGCCGCGGAATGAATCGCGCTTGTGTGGCGTTAGCGAATAAAAATGCGCCGATCATTTGGGCGCTTTTAACACGCCAAGAAACGTATCGCTGTGGCGCCTAAACACCGCCGTGGGTAAAAAAAAGAATTAACAAAAGGAGACACACCAACCGAGTTCGAAACAATGAGGGCTGATGAAAGTAAGGTAAAACCTGAGGTTGATTAAGCTGATTCATACGGTGGCTCTGTGAAGCCGATAGCCCGATAAGCATCAACCTTGCATAATTCATCAAGGCACCAATGGTGGCCAATTTAAATCGTGATGCCGGATATACGAATGCAACCGCTTTCTTTTCATCAAAACTGATTGTTGACAACAAGGGTGGGTCCATATACGTATAAAGCGAAGCGGAATACGGGAATTATTATTTCCCCGTATTGCGCTTCGCTTCATACGGGCTACTTTCTGGTTTTGATGGAAAAAAGGTCCTTGAAATTATCCGCTCAACGAATGTGGTAGGTTTGTTGTTAAAAATGGGGAAGTGTCGGGCGCCTTTAATTTCCAAAAGGAAGAACTTGAAATTAGTGAATGGCTGGTTGGAATTTTGGATTTCGCGACAACCGCTTTTTTTAGTTTATGGGTAGAAAATGCCTCGGCTATTTTCTTTTCCGTTTTCGCTATGGCTTTGGCTTTTTTTGTTTTAGCCCATCCGGTGAATTTTATTGATCCACCATCCGTGTCATTGCGCACATGAGGAGAGGATGCATCTTTGCCTTCTTCGCTTCCTTCAAAACGACGGCAAAATCCGGTCGTGCGATCATCCGCGCTTTTGCAATTAATACTGAGTTCGCTACCAACCACCCGGGTTAGATTGCCAATGCTGGTTTGAATGGAAAAACTGGCATCATGCCATGCGTCGCGTAAATAAAGGCTATTAAACATTTTCCAGTCTTTCAGAATTGCTTGTAATTCGGAATCGTCGTTAGAGAAATTTGAACGGTTAGCTATTAATTGCTTAAAGTCTTTTCGATAAAAGGCGATATGGGTGTCCGCCACTTTCCAAAGATTTTTCTTTGCTTGCGAAAGCTTTTCTTCACATTCCTGAAGGTATTCTATATTTTCTTTGGAAGGATCTTTTTCATAATTATTACAAGCTGCATCATAAGCGTTAGCTAAACAGTCTAGAGTTTTTTCGTACCTATTCCATGAGGACGCAATTTCATTGAGTTCCCATAAGTGAGGCAATGCTTGGGTTTTGGCGAATGAAAAAGTTTTCTTAGACGCTATTAGCTGTAAGCGCTCAATCACCAAATGATTAAATTTAAAAAACGCGCGATCGTTTTCAAAAACCTGTTCTTTCGGTAATGAAGGACGCCACCACGATTTTCGCCGTTGCCATTTTGCTTGTAGATTTACGCCAAAATTAAACATAATGGGAACAAATTTGTCCTCATTCTCTCTGTTCCCTCGGCTACGCAGTCGTTCAGCCGCTAAAATAGTGTCGTGATATTGCTCCTCTTGAAAATCTTTATCCATCCATTGCTTAACCGTTAATAAACTGATATTAGTGTAGATAAGTGGCGGGCGTTCAGCAGGCAGTAACTCTAGTTCACTTCGATTTTTTCGCATTAAATCGCGCAGCATTTCCATATTACGGGTGGTGATTAGTTTTATTCCCTCACGGCACTGTTGTGTCTTGAAGGCACGATTCTGCCAATTCACCATCGCTTTCCCACCTTCTTCCATCTCATTTTTTTTCTTCAAGTAGCGTTGCTTTGTGTTTTTGAGTTCTTTTCGTTCTTGCCTGTATAACGGATATAAATCAATGGGCGGGAAAGAAGCATGCCGATAATAAATTTTGCAAGAAGTTGTTTCGTTATTTGCATCAAACGTTGCGGAGAAACAAGTCGCGACATTGCAAAGGCCTAGCTTTCCGCGGTAATGAGCAGAGGGAAAATCTTTTGTCTTTTCTGATTCGTGAGTGTTTTCAGCAAATCGATATTCTATCAATGCGTTTTCTACGTTTGACCTTAAGGAACGTGACGTCCCGCGTTCATAGTACTCGCATTTGATAATGTCACCGGTTTGTTGGATGACTAGGATGTGGTTTCTCTTATAATCAGGAATGGCGATTTCTACCGCTTCAAAAAGTTTGGTCAAAAAACCTTTATACAATTGCGATGCTGTCGTTATCATTGTCGGTTGTTGGTTGATCCAGAAGAACCCAATCTCATTGATTAAGTCACGAACCAGCTTTCGCGCTTGCTTAAGATCAATGTTGAATTTCAGCCGTTCTTCCAGCGCTTTTTTTATATACACCAAAGTTTCATGCCAATGCTTTTTTAGCTGTTCATTGCGGTTAAAAATGTGATTGGCAGCAGCAATTAACGATTCAAGGTGTTTTTTAAGATATTCAGTTAAAATAGGGAAGGAGCTGGAAGTATCATCATAAACCCAAATTTCGATCGGTTCATTTTCATTGGTTGTTAAATTAAATTTTTTAACTTTATGACTGGTAAAAATAGCAGAATCGTAGTGGGTAGATGACTGACTTAGTTTTATTAGGACGTCAGTTATCGTTTTAAGCCTCATTCCTGTCGTATTGACGCGTGTAGTGCCATCCCTCATGACTCACCTCTCCAATGGTGTTTCTTCTATTGTAAAACTTGAAGCTTAAAAAAATATGAAAATTAATATTTTCTTTAAAGTGTAAATGCAGTTATGTTTTAAAATAACTGAAGTGATTTTTTCGCCATTTTTGCAATAGCGTTTACCCATTGAGGATGGGCATTTAATGAAGGAATTAATTTTAATGTTTCACCGTCTAATCTTTGCCACTGCGATTGAGCCCGAATACCAATTTCTTCTAATGTTTCCAAACAATCGACCGGGAAAGAAGGACAAACCACCATTAATTTTTTAATTCCCTTTTTGGATAATTCAATTAAATATTTATCGGTATAAGGTTCGATCCACTTTGCACGACCTAAACGCGATTGAAAAGCAACACCGTATTGTTGATCCGTTAAATTTAATTTTTTGGCAATTAAGCGGGAAGTTTCAAAACATTGAGCGCGATAACAATTTTCATTGGAGCTAGAAATAGGAGAACAATTATTTTTTCGATTACAAATCGCTAATTGACAGCCGCTTTTTACTAAATGCCGTTCGGGTAAGCCATGATAACTAAATAAAAAATAATCTGGTTGAAATTCATTTAAATTTTCATGAATTAAAGTGGTCATGCTGTCGATATAATGAGGTTCTTCAAAAAAACGATCGATTACCGTCATTTCTTTAAATGAATTTTTTGCGCGAACTTCTTCTAAAGCTGACGCTGTTGTTGAAGTGGAATATTGTGGAAATAATGGCAATACAATTAGCTGGCGACATTGCGCTTCTTGCAATTTTTTAAGCGCTGTTTCAATCGAGGGTTTGCCATAACGCATGCCAAGAGCTACACAAAAATCATCGCCTAAAGTTTCTCCCACGCGCTCACGAAGCATTTCGCTATAAACTAATAACGGAGAACCCTCCGGCATCCAAATTTTTTGATACAGTTTAGCCGAACGTTTCGGGCGAAAGGGTAAAATACACAAATGAACGATGATCCAGCGCACCAGAGAAGGAACGTCGATGACTTTCGGGTCCGATAAAAACTGTCTCAAATACCGGCGCACCGCGGGCACGGATGGCTCATCCGGCGTGCCCAGATTAATCAACAAAACCCCTATTTTATTGTTATTCTTCACCGCCAAAATCTTCGCTCGCTTTATAGCTTGTTTGGCCAAAGCTTATCTTGTAAAGTGTTAAGATGCTAGAAATTGTTTTAGCCAGTCAAAATTCGAGTAAGCTTGCTGAAATGCAAGAGTTATTGCGGGATTTGGAAATAAAATTCATTCCTCAAACGGAGTTTTCAGTTCCTGATATTGAAGAAACGGGCTCGACATTTGTTGAAAATGCCATTATTAAAGCGCGTCATGCAGCAAAACAAACGGGGCTTCCGGCTTTGGCGGATGATTCGGGCTTAACGATCGCTGCTTTAAATTCCGCACCAGGTGTTTTTTCATCCCGATACGCGGGCAAAAACGCAACCGATGCTGAGCGGATTCAAAAAGTGCTGGAAGCGTTGGAAGCGGCGGATGACTCGGACCGCAGCGCGTCTTTTCATTGTGTTATTGCGTTAATGGAAAACGAGAATGATCCCGCGCCACTTATCTGCCATGGCGTTTGGGAGGGGGAGATCGCGCGTGAGCCGCGAGGCAAAAATGGGTTTGGTTACGATCCCATCTTTTATGTGCCTTCGCACCAGCGTACCGCCGCCGAACTGGACCCCCAGGAAAAAAACGCTATTAGTCATCGTGGTCAGGCTTTAGAGCAATTATCGACCGTTTTGACAGAGGCCTTTTTGGTATAGAGAAACCCCTCCCGGGGGTTAATCAATACCTGGCATGTAGTGCACAAATGTTCCATAATAGAGCATCTTTAACCCAATAAAAAATCACACTTAGGCTAGGAGATATTTGATGAGTCGTCTTCGTTGGTTCGCCCTTACTCTTCCTTTCTTATTCGTGTCGCTCGCTTATGCAGGTGGGCCGGAGTATCCACCAACAAAAAACGTATCGGTGAGTTGCGTTAATGCGGAAGGCTATTTTAACCTTATCCTTAAAAAAGGAAGCCGAATTAAAGTAACGGTAACCTCTCATCATTTGGAACCTTTGCGAGCTCGTATTATCCATCATACGCTGTATGTTCGGGCGCCTTGGTTGCCTCCTATTCAAAAAAGACCCGTGGTTACGGTGACAATGCCAACGTTGACGCGCTTAGTGGTTAATGGCCCTACTAACGTGAGAGCTGACCGGTTGCAAAGCTCTGGATTGTCGATTCTCTCCTTGGGTTGGGGAAACATCCAATTAAAAGGCAAAATGAAAGTGAATCACATTGTGCAGCGGGGCCAGAATTATATTAGTTTGGGCTGGCTCGATAGCAGCACCTTATCGATAGATAGCCGAGGTAACGGGAGCCTTTATTTGGCGGGTGTGGCTAAAATGCTTTATGCCCGTTTAGCCGGGAACGCCATTTTGGGGGCGCAATATTTGCGAGCCAATCATATCCAAGTGCAAACCCAAAACAATGCTTCTGCTTATGTGATGCCGCTTAATACCTTGCGCGCTTTTGCTTCAGGAAGGGCGAATATTTATTATTACAGCTACCCCAAAAATTTAACCCGTGATACCAAACAATCCGGAAATGTGTTGCAAATGGCGTGGAGGGAGTGAGTAAAAAAAGCCAAAGAACTCTCTGTTAATCCTGTTAACGTAACATACCGCATCAGTTTAAAGAAATCTCGGTCGCTTGCGGCCGAGATTTTTAACTCAATTCACTTGAATCATTACTCGCCGGTTGAAAGCATTCCCTTCAGGTGTGCGATAGCTGGCGATGGGGTGTTTTGCGCCAAACCCCACAACGCTTAACTGAGCGGGAGAAAATCCATGGTTCCATAAAAAAGACCCGATGACTTGGGCGTATTGGTTGCTTTCATAATCGCGGTAACGACGCGAATGAACCGTGCCGCTGAAAGCATAGACTTTTATCGGGTAATGAACGATATGCGTTCGTTTGTAATTATGCAAATACAAAGCGATTAAACGCAGGGTTTCTATGTGTTTCTCTTTGACAGTTGTCGTTTGTGGCAAGAAAAAGCGGTTTACGGGTAGGATAAGCTGTAACCGCGAACCTTGTTGGATCATTTGAACACCGCGACTTTGCAGGGTTGCCGCTAAGGCTTTTTGACGAGCGTGAGTGAGAGGCGTCGTTACCCGTAGCACCGAAAATGGAGGGGGCGGTGGCGCGGGTTTGCGAGCACAAGCAGTGAAGCTTAAGGTAAGGATGGCGAGGGCAGAAATTAAAATTTTTTGACGGTATAACGGGTTCATGGGAATTCCTCATAATAGATGGGTAATTTTAAACCCAAACGCCACTGCTAATCCAGCGTTTGCCGATATCGCTTAAGGCCGATCAGCAACGCAATGGCGGCGAAAAGAAGAATGGGCCAAAGGTCAGGAAGGATTTCATACCATGAATTTCCCTTTAATAAAATTCCCCGGGTGATTCGCAGAAAATGTGTCAAGGGTAGTATTTCTCCTAACCATCGAGCCCATTGTGGCATCCCGGCAAAGGGGAACATTAAACCAGAGAGTAAAATCGAAGGTAAAAAGAAGAAAAATGCTGACTGCACGGCTTGCAATTGATTTTTAGCGATGCTCGAAAAAGTTAACCCCACGGATAAATTGGCGGCAATAAAAGGCAGTGCACTGATAAGCAATAAAGTGATACTCCCTTCAATAGGCACATCAAATAAATAACGCGACGCCACTAAGATTATAGAAACTTGAAGGTAGCCGACGATAATATAGGGGGTGATTTTTCCGATCATCACTTCCAAGGGCCGAACCGGTGTGGCTAAAAGACTTTCTACCGTTCCGCCGTTCTCGCTCGCGAGTCATCGCTAAACTGGTAATTAATACCATTGTCATGGTCAGAACGACGCCCAAAAGCCCCGGAACAATATTATATTGGGTGATATTTTCGGGGTTGTATTTGCGATGTAAAACTATATTGAGAGGTTCTGGTTGCGAGCGCAAATCGTTGAGATTTCCTTTAAATAAAGGGTTGAATATAGTGGTTTCTAAGGTTGGTATAGCCGCAAGTGCATTGACGGCTGCCACCGGATCGCTTGCATCCGCTTCAATTAATATCTGAGGATGCATGCCGCGAATTAAATTTCGCGTAAAATCCGGAGGAATGTTAATGACGAATAATACTTTGCCTTTGGCCAGCAAGGTGTCGGCTTCTTTTAAGGTTTTAGGTTGAGCGGTAATGCGAAAATATTCGGTATTTTCCACGCCTCGAATAAAGGTTCGAGTAAAATCGCTGTGATCAGCTGAAACTAAGGCGGTGGGTAAATATTTCGGATTCGTGTTAATAGCAAAGCCGAATAAAATTAATTGAATTAAAGGAATCCCAATGATCATAGCGAAAGTTAACCGATCGCGCCGCATTTGTACGAATTCTTTAAAGGCGACGGCTACACAGCGATGCCACGAAAAATAGTTATGTTTCACTCACGGGTTCCTTTTTACCGACGAGTGCGATAAAAACATCCTCCAAGGTGGGAGGGATTTTTTCCCAACGATAAGCGGGAGTTTGAAAGGGCGCAATACTTTTTTCTAAACGTTGAGCTTCTCGGCCGCTGACGTGTACGGCGTTACCGAAAGCGGCAACCAGTTCCACGCCGGGCAATTGTTTTAATTTTTCTGTTAATTCGATTAAATGGCTACCGGAAACTTTCCAAGTCGTTAGACGCGAGTCCTCAATGATGGATTGTTCGGTTCCTTGCGCGAGGATATGCCCGTAGGCGATATAAGCGAGATGAGTGCAACGCTCCGCCTCGTCCATATAATGAGTGCTGACAAGGGTGGTAATTCCCTTCTTAGCTAAAAGATGAATTTGATCCCAAAATTCACGTCGGGCTTTCGGGTCAACGCCTGCCGTTGGTTCGTCGAGTAATAGCAATTTGGGCCGATGAATTTAGGGCAGCGGAGAGGGCAAGCCGTTGTTTCCAGCCCCCCGATAAAGTTCCTGCTAATTGTTGGCTTCTTTCTGTTAAGCCTAATTCTTCAATGCTTTGTTGCACTAATGCCTTGCGATTTTTCATGCCGTACAATCGCGCAATAAAATCGAGGTTTTCCGCGACGCTTAAATCCTCGTATAAACTAAAACGTTGAGTCATGTAGCCGGATTGCCGTTTTATTTCTAAAGATTGAGTAATAACATTATAACCCAAGCATTGACCTGAGCCCGAATCGGGTACTAATAAGCCGCATAACATCCGAATAGTGGTCGTTTTGCCACTGCCGTTAGGGCCCAAAAAGCCGTAGATTTCGCCCTTTTTTACTTGTAAAGAGGCATTAACGACTGCCTGAATTCCATTGAAACTTTTATTAAGATTTTTTACATCGATAACATAAGTGGATTCAGGCATGGGAGTCACTCAATGATTCCTCGTGCAGATAAACATCCACGGGCTGACCGGCATGGAATTTTAGGGCGTTTTTTTCGGGAATGGCGCATTCCACTCGGTAAACTAATTTCGCTCTCGATTTTTGACTGTAAATGATGGGTGGCGTATATTCAGCTTCAGGGGAAATATAAGTGACTTTTGCGCGTTGTATCGTGCAACCATCGCATTTAAATTCAACGACGGTACCCAATTTCAATCGACTGAGTAATGGTTCGGGGATATAGAAAATCAATTTAATATTGTTGGGTGTGAGCAGAGCCGTCACCGGCTGGCCAGCGGGGACATATTCGCCCACTTTAAAGAAGGTGTCAAAAATGTTGCCGTTTTTTGGTGCCACGACGGTTTTTTGGTCTAATTCCCAGATCAATTTGGCTACGTTGGCCTGAGCTGCATCGACCACGGCTTGTTGCGCCAAAATAAGGTGTTTACGTTCGCCAAGTTGGGCTTCCGCTAAATTCGCCTCTGTTTGATTAACGATTTGTTTCTTTGCTTTATAGTCGGCTGTTGCTTTATCGAGCTCATCTTTCGAGATGGCTCTGACTCGATAAAGGTGTTGAAAACGGGTAAGGGTTTGCTGGGCGTAAATCATATCGGCAATGGCTTGTTCGCGTTCGGCGATGATGCGATTTAAAATGGTTTGCCGTTGACCTTTCACGAGATTTTCAAGGTTTTCTTTTTCCTGCGTCAACTTCGCTTTTGCTTCTTGTAATTCTGATTCCTGGGGCTCGGGATCGAGGATAAACAATGTTTGATCTTCTTTTACCGAATCACCCCGATAAACGAGTAGCGATTTGAGGAGTCCAGAGACGCTGGAGGAAAGGTAAATAAATTGGCCTTCTACGTACCCTTGAAGAAGAACTGGCTGATTTTTAGAACAGCCTGAGAGCAGCAGCATACCGAATAAAAGCCAAAAAATTGGTCGAATCAAGCGCATTCCCGGAATCCTTTCCATTGAGTATAACCTAGAAATTTACGTTGTTCACTGAGTTAGCGTTGTAGTTTCATTTCTGCTTGCGGGGAAAATCCTAGCTCGCCCCCTTTCAGGAAAGAGGAGTTTACTCGGTTTTTTCTGGACTTGATTTTGGATTGGATCAAAGAAAGATTGATGATTTCGATGTGCTCAGTTTTAATTTTTTTCAACAGTTTAAGGGCGGCATCGTGGGCATCCATTTTGGAGTGGTAATAGTTATAAAGGAGCACATACCATTTTTTACGATTGTGAAAATAGGAATAATAAATAGCATCTTTAGCTAAAGCATTATTTTTTGCAAACGTTATTAACGATTGTTTGTCGTAACTGTCCTTAATGCGGATGCTGTAATTGGTCGGCGGAAGTTCCAGCAATAAAATTTCATCGAGGGTGTAGGGTTCTGCTTGTTCATCTCTGTTTAATGGGGTTATGTTTTTGATCACCCTTTTATTTTGTGAAGAGGGAATGTTTAAATCAGCCAGACGTTTGCGGGCAGCAGCGATAGCTACTTTTTCATCGAGCAGTTGTCGTTCTATTTTCGCTATCTTATATTGCTTTACCAAGGTGAGGTATTTTTGTTGATAAGCACAGATATGATCGGGAGTGAAAGGTGAAGTAATCTCTGCTAAGCGGCCCAATTTAGAGAAAGGGTTAAACCAAAAACCGACGCCGGCCCCTATAAAAATCATTAGAAGACTAATTAAAAAAACGGCAATTTTTTTCGAAAAAAATGATCCACAGAATTTCCCTTTTGGGAGGCCGTTGTTTATCTCCGAGGTTTTTAAGACTAATGACAAAGGGAGCAATTGCAGTGAAGAAATTGCCGGTAATCGCGGAAATAAAGGCTCATTTAATTCCTCAAAAGAATCGACTAAATCGGGAGGCGGAACAAATACCTCTTTTTCATCGGAACTTTGTTGTATAGGCACTTCCCCTGAAGTTACAATTTGATAGGGCTGAGTATCCGATAGTAAAGGCATTAATTTTGCGGCTACTTTGTTGGCAAGAACAAGACTGTCTAAATAAACGCGACCCTCCCGGATGACGACAAGTAATAATTCGGGGCGATGGGGTAGTCTTTCGCAAAAAATTAAATTTTGTGCCCAACCAAAGTAATGTTTGATGCTTTCACCAAGCAAATAACCGGGTTGTGGAGAAAAAGCGATTTCATAATGATCCGTATATCTTTTTAAGATATGAACGAAGTGGCCGTGTCGTTCAGCAAGCAAACGAATACGTTTGTAAACAGAGGCCCTATCCCCTATTAAAACTTCGCGATAAGCTTGTAATGCAAAGGGTGTGCCATCGTCTTTCACTAATGTAGGCATGATTGACTGCTATGAAGCATAGGTCTGTTGACGTTTCTAATTCAGCCTAACAAATTGTCAACAGGCCTTAGTTGAACTTGTTTTATAAGCCGCTTATTTTAGGAGGGTTTTAAATAATTTTATATAATTTTTGTAATTTAATCTTTTCTTAAGAATTTAAGAAAATCCCGAGCGCTCGCGACGGAAATTTCCTTAAAATTCATTCAATTTTAACTGAGCATAACCGGGAGGAGTCGTCGAGTGGGTGAGTGAGTTTTCACAAGCTTCAGCAATTTCAGCGGCAATGAGATTAGGAAAGGCGGCTTGTAATAAAATGCCGATGGCTTTTCGATCTTCCTCATCAATTCGAAAGCGTAAAAAATTGCAATAGCCCGTAATATTATGACAGGCGTCGCTCAGCTGTTGGGCAGGATTTCGTTTGTAAGAATTAAATTTTATCAAAGTTTCCGCAATGAGGTGCTGCTCAATTTGGTTTGTTATTTTCAACTCAACGTCAATGGGAGTTTTCAATTTCTTGATAGGTTTAAAATTACTTTGATCGATGATATTGGCGGACCGTTGAAGCGCTAAAGAGACGCATTCGTGCCATGAATGGACAGCCGAAAGTAATTTTTTTAAATCTTGCCGAAGAAACCGGCCGCGTTGATTATGGCCGCACCAAATAGCGTATAAAATAATGTTTATATTAGCTCCATTCGGTGAGCGTAACCGATGAAGGGCTGTTTGCACAGCCGGCTGCGTGGTTAATTGGTCTACAAATTTTACAAAAGGATGATCAGCAAAATTTGTGTCCATAATGACCCATCGCCGTTCGTGTTATTATCTACTCACTTCTTGCATTTCCTTTTGAAAATTATGCAAGATTAAACGATAAAAAGCCGCATTTTGTTCTTGTTGTTTGTGAATTGTATTTTGCAACATTGTTTTATATAATTCACGCTGCTCTTCTGATCCAAAACTCGCGATCAGAGCGGTGCAGGACACTAACTTTTCTTTAATTTCTTCGGTTAGTTGATTGCGTGGAACGGTTAATAATTGAATCGCTTCTACCAAAGCGCGAGCCACTTTTTGCGACCGGTGAATAACTCGATCGCTGTTCTCGATTTCGTAATTTTCTAAAAAATTTTCCAAATGATTGGCAAAGTTTCTAACACCTGAATAAGAATAATAACTGACATTGGTATTATCCAGATTTTCTTTGATATCAGTTACAATCGTATGCCCGAGACGATACAATTCAACTTCACTATTATAAAGGTGTCGATCTTTCAGTTTTAATTGATTCAGTTTTTTAGTCCGTTCCGCTTGCGGTAAATATTTTCGCAACATCTGGCGGTAAATACTAATCGATTTTTTCATTGTCTCGGAAAAAATTGACATAACGCTCCGTCCTCTTTTTTCCATGTTTTAACAATAACATGCATGGATACAGTATCTCCAAAAAACCTTAAGGAAGTATGAGCCAATCCTACTATACTTTGAATTAGGTAAACAATAGCAGATGTAAAAAAAATGGTACGAGGACTAAAGTTTAGGAAAATCAAAGGGTTAATATCTATTTCGATGCTTGTTCTGCTTGCGTTAACTAATTCTGCGGCTTACGGACAAACCTCCCCCCACCACCCCGACGTCAATTACGAAGAAAGTCGTTATTACGGAGCGCACCTTTGCGCTTACTCTGAATTTACCTGCATCGCGGTGAAGCCGGGCGATACCTGGACAAAATTATTTCCTAATAAGCGGGAGCGGGAGATTGTCAAACGCTTGAATAGGACTAATATGGCGCTCAGCAACCGCCATTGGATCGTTGTACCAACGGAACTTACGGAAGTGGAATATTTAGATTTGTCCCCTTTTCCTCCAAATATCCATCCTACTCATCAAAAATTGTTGGTCGTCAATTTAGGGCTTCATGCTTTTGCTGCCTACGATGAGAAAGGGCAATTAGTCCATTGGGGGCCCGTTTCGGGGGGGCAAGAATGGTGTTCTGACGTGGGACGGAAATGCAACACGGTGGTAGGGAACTTTAGAATTGTCCGATTAGGAGGACCCGAATGCGTTTCTAACAAATTCCCGGTTGAAACCGAAGGGGGGGCACCGATGCCGTATTGCATGTTTTATTTTCGCGGTTATGCGCTTCATGGCTCAACTTTGCCCGGTTATCACGCGAGCCACGGTTGCATTCGTCTCTTCCATGACGATGCTAAATGGTTGAATAAGCATTTCTTGAACGTCGGTACTCAGATCATCGTGACACGCTAGCCGGCCTTTTGCGTGCTTTGTAACTAAGTAACTTGACTGTCGTTTCTACATCTTCTACTGTCGTGGAGCATGAAGAAGCAACTTTTTTGGGCCCCACAAAATGAAATCCCTTCCACTTTGTGGACAGCTAATGAACGGAGCTGGTTGACGCATCCCGGCTCTCTGACGCAGCGTTTACGCAAGACAACTGATGGGCAAATTCAGCACCATCTGCTTCGGGAAGTTTTCGATGCACCGGTTGACGAAGAGACCCAACTCCTGGGTATATCTCAGCCAGAATTAGCCTTGATCCGTGAAATTGAATGGCGATATTTCGAAAGCTTGTGGGTGGCGGGCCGTGTAGTAATCCCAAAGAAAACCCTGGAAAGAGAGGGCTCCCCACTTAACCATATCGGGGAACGCTCTTTAGGCGATATCTTATTTGCAAATGCCAAATTTACTCGCGGCGATTTGGAGTTTAGGCAAATTACTGCCGATCACCCTTATTATTTTTATGTTAAAGAGATTGCGAATGGCAGTTGTATATGGGCTCGACGTTCTTTGTTTTATTTCGAAAGAGATCCCTTATTGGTGAGCGAAATTTTTTCCCCCGCGCTATTTTTAGAGAGCTCTGTGTCGAATGATTAATCTTCGCCAACAAATGCCTCATTATTTACGGTTAATGCGTTTTGATAAGCCGGTTGGTATTTTTTTGCTATTGTGGCCGACTTTGTGGGCTGTTTGGATTGCGGCCAAAGGGGCCCCTTCTTTTAAAATAGCGGTGATTTTTATCGCCGGTAGTGTGGTTATGCGCGCCGCGGGCTGTATTGTGAATGATTTTGCCGATCGTCATCTGGATAAGCATGTTCAGCGCACTCAAATGCGCCCGCTTGCGAGCGGATCGGTGAGCGTTACTGAAGCGATGCTTCTCTTTGCCGTTTTGAGTTTAATTGCCTTCACATTGGTGTTGTTATTAAATCGTTTGACCGTGGAACTTGCTGTTATTGGCATTTTATTGGCGCTCGTTTACCCGTTTTTAAAACGATTCACTCATTTACCTCAATTGTGGTTAGGCGTTGCGTTTTCGTGGAGTATCCCAATGGCGTTTGCCGCGACGGTGGGGCACGTTCCAGCCGTGGCTTGGTTATTATTTTTTGCAGCGGTACTATGGCCTATCGTGTATGATACGCAATATGCAATGATTGATCGAGAAGACGACGTCAAAGTAGGCATAAAATCGACGGCTATTTTGTTTGGTCGTTATGATCGCCTCATGATCGGATTACTTCAAGGCAGCGTGCTCCTGACATTTGGACTCTTAGGTTGGTATTTGCGGTTTAATTACTGGTTTTATTTGGGATTGTTAGTAGCGTTAGGGTTAATGTGTTATCAGCAGTTTTTAATCCGTCACCGGAAGCCACCGGATTGTTTCGCTGCTTTTCGGAATAATAATTGGGTCGGCTTTTTTATTTTTCTTGGCATTCTTCTGACCTACAGAAATTGATCAAAATTTGGTCAAGCTTTGGTTTTATACGGTAAGGTTTGCTAAGCAACCGTAATTTATAGGATAATGTGGAAAATAGGCGGTAGAGTCAAAGAATTATTAGGCTAGTTTATGAAAAAAAAATTCCTCGTTTTTGTTCTTATCCTCTTTTCATTAGTAGCCGCCCCCTTGCTTTATGCTGAAGATTTGGTTCAAGTTTATTGTCAAGCCCTCGCGAGTGACCCCACTTTTCAAAAAGCACACGCGGACTGGTTGTCCGCAAGGCAAAACCTTCCTATCGCTATGTCAGGTACCGGAACGCCGGGATCGGGTTTGTTTCCTTATGTGGATATAACTGCGGGACTCGATCGCACCTTTCAACGAATTGAAGCGGGATCATCCAGCGTGAGCGGTTACTTTAACCAACACAATTACCAAGTCACCGTCACTCAACCGATTTTCAATTATGCGACCTGGAAGGCCATTAGTAGTGCTAGTTTTTCGGTAAAAGCGGCCACGGCGACTTATATTGAAGCTGCCCAGGATTTGATATTTCGAACTGCCAAGGCCTACTTTGATGTTTTAGATGCTTACGATCAGTTGCAATTTACTTTGGCGCAGAAGGAATCATTTTATCACCAATTGGTGACGGCACAGGAAAAATTTAAAGTCGGATTAATTGCGATCACCGGCGTTTATGATGCTCAAGCGAGCTACGACCAAGCGATAGCACAGGAAATTCAAGATCGAAATAATTTAGACAACCAGCTTGAAAACCTACGGGCGATTACGGGTCAGGAATACCGCTCGTTGACTAGCCTGAAAAAATCCATTCCGCTAGTGATACCCCATCCTCGAAACATCGATGCCTGGACGGCGGTTGCAGAGCGACAAAGTTTCGCTATTCAGTCCGCATTATATACCATGCTGGCTCAGCGCGAGACGGTTAAAGAAACGGCGGCCCAACGCTATCCCACGCTAACAGGGACTTTTTCCTATGGCGCTCAACAACGAGGGTTTCCCCCCAGCCTCTCCGGCCCGCCTACGACGGGGGAATTTTTAGATACGACTACCACAACAGCCACGGCTGGTCTTAATTTGAATTTCCCCGTTTTCCAAGGCGGTTTTGTGACCCATTCTACCCGGCAGGAAGAATATAATTATTTGTCGGCCAGCGACCAACTTAATTTCACTCATCGCGATGTGGTACGACAAACGCGTCAAGCTTATTTAGGGGTTGATTCGGGAATTAGTAAAATCAGAGCGGACCGTCAAGCCATCATTTCTGCGCAAAACAAACTGGAAGCGACACAGGCGGGGTACGTAGTGGGAACCCGAACCATGGTAGACGTATTGGATGCGGTGACCTCTTTGTACCAAGCTCAGCAACAATGGGCAACGGATCGATACAGTTACATCATCAACATCATTACTTTAAAACAACAAGCGGGAACCTTATGCCCCCATGATTTAGCGCAAATAAATACCTGGCTAGGAAAAGCGGTACGCTTTGATGTTGAAAAGCCGGTGAATGCGAAAGTATTCACACCTTCAACAACCCTCCCACACACAGTTAAGCACGTCCATTCTCCCAAAGGAGTGCAGCGCGCAACTCGGTCCCATCGACCTCTAATTAAAGCATCACGCCATCACACTTCCCCCGTCCACAGCGCGTCTCACATCGAAACCGTACACGCCCATTATACAATTCAATTATTTGCCTCGCGTACGCTAGCTGAAGCTACTGCATTCAAAAACAAACACCGTTTGCATGATCTTCGTATTATTCACCAAAATGGCTGGTACAAAGTTTTATCGGGTCATTATTCCACTCGCCAGGCAGCCACCATCGCTTTGCATCGCTTACCTTCTTCCCTCCAGAAATTAAAGCCGTGGGTTGTCAGGGTGCCGAAAGTCCAGTCAACGTCGATCAAACCACTATCTTTGCAAAAAAAGGCCACGCACCTGCCCCCACCGAGATAACATCTTGACCCGAGATCAAACGGATAATCGGGCCAACCTTAAACAAGGTGTTAAAACCCGACATCCCCACCCCCTTCATCCCCGCATTCCCCTGTCATCCCCGCGCAGGCGGGGGTCCAGCGCACACTTGCGCAGCGCACCGAAGGTGCGCCTGGTTCCCGCTTGCGCGGGGATGACGAGACTAAAATTGAAACGGCGAAGATCTTAAAAAGAAAATGGTTTTTATTGAAGGCCGAGACAAGTTGGAAAAACCCACTTTAAGTATTGGGTCGAAAAGCAGCATGCGGTGCAAATTATCGGAAATTTAAAGCGTTCTTATGACCATGCAGGCATTCGAGTGACCAGCCCCATGGAATTTTTTGTAGATTCGCCGTGGCGTGAGTATGGATTCAATTCTCTAGAGGATATTTAAAATAATTTTTAATGGAACTTTAAGCAGCGGTGTTTTATTTAAAATAATAAATTAACTTTAAAACAATTGACTCTGTTTATTCGTGTTTCAAAGCGATAAATTTATAGTAAGGGAATTTTCCCATTAACTTAAGGACGTGCTATGTGGTCCGCCATTTCTCAAGCTTCTTTTTATAGCCCTCAAACTAACAAGGAAATAGTTCTTGAAAGACCCCTTGCGTTGGTGTTTTATGATGAGCTAAAGAAATGTGATGAACTAAAGAGAAAAACCCCTTTTCAATCACTGACCGAATCGGTGTCTGAGATGCTTCCTTTGTTTTACCTTGCCTCTGAAAGAGCGCTACCCCCTTTAGATAAAGAACAAGAGGACCAGTGTCAGGCATATTATGAACAGCAAATCGCTAAACCTAACAGCCCGCTAAAAAAGCCATTGATGAGTGTAATGAAACCAAACTTCGCTGTATTCTGGGGCCCGATTTACACCTGTATTTTCAAGACTTAATAAGTGAATCGAAAGGAATGCGTTTTGAATGGCTGCGACTTAAATGTCATCTGGTAATAATGGAAATTGTGGCAAAAACCATAATTGATTTTGCCAAAGAAAATAAATACCCCATACAAGAATTGAATAAAACTCAGAAAAAAGAAATAAAATTGAACTTAGATAACGCTTTGCTGATAAAAAGACGTGGGGTTGCAGAAATCATCTCTTCCTGGAATCTGAAGGATAAAACACTCGAAGTCTGGCTGAGAGATCATCTAGAATCACGTTTGAGCCGGATGCAAGGCCTGTTAAAGGAGAGCCCTTCGTGGTGCATTCCTGAAATTTTGTATGATGATCTATTCAAACAGCTTGAAAAGATAAAGGGGGAGTTTGATAAACGTGAAAAAGCACAAAAGAAATTAAATGAATCTTATACAAAACTGGAGGAAACTTTTGCCCAAAAATGGAATACTTTTGAAAAGTCATGGGAAGCTGTTTCAGCCACGGAGGGTATTCGAGAGATAAAAGAACAATTAAAAGAGGCAATTCGATTTCCTGAAATGCCTTTATCCTATTATAGCGAATTTTGGCGTAAGAAGCGGAATTACCAATCGTTATTTGAATATGCAGTTTTGTTATATAACAGCAAAAAGAGAGTAGAAGACAAAGAGGCATTAAGACCTCTTATCGAAATTGTAATACAACACGGCGATAAGCCTTCTCCTAAATTCCAAGGTAATATCGCTTGGCCCATTTTGAGGTTACTTGTAAAGTACGTAAACAATTCCACCCACTATGGTGGAGACGTGCGTCAGCAATTGTGGGAGTACAGTGAAGGACAGAAGGATGTTGAAGAAAAGCCATGGTACAAGTTTAGTGTATCGAAGTGGTTGATGGGATCAGAAATTAGAATTAAACAGCAACGTCGATCGGATGTTCAGGCGTATATAATGCTGTTGTGCTACGAGAGGGAAGATCGTTTGGATCAATTGATCGGTGCTGCTATCCAAAAGAAGGAAGCAGTCGCCGAACGCAAAAAAACTTCTGATTTGTATCGACGCTTGCGAGAAGTCAACGAAAACGCAAAAGCAGGTCAGTATATCATGGAGCCGCTTCGTCCACTTCAAATCAGGGGGGCGCTTTGCCCACGTCAAGTGGAAATGGTGCAACGCCCCACTTCGATCGAATTTTTTAGTCACGCAGCTACCGTTCAGGGAATTGGAAAAGAGGAGGAGAAGGAAGTAGCTGCTAACTTCATGACGCAGTCGTCATAGCTCATTAGGAGGGTTTTCCAATGGGACGTTCTTTTGATTTTCAAGACCAAGGCCACTCTAAAGATCTAAAATACGCTTATGAAATTATGGGATTGGGGGAAGAGGCTTCTCAGGAAGAGGTTCGAAAACGATATCTTGAATTAATGAAAATTCATCATTCTGATAAGGGAGGTAATGACGGAAAAGCAAGTATAATAAATGAAGCTTATGAAATCCTTTCGCGCACTCCTCAATCTAATGATCAACGTACCCCGGTAAGCAATAGAGAAAAACGTAAAGGGTCTCCCGTATCAAAAGTAGAATTTAACAAATGGCTTGAAGAAGATATCGACAAATATCCTTCCAACCTTACTTTCCAATCGATTAAGTGTTCGAACACGGTTAAAGAGAACCTTTGGAAGCTTATCGAAGCGAAACAATTATCGTACGAAGATCTTGAAAACGAAGCTCTACAAAAACCCCTTTCAATTAGCGAACAAGCGGACGGCCTACCAACGCTTTTGTGGAAAGCGTTATGTTATGTCATTTTTAATGACAACTCAGTAACGGAATATTTATGCGCGGAGCCGAACAAAACTCGCATCGCTAAACTCGCTGAGATGCATTCATTTAGATGCCTCGATGAGGGAAAGTATGTCAACCTGTTAAGTAAACTAGCCGATGTTGTTTATGAAAATAACTCTCCGACCTGCAATCATCCTAAATTGTTTCTATTTTTAATTCTAACTAATGTCAAGGGCGTCGGATTGCTTAGCTTGAATGCGTTGGATTCTACATTAGTTAACTCGAGCTACGTTTGTGCGAAAGAGTGCGGCTTAGAAAAGTTTGGCTGCGAATCCATGATGAAATTAGTCGACGACTATTACGAAAAAAAATTAAATTTCAACCAATTGCTTCGGCAATTAAAGTACATTGATTTCCTTATTTTCAGCAACAATTGTGAATTGATGCAGAAATTGCTCGACGGGATAAACGAGGACTACTTGGAGCCTATAAACAATAAAATTGCTGAGTTAAAGCAAAGAAAAAATAAAGAGAGTGGGGAGGATAAGGAAAGTGAAGAAAGAAAGGAAAAATTAAGAATAAAAATAAGTCAATTAAAAGAAGCGCGTAAAGAAATCCGACATACCGTTGAGGAAGAAATTACTACCTGGGTAAAAGCGTATGAAAATAAAGTGAAATCCGAACCTGACATTCCTTGTACGTCTGGTGAGGTTTTTTCTCTTAGGTGTAAAGCCCTAAATCTTTGTGAGAAAGTCGATTCCCTTGTTAAAGATTACGAAAACAGAAAAGAAATATGTAATAATGTTAATGAATGGGGCGTTTTTTTCAATAGACTTAGATCCGTTGCAAAACTTCTCGGTAGTCTATTAACATTGATATGCTCTTATCGCGTTCGCATCGGCTTTTGGTCGGCGCATGCGGACACGCATTTTATGCTAAGAGACTGTCGCAAGAACAATGCCAAAAGAATAGCTAGTGATAAGGACTTCAATTCAGAGGCGCCTCCATTACGAATTCGGTGAAATTAACTGACGGCTGATCCATCGCATATGTTTATTCACAGCACCGGTATTCGCCGCGCTGACCTGATAGGCTCGCTCTCCTAAAGCGCTTCTTTCTTCAGGGCTTTTAAATAACCGAGAAACCACGTGACATAAACTTTCGCTATCGTTGACGATCAGTAAGGCTTGCGCTCTTTTTAACAACTCACTAATCAACACGAAATTTTGCAATTGAGGCCCGCTAATAATAGGAAGCCGAATAGCGGCAGGTTCAATTAAATTGTGCCCGCCAACCGGAACCAGGCTGCCACCGACAAAGGCGACGTCGCTTACTGCATAAAGTCGGCCCAATTCTCCCATGGTATCCCCCAATAAGATGTCCGTTTTTTGTGTCGGGGATTGTTGGAGACTTCGCCTCACGATTGAAAAGCCAGCGTTTTCGCACAGCCGGGCTACTTTCGTGAACCGATCGGGGTGGCGTGGTGCTAGGATTAAAAACGCATCGGGAAATTCAGTACGGAGTCGGCGAAAGGCTTCCAGCACAATAATTTCTTCACCTTCATGGGTGCTGGCTGCCATGAGCGTCAGGCGCTCGCCCCATGATTTTCGAAGCGATTTTCCTTCTTGGATAACGGAAGTGGGCAAATGAAGATCGAATTTCACGTTGCCCGTGACCAGCAATCGATCCTTTGAAAGCCCCAGGCGAACAAAACGCTCTCCATCCGCTGGGCTTTGAGCAGCGACGCAGCTAATTTGCGTTAACATTTTTCGCACGACGGCGGCTATCTTTTGGTAACCTTGAAGCGAGCGTTCGGATAAACGGGCGTTGGCTAATAGCACGGGAATATTTCGCTTATTTGTATAATGCAATAAATTAGGCCAAAGTTCGGTCTCCATTAAAATCGCTAATTGAGGATGCACGCGTTTCAAAAAACGTTTGACGGGACCTGGAAGATCATACGGCAAATAGACATGACGAACCCTGTCTTTAAAATTTTTTTGGACTTGCGAAGAACCTGTGGGGGTGGTTGTAGTGACCATCAAGGAATAATGAGGATAATGGTTCAACAGCGCTTTAATGAGCGGAACGGCAGCGATCACTTCCCCCACCGAGACGGCATGAAGCCACAGAGAAGGGGTATCAGAGTCAAGCGACTTGATGTATCCAAAACGCTCGCATAAACGATGACGATAACCTTCGACCCGTCGCGATCGCCATAACATACGCAGCAGCACAAAGGGCGAGGCAGCGTAAAATAATAAAGTATACAGATAACGCATAAGCTTAGTGTACAATTGCATTGTCGCCAGCAACTCAATTTATAAAAATTGTCCTTTTCCGCTTTGCGGGATGACAATCTGGGTTGCCCATCATGAAGTTAAGAACAATAACGTGGATTGAACCGAAGAGCAATGCCGACGAAAAAAACCACTGGCAAAGGCTATACTGCCGAAGCGATCGAAGTGTTGAGTGGCTTAGAGCCCGTGAAACGCCGCCCTGGGATGTACACGGATACTTCTCGCCCCAATCACCTTGCTCATGAAGCCATCGATAATAGTGTCGATGAAGCCATTGCGGGTTTTGCACAAAATGTGGAAGTGATTCTCTACAAAGACGGCTCATTAGAAGTCATCGATGATGGTCGCGGCATGCCTATCGATGTTCACCCCGAACATAAATTAACGGGCGTCGAATTAATTCTAACGCGTTTGCACGCCGGTGCTAAATTTTCAACGAAAACCTACGAATATTCCGGGGGGCTGCACGGGGTTGGCATCTCCGTTGTTAATGCGCTGTCCAAAAAACTTACCGTTCAGGTAAAAAAAGACGGCAAAATTTATCAAATGGATTTTGCCCATGGCGAAAAAACATCGAAACTACGCCCGGTGGGCTCGTGCAATAAATCGGAAAGTGGCACAAGCATTCATTTCTGGCCCGATTCGCATTATTTTGATTCTGTAAAGTTTGGGGTTTCTGCTTTAAAGCATACCATGCGGGCTAAGGCCGTTTTATGTCCCGGTCTCACCGTTCATTTTATCGATGAGAACACCGGCCAACGGTTGCAATGGTATTACGCCGAAGGCTTAAAAACCTATTTAGCGGATAGCTTGCGCGATCGCGAACGATTACCGGAAGAGCCGTGGGTCGGCAGTTTTTCGGGAGAAACGGAGAAAGCGGATTGGGCGCTGGCGTGGTTGCCCGAAGACGACGAAGGCATTAGGGAAAGTTACGTGAATTTAATCCCAACGCCACAAGGTGGGACGCATGTCAACGGTTTGCGAACAGGCTTATTAGAAGCCATGCGTGAATTTTGTGAGATCCACAAATTATTGCCGCGTAATTTGAAGCTTGCTTCCGAAGACATTTGGGAGCAATGCCATTATGTCTTATCCGTAAAAATGCAAGAGCCTCAATTTTCAGGCCAAACCAAAGAGCGGTTAACTTCGCGTCAGTCTGCCGTGTTTGTCTCGGGCGTTGTTAAAGATGCGTTTAGTTTGTGGTTAAATCACAATGTCGAAATCGGGAAAACGCTGGCTGAATTGGTGATTGCCAATGCGCAAAAACGATTGCGCATGAGCAAGAAAATTGAACGTAAAAAAGTGACAACGGGCCCTGCATTACCGGGCAAGTTAGCGGATTGCATTTTATCCGATCCAATGCAGTGCGAACTGTTTTTAGTGGAAGGCGATTCAGCCGGTGGATCAGCAAAGCAGGCACGAGATAAGAATTTTCAAGCCATCATGCCCCTTCGTGGAAAGATATTAAATACATGGGAAGTTGATACCGAACAAGTATTAGCTTCTCAAACCGTGCATGACATCGCCATAGCGATTGGCGTTGATCCCGATTCCAGCAATTTAGAAGGCCTTAGGTATGGAAAAATTTGCATCTTAGCGGATGCCGATTCCGATGGTTACCATATCGCTACGTTATTATGCGCACTTTTTATGAAACACTTTTATCCTTTAGTAGTGAGCGGCCATGTGTATGTGGCCATGCCGCCCTTGTATCGTATTGACGTGGGCAAAGACGTGTTTTATGCCTTGGATGAAGAGGAAAAAGAAGGCGTTTTAGATCGCATTAAAGCGGAAAAATTAAAAGGCGCCATTAATATCCAACGTTTTAAAGGCTTGGGTGAAATGAATCCGTCCCAATTACGCGAAACGACAATGAATCCGGATACGCGTCATTTAGTGCGCTTAACCGTCAAGTCTAAAGATAAAACGGAACAGCTTTTGGATATGCTCTTAGCCAAAAAACGCGCGGCGGACCGTCGCGATTGGCTGGAGAAAAAAGGAAATTTAGCGGAAGTGGAAGTTTAAAGGAGAAAGTAACTACTCACCCCGACTGCACTTCGGAGCGTCAGTTGTGAGGGAATTTGCCGCGAAAAATGAACGAGCAAGCGCAGTGTATACACAATACATGAGCATTGCGAGGCTCGTTTTTCGCGGCAAATTACCCACAAATGGCGCTCCACATCCAGGGGGCACGCAGTTAAAGGAGAAAAAATATGAAAGAACACAGTCCTAGTTTTGTGGCCCTTGCCAAAGAAGCAAAATCGCACATTGAAGAAACGGATATCTATACCGTAAAAAAAATGATGGACAATGAAGAAGACTTTGAACTGGTGGATGTGCGTGAAGAAAGCGAATGGGATGAGGGACACTTGCCTTCGGCCATCCATCTTGGAAAAGGCATTATTGAACGAGATATTGAAAAAGTGATCCCCAATCGCAACCGCAAATTAATACTCTACTGCGGTGGCGGTTTTCGCTCTGCGCTGGCCGCCGAGAGCATCAAAAAAATGGGCTATAAAAATGTGTTATCAATGGACGGCGGTTTTAGGGCTTGGCGCGAGGCAGGGTTTCCGATTATTATGGATTAAAATTCGCTATAGTTTAAAACCGCGAATCTTTAATTAAAAGGAGATCTAAAGTGGACAAAACACCTTCATGCAAGCGACGGGCTTCCCCGTGGGTTATTGCATTATTTATTATTTTATTAGTCGTCGCCGGTTGGTATTTGCTCTTTCCGGTGCTCGGGCTAACGCTCGCTGTCACGGCAGGCGTTTGGGGCGTTATCATCGCTACAATTGTAGTGTTGAGCATTGCGATTCTGTTTTTCTTAGTTTTTAGTGGTGTCGGTGTCATAATTTTAGCTGTATTTGCTTTTTTATGGGGATTATTGGCAATTATTTTATTCCCGATTATTTTTCCTGTGGTCGTTCCGTTATTAATAGTTTTATTATTTATCGGATTTCTGCTACGAAGAAAACGTTAGAAGTGATAAATATTTTTTTCAGTCACAACGCTATTTAAAGGGATATCCCATTTTTCTGCAGTGATTGAATTAATTTTTTGGAACTCATAAGCCACACCGATTAGTTTGGGTTTTTGAGCATTTGAATCTTTTAAAAAAGCCAGGGCGCGGTCGTAGTAGCCTGCGCCGCGACCCAGGCGATTACCGTCTTTATCAAAAGCGACTAGCGGTAAAAAGATTAAATCCAGCTCCTTTGTGGCAATGGGTGTTTCCCGCGTTGGGTCGGGTTCTCCAATACCGAAACGGTTTTTAATTAATTCGCTTTTGAGATGATAGGAATAAAAATCTAAATGATGATCTAAAGTGCAGTGCAAGAGCGGTAAAAAACAGGCTTTTTTCACTTCGAGCGCTTTTGATAGTGCGATTCTTATATCGACTTCGCCGTCATGCGATAAGTAAAACGCCAGCCGTTCACTGGACTTAAAAATGGAAAGCCCCATAATTTTTTTACAAATGATTTCAGAAGCTTTATTTTTTTCTTGGAAGGAAAGTTCGTTTCGACGCTGACGCAACTGGTCGCGCAGTTGTTTTTTGCTAAGCATTGAATACATAAAACCCTCTATGACATCGTTGCAAGTCCATTGATTGAACCCAAAGGCTCAAGTGGGAGTGGCGGGCACTGACTTCAGGCTTCCCTTAGGGGTTATGAGACCCCGAAAACGGGCTTGCTCAACAGTGTGACCACAGCCAATTCCCTATCATATTCGTATCGGTTCAAATATGTGGTCCTTGCCACGAGTCACAGAGGATACACTTATATTATACTTCAATTTCAGCATTTGTTTCCAGGAAATTTTCAATTCGCCGTTGCAAATCTTGAATGCGTTGATTCATGACATCGATGTAATTATTTTTTTGTTTGCGCAACTGCATGAGTTCATGGCAAATGTTCAGAGCGGTGACCACCGCGATGCGTTCCATGCTATTGATATTCGCTGTTTGGCGTATTTTCCGCATTTCTTCTTCCACATAGGCGGCTGCTTCTTGAAGTGCTTGGGTTTGGTCGGGGGGGCATTTAATGTGATAGCTGCGATCAAGGATTTTTACGGAAATAAGACTCTGCTCGCTGTTGTTGTCGCTCATGGCATTTCTTCCCTTAATTGTGTAATTACTTTTTTAATTTTCTGGGCGGCTTGAAGGTTTTTTTCAACCAATAATGAACGCTCCCGGACTTGAGTGGCTAATTTTTGACGCAACGCATTGTTTTCCGATTTCAATCGTTCTAAAGAACGCAATAAATGATCAACTTGATATTCTAACTCGCTGAGTTCTAGCGTATGTGTAGGTTGCATCCTTGATATCCTTTTTATTATTTTCAAATACTAATCGGTATTTTGTAATCTAATGGACTAAGAATAATGTCTTAGTGCCGATCGGTCAACAGCATTTTTCCCTTTTTTGTAGTTCTACTCTTGGGCATCAATTTTTGGAAAGATCGATTCTTTGGAGGGAGGAAGTTTAAAGGATCGAGCCGCTGGCCCCGAATGGCGGGCGTTTTTGTTTAGAAGGTAGCCCATATGAAGCGAAGCGGAATACGGGGAAATAAACAAATCCCGTATTTCGCTTCGCTTCATACGGGCTACGGCTAACGATCAATCCGATAAGAGGAGACTTTCTCTTGGTAGCACAAATTTGTCGCAGATTCTAAGATTATCTTAATTTTAACTTGATAGCATAAGCAAACTAAAATACACCAGATCTCTGCTGTGGGACAAAATACAACGAGGGCTACAACAATGAAACGTACTCATTTTCAGTTTGGGGACGAGAGTAAAAACGATGAAGAAAAATCACTTTCGTTTTCTTCATCATCAGGACCAAGCCTGCCCCACAGTTCGCCCATTGCACAACCGCCTTTGATGGGCCATCAATCTTTAAATCCGTTAGAAAGCCGATATAGACAATTAAAGGACGCTATGCGAAGAAGGTCATGGTCGGATGTCATTGAATGTTTATGGGAATGCGACGACGCGGTTGCTTTCCAATCAGATAATCAGGGGAATACAGTTTTGCATGAGGCGGTTTTATTAGAGATTCAAAAATCCTAACACAGTTATTGACCTGGCTGGTTAGGAAAAACCTGTTATTGACGGCGTTGGAGCAGACAAACCAGAAGAAAGAAACCGTTTGGCACTTAGTTTGTCAATCTAAAAATCCCAAAGCTTTGCTTATGCCAACTATTCAGACCTGCTATCAAATCTGGAAAGGAGATAAGCGGGATTATGTTCGAGAATTTGGGGAGCGCAAGAAAAGTATTGCCGAAGCAACCAAGGAAACAAAAAAGAGAAAAGCAGAACAGAAGGATTCTGATCAAGCAGCAGAGCAGAAGAGTACTAAAAAGGAAAGGCCTATTAGTGAATTCCCTCCGCCTTACCCAGATTTTAAGATAAATAAACCAAATAGTTTTAATAAGACGCCTTTCGACCTCTTATTGGAAAAGGCAGAAAATTTAGACGCTATTGAGTTATTGCTACAATATCCCTGGTTAGGTATTGAAATTAAGGAAAACGCATCAAAAGTTATTGACGTTAGAAAAACGCTCCATCGTGCGCAGAGTTCAACCTTCTTCCGGGCGCAACCTGCCAGATTGGCGGCTGATGAAAAAGCGCCTGAGTCGAGTTCTACCTGGACAGTAGAAACCTCGCAGCGCTTGCTCAATGTATTTTTCTGGTACGCCACACATTGTGGAGCCCAAAAAGAAGCGGAGTTGTTATGGGAGAAAGGCGCCGATTTTTCCTCTGTCAATGAGAGTGGGTGGAATGCGATATTGTGGGCAGCATCCAGCGGCGATATTAAGACGCTGAAATGGTGTCTAGACCCAGAACGGTGGAAAGGCACGTGGGTGGAGAAAAGAGGGGGACCGTACGCTATCACAACTAACGATGGGAGCAACGTATGTTGTTAGCGATATTCTCCGGTAACCTTAAAATGTTAGAAGACTTGGAGAAAGCAGGATTGTCTTTGGATAATTTGTCTACTGCAAGAAAGCATCCTGTGTCCGCGGCCATCCGATCGGGTAATCCTAAGATGGTGGCAAAATTGCTGAAATCATTTTCCTTGGAGGAGGTCATGAATTATCATACAGATGATCCTTTCCTCGTCGCAGCAGAACAAGGGTATCCCCTCCTACTTGAAAACCTCAAGAAAAAAATGAAAAAGAAGAATTTTCCCCCATCGAGGCTGAAACCTCTACTACTGATCAATTCCCCAGCAGCCAATATCGCAGCGTTTAAAAATCACCTTGATGTATTATCATGGCTAAAAAAAATCCAATTAGAGTCTTTTTCGTTTTTTCCGGATAAGAGGTCCCAGCTCGCGACTTTAATTAGCGCGGTGATTGCTAATCAAGTGGGAATTGTGGAATGGTTGATAGAGGATAAGTTCCACGCCGACTGGCAGAGCACGAAAGACGATTATGGCAATGATCTTGTTCTGCTGACCACAGGGGCTGATCATTTGGAGATGTTGAAATGGCTGGTAGAGCGCAAAGGCCTCCCTTTGAATAGTAGGAACAGGCAGGGCAGGGGAGCAGTATTAATGGCAGCGCGTTATGGCTGTTTTGAGATACTGAAATGGCTAATAGAAGAGAAAAAGTTATCTTTGAATGATATGGATAGCGCTAAGAGTAACGTTGTGTTGGCTGGAGCAAGGTCAGGCAATCTTGCATTGCTAAAATGGTTAATAGATGAGAAAAACCTCTCTTTATCCACCACAGATGCAGCAGGTAATACCCCTTGCTTAATGGCCAGCCAATCGGGCAACGTTGATATGATGGAATGGTTGATAAATGAAAAAAACAACCTTTATTTGTTCAAAAATCAACAGTTCCCGCTGGAAACGACAACGCTATTGAAAATAATGGAGAGTTAAAAAGTGATCAAGTAAATAGCGATTCAGCGAAAATTCCTGTTCAAAACTCTCTTAGAGAGGGCCCATTGCAGTTGGCAGCCCGTGAGGGGCGTGTGGCTATGGTCGAGTGGCTTGTAAGGCAGGGTCTCTCTTTGGAGTATTCCGACCCCACAAGGAATTTGGTGCTAATAGCAGCAACTCATGAGCGCTTGAACCTACTGAAGTGGCTTGAGGAGAAAGGACTGTCTTTGGATGTCAGGGATCAGAACGGTAATGACCCTGTACTACTGGCGTCAGCCAATAGGGATGTTCTAATGTTGGAATGGCTAGTGTTGGAAAAGGAGCTTCCCTTGGATAGCCAAAATGATCAGAAACTCACGGCGCTTAACCACGCCGTGGGCAAGAAGTATAGCAACGATTTTGACAATCGCCATTTGGCCACTGTGCTTTTTATCGTGGATAAGCTTTTGCGGCAAGGTATCAATCTTGATTGTGAGGGTTGGTCTCTTTTGAGTTGGAAAATGCGAGCTTCTTGGCTTAGGTCACTGGCGCATCAACTAAACCAAGATGGATTTTATGAACAAGCTGAAATCATTTATGATATTATTTGGAAGAAGCTCGAAACAGGGGAAGAGAAGGAAAAACTGGGATATCAATTAGCTTCCCTTATTTTGGCCGGAAGCTCGGAACAGCAAGAAAAGATAAAGATACAAAAAGTATTACGGACAAAAAATGAAAAAGCCGCATCAAAAAGCACGATGGAAGAAGCGTTGTCGTTAGATGAAGATGAGACTAACAAGCCGCCAAAAACACAGGAGGAAGCTTTCGCCTCTCTCTTATCAGAAGAGAACCTTTGTCTCTTCGCAAGCACACTGAAAACAGAGGATAGTGTTCATCGTACCCTCAATGAGAAAATAGCGCTGCAACGAAGAGCTGCGAGAGCCCTGTCATATATTATGGAGAACAAGGACGATGCCTCTTTAGAGTTAAAGGGTAGGCTGATAGAAAACCTGAAAGGAAACTTTAGTTTGCAACAAGCGGAGGGGAAAGAAGAAAAAGAAAAAACATACCAACCCCAGACCCCTATCGCCGCGGCTCACTTTCTCAACAACCCGCCGTCAAGCTTGAGCCCTCCAAATCTCGCGGAGTTTTATCGCCTTCACTTAGGAGACCAGCTCGTCCAAATGCAGAGGATCTTGGAACGAAATGCGGAGTTGGAGGAAGAGTGCCGGTTAAAATCGGGACAACAAGACGAAAACAATTATTCAGGCCCCGGACTGTTTTAAAAGTAGCTGTATCAGCGAAGCGGAATACGGGGAAATAAAAACAAATCCCGTATTTCGCTTCGCTTCATACGGGCTACTGTGCGTCAAATTTATAACGGGGCGGTGGCTTCATGGAGCCAATCGTTTAATTCATTGGCCGGTAATAAGTCCCTTAGGGTTTGGTCAACTCGTTGATGATAGTCATTAATTTGCTGGATTTCTTCAGAGGTGAGCAAGTTGGGATTAATTAATTTACGGCAATAAGGAACCAGTGTGAGATCTTCAAAACTGTAAAAAGGTCCGTCCCCGGTGAGGCTGTCGTCAACGGTGAACTTTTCCGTGACTAGGCAGAGATTTTCAATTCGGATGCCGTATTTATGGGTTAAATAAACACCCGGTTCGTTGCTCACAATCATTCCAGGTTGCAGAGGAATGCCGGTATAACGAGAAGTTATTGCCTGCGGTCCCTCGTGGACACACAAATAGCTACCGACGCCGTGTCCTGTGCCGTGCCCGTAATCCAGTGCCTCACGCCATAAAAATTGATGCGCTAGCGCATTGAGATGCTCCCCGCAAGTCCCTTTCGGGAAAACGGCCTGGCGAATCGCTAAATGCCCTTTGAGTACTAAGGTATAAAGGCGTTTTTCTTCTTCTGTAGGAGTTCCAAGGTGGATAGTTCGGGTAATGTCGGTCGTTCCATAATGATATTGGCCGCCCGAATCAATTAAATAGGGTGCTGAATCATTAATGGTGGCATCGGTATCGGTTGTTGCCGAGTAATGCACAATCGCGCCATGAGGACCAAATCCGCTAATGCTGGGGAAACTTAAATCCAGACAACGAGAATCGCCGCGTCGGAAAAATTCTAATTTTTCAGCCGCTGATATTTCACTCACTCCCGATTGCCAATGATTTTCAAGCCAGTGTAAAAATTGAATCATCGCAATGGCATCGATAATATGCGCTTCTCTTGCTCCCTTTTGTTCCACAGGATTTTTTAATGCTTTTGCCAGTGTAATAGGTGATGGTTTTAAAATAAGGGAAGCCGTGTTTTTTAACTGGTCTCGAAGCCATAAATTAGTCGCTCCTGGGTCCAGCCATACCGAGCCTGACAATGACTCTAGCAATTTTCCGATACCTTCATAAGGCTCTATGTGAACGGGAATTTTTTTAAAATAAGATCGATCCCCTTCAGTAATTTTATGAGGGTCTACGAAAAGACTAGCTTCGTTTTGCGTAATGACAGCATAACTAATAACCAACGGATTATAAGCAACGTCATTGCCGCGAATATTAAAAAGCCACGCAATAGCGTCTAGCGTATTTAAGACGATGGCATCTGCACTCTCTTTTTGCAACGTTTGACGCAGTGCGGCTAATTTATCTTCCGCGCTAAGGCCGGCGTATTGCAATGGTTGAAGTTGAATGGCCGATTGGGGAAGCGGCGGCTGATCTTTCCAAACGCGATCGATTAAATTTTCATCGAGGGCTAATAATTTTCCATTTTGTTTTTCTAAAGCGCGCTGAATTTTTTCGGACTGTTGAAGATTAATTAACCGGGGGTCAACGGCAAAAACAATGCCGTTTCTTTGCTGAGTTAACCATTGGTCAATTGCGGGTGTTTCGCCTTGTCCCATTTTCATTAAATGATAGAGCGAATCGTCGAGCTGTTGTTCGGCTTGAAGAAAATACCGTGGGTCGGTCCACAAAAAAGCTTTATCGATTCCAACGACCACGTCGCCCGCCGATCCCGTAAAACCACTAATCCAGGCACGCCGTTGCCAACAGGAAGGAACGTATTCGTTTTTATGGGGGTCGCTGGAAGGAACGTAATAATAATCGACTCCTATTTCATGCATTAAACGACGTAAAGCCGCCAGTCGGTCGGCAATAAGATTGGTCATATTTCCCTCTCTCAATTGAAGTGTCCTCATAATACTCGATTTCGCTATTAGCCGCGAGCCTTGACATGGTAGGATGTTATATCCTTTTCACATCATTACCGACAAGTGGTAAAGATTAGAAAAACTAAAGCCCGTCATCCCCGCGCAGGCGGGGATCCAGCGCACATGTGCGCAGCGCGCCCGGCGCGCCTGGATTCCCGCCTGCGCGGGAATGACGAAGAAAGCCTGTGACTTGTGGGTAATGATATGATCCCGTTTTGATCCTCCCACTGGGGAGAGGGGATATTTAAAATTCAGATACACTAACATGAATCAAACCGACATCATCATCATCGGCGCCGGCCTGGTAGGCACCAGCGTGGCGGTGGCCTTACAAGGTCACGGGATAAAAATTAAAATCCTTGAGCACCATTTGCCATCAGCCGCCGTGACTTCATCGAACGATGTAAGACCACTGACGTTATCTTTCGGTAGTTATCAAATTTTGAAAAACTTGGGGGTAGAGGCTGATTTAGCGAATGAGGCTTGTCCGATTTCGACGGTGCATGTGTCGGATCAAGGAGCGCTGGGCGCGCTTCGTTTTCGCGCGAGTGAATTTAACGTGCCTGCCTTAGGCTACGTCGTGTCTTTTGCAAAATTACAACAGAGCCTTTATCAACGCGCTGCTTTGCAAAAAAACGCGGAGATTGTTCCTATTTCGACTATTGATGATATCCAATGCAATACGAATCATGCGCAGGTTACCTTTTCGACAATAAACGGACAGCAACAGTTACAAGCTGATTTATTAATCGCCGCCGATGGGACTCATTCCACCGCACGCCGCTTATTAAAAATTCCCGTTGAAGAAGAAAACCGAAACGAAGTGGCGCTTATTGCTTTATTGCGCTTAAAACAGCCCCACAACCACATTGCTTACGAACGTTTTACCTCGCAAGGGACGCTAGCGCTTTTGCCGCTTTTTCAAGCTAACCAATGCCGATTGGTCTGGACGTTACCGAAAACAAAAGCAGATGAGATCGAGCAGTTGTCTGACGACGAATTTCGCGCGGTATTACATCGGGTTTTTAAACCTTATATTGGCGCCATCCAATCCGTTGAGCGTGGAAAACGCTTTCCGCTCCAAATGTTAATTGCCCAAGAACAAGTTCGCCCGAGTTTTGTTATGCTCGGCAATGCTTCGCATACGCTGTATCCTATTGCTGCTCAGGGATTTAATTTAGGATTACGAGACGCGGCTGTGCTGAGTGAAGTATTAATCGATGCACGCCGTCAATTAAAACCGTTAGGCGATATCCGCTTTTTGCAAGAATATAGTCGATGGCGGAAAACCGACCAAGCGCGGATAACGGGATTAACCCGCGGTCTTTCACAATGGTTTGGTGTACAGCTCCCATTAGCCAATCAGGCGCGGGGGCTGGGTTTATTAGCGACGGGTTTGTTACCCCCGTTTAAAAAACGTTTAGCCAAACGCCTGATGGGTCTTTCTGGTCGATTACCGCAATTAATGCGAGGATTGAAATTGGATGATGCGATCTGAGTTAAAGAAAAAACCGATAGCCATTGTTGGCGCCGGCATGGTGGGATTATTATTGGCAAGGCTATTAGCAAAAGCCAAAATAAATACCGTCATTGTCGAGGCAAAAAAACCGTTATTACGTTGGAATAAAGAAACTTTAGATTCGCGCGTGAGCGCTATTAATGCTGTTTCAACACGGTTGTTAAAAACGGCAGACGTTTGGCAAGACATTCGGAAACCGACTTATTCGCCTTTGGTTAAATTAAAAGTTTGGGATGGTCTTGGGGGCGCTAAAATTACTTTTGATAGTGCCGAAGTGGGCGCTTGCGCGTTAGGCGCTATCGTTGAGAATCGTGAAATAATTCGCGCGTTATGGCAAAAATGCCAAGAGGATCCTTTCGTCGAATTTATTTGTCCGGCAAAACCGAAACAATTGTTTCATACGATGGATTTCGTCGAGCTTGAATTAGATAACGATCGAAAAATTCAAACGCCGTGCGTGGTAGGTGCCGACGGGGGGCATTCTTGGTTGCGTCAACACATGTCCATTGAAATTAATGAGCGGCCTTACGAACAAAGCGCAGTAGTGACGGTGGTCAAAACTGAAAATGCACATCAGCAAACGGGTTGGCAAGTTTTTTTACCGAAGGCTGTTTTAGCGTTGTTACCTTTGGCTGATCCACACCATTGCGCCATTGTTTGGTCGGTGGCTACGGAAAAAGCCAATCATTTAATGGCGTTGGATGAAACTGAATTTAACGAAGAATTAAATAATGCGTTTGGATTGCGATTAGGAAGAATTCAACGACTCACTGAGCCTAAAGCCATTCCCCTCATTATGCGTCATGCCAAAAAATACATCGGTTCACGCATGGCATTAATTGGTGATGCCGCGCATACGATTCATCCGTTAGCGGGACAAGGCGTTAATTTAGGCTTTATGGATGGCGCTTGTTTAGCTCAATGTTTTATCGACGCCCATCAAAAAAACCAGGATCTTGGCAACTTACGCACATTGCGCCGTTATGAGCGTTGGCGAAAAGGCGATAATACAATAATGCTAGCCGCCATGCGTCTTTTTAAAGAATGTTTCGGTGCTCAGTTTCCATTTATGGTACAAGCGCGCAATATCGGATTAAATATTACGGATCGCCTTAACCCAGTTAAAAATTGTTTTATGAAAATTGCAATGGGTGAAGTGAGCGAATTACCCAATTTAATTAACCACATGCCGTTATTTGCTTAAATTAAAATTAAATTAATCAATTAATATTGACCTCACGGGTTAATATGTTACTGTCGTTTTAAATTATTCTTACGAAAATAAATTCCTCATTATTAAGATTATAAGGAGATTTTTATGAGACAACTCGTTTCAATTAAACATAAGCTTTATGCTCCGTTGAAGAAAATAGATTTGACGGCTGTGCCGTTAATGACTGTTGGTGCGGTGCTTGTATTTTTATTAGGTAAAAATAAAGTGATTTCTCCTTTTGCAGATGACTATATTTTTACGACCGATGGTAATATTAAAAATGAATTTGCTGTTTATTTTGCTTTAGTAGGGGCTAATGCTGCCCTTAGTATTTATACTTCGGCTCGAACTATTTTCAATGATTGGCAACTAAGAAAGGCGCATTATGCAAATCCTGAGAATCGGTTGCAGGAAATAGGAGCGCAGATTTCCGAAGGCACACAATTGTTAACTGGTCCTGTAGAGTTAGAAGAAAATTCCAACGAATGTAAATGGGAAGCGCGCCCAGCCTTAGGGGCCTTTTTTGAAAAACATCCGCTGTTGTGGCATGGAGTTTCAACTCTTTTGAGAACCACGGGGGTGATTCTAATATCGACGGCAACGATGAGTCCTCCCTTTTTGGAGCGTGTGGTTGATTTAATTAAAGATAATTTATCTTTTAGTATGGAAGAGCAAACTATATTTTATGGAAGTTACGCCGCTTTTGAAGTGTTGACTTTGCTTTTAAATTGGGTGAATTATCATGAAATGCAAATGCCATTGAAACTTTTTCTCAAAGAAGGCGAAAATAATGCAAGACTTCGGGAGTGTAAATCCGCCTTGTTTTCGTTGCTTCACAATGATCAACCGGTCCCTGAACCAAATGTCGAAGCAAGTCGTGGGTGTTCTATTATGTAAGGATACTGACGCAATTTCGATCCTTTGGTAAAGACTAAAAAAACTTAAAGCCCGTCATCCCCGCCTGCGCGGAGATGACGGGCCTCGCGGGGATGACGAAGTCTAAAGTTGAAATGGCTGTGACTTGTGGATAATTAAATGGGTTTTTTATCACTAAAAATGAGGCGGAGAAACTATGAGGCACGAAAATCCCCACTATTCAAATGAAATCAAATTCGACGACTCAGAACAAAACAAAAAAATGAAAAAGAGAAAAATAAGCCCAGAAGAGCGAAAAGCTAAACATAAAGCAACGGAAGCTCAAAGAAGAGAACGTATTTCAGAAAGCTTTGACGCACTCTTTCAAAGCCTCTCTAAGAAAGATACTGAAGTAAGTGACTTGAAAGGAAAAAAAGTAAAGAAAGAAATAAAAACAGAGAAAGAAATAAAAATACTAAATTTGGCATGTATCACTATTGAAGATCTCAAAAAAAATTATCTATTGATGGAAAAAATGCCACTCAGGATCGTGAAACGTCGGAAAATAATCAAGAAAATGAGACAAAGGTTAGTAAGAAAAAGATAGATGTTACTTTATCGCAGAGCCTGGGTAAGGCTCCTGAGGAGGGTGAGGGGCAAACTATCAGGAAGCAAACGATCTCGGCACATCCAAAAGAAATTGAATTACGACCACCTACTGTTTTGGGTCATCGTGAGAAAGAAAAACAAATCAGAGAGAATAAACGGAGATATGTAAACAGATTATATAATCTTATTCCCAGAAACTATTTTGAAAATGAAAACAAATATTCCAAGAAGGCGCAGGTTCCCTATTCGTATATACAGATTTTTGGGGCAGCAAAGCAGTATATTGAGAAGCTTAAATTGCTTGTTAAAACGACAGAAAATTCCGTCCAAAGTTTAAGTTCGCCAATAACTGTTTCATCCGATCAGCCATTCACCTTTAATTTTTCCAACCAGCCTTCATCAGAATTTTCATCAAGTTATAGTTTGCAAAGCGGAAATATAGAACCTGAGTCCCCGCTTTCCTCTAGGAATCCTTTCCGTTTTTTTGAAGATAAAAATCCATCAGAAGAGATGTTGCCGTGGCAGGAGCCTAGCTACGACAGCTTAACTGCAATTGATGAAGAGGAAATTGATGGCCAGACGAGAGCATTTCAATAACTGGCGTGCATTATGCAAAATTATGCTAAACTTTCTTGCTTATGAAAGTCAGTCAATTTTTTTTAGCAACCGTTAAAGAAACGCCTGCGGATGCGGTGTTGGCGAGTCATCAGTTAATGATTCGTGCCGGTATGTTGCGAAAGTTAGCAAGTGGTCTTTATACGTGGCTGCCGTTGGGCTTGCGTGTTTTACAGAAAGTGGCGGATGTCGTCCGGGAGGAAATGAACCGCGCTGGCGCCTTGGAATTATTAATGCCTATCGTTCAGCCAGCCAGTTTGTGGCAAGAGTCGGGGCGGTGGGAGGCCTACGGCGCTGAGTTATTAAGGATTATGGATCGACATCAGAATGGGTTTTGTTTTGGTCCTACGCATGAAGAAGTGATTACCGATATTGCGCGTCAGGAATTGAAAAGTTATAAGCAGCTTCCACTTAATTTTTACCAAATTCAAACGAAGTTTCGTGATGAAATTCGCCCGCGATTTGGAGTCATGCGTTCGCGTGAATTTTTGATGAAAGATGCGTACTCTTTCGATCTCGATGAAAAAGGCATGCAAGCGGCTTATGAAAAAATGTTCGATGCTTATAGGCGAATTTTTACCCGGTTGGGATTAAATTTTCGCGCCGTATTAGCGGATACGGGGGCCATTGGGGGCGATTATTCGCACGAATTTCAAGTGCTCGCCGACGTTGGTGAAGACACGGTGGTCTATAGTGACGAAAGCGATTACGCCGCTAACATTGAAAAAGCCGCTGCACAAGCGCCTCAAGGCGAGCGAGTGAAGCCTGTCGCTGAAATGAAAAAAATAGCAACGCCCGGCGTTCGAACTATTAAACAGCTTGCAGATAAAGCGAATATCCTGCCTGAAAAAGGGGTCAAAACTTTAATTGTTAAAGGCGATGAATCTTCGTTGATCGCACTCATCTTGCGCGGGGACCATGAGTTAAACGATGTAAAGGCGCAGCATTTGCCAGGTGTTGCTTTTCCGCTTCAGTTCGCTGATGAAAAAGAAATTAGAGAAGCCATTGGCTGTGGCCCCGGTTCCTTGGGGCCTGTTAATTTGCCGATTCCTTTTATTGTTGATCGAGACGCTGCGCAGCTAGTGGATTTTAGTTGTGGGGCTAACGAAGACGATTTCCATTGGATAAATGTAAATTGGGAGCGGGATGTGCCGTTGGGTTCCGTAGCCGACATTCGCAAAGTAGTGGAAGGCGATATTAGTCCTGACGGCAAAGGACGGCTCCGTTTTGCGCGGGGCATTGAAGTAGGACAAGTTTTTCAGCTCGGCGATAAATACAGCCGAAAAATGAACGCCACCGTAGTGGATGAGTTGGGAAAAAGTCGTTACTTGCAAATGGGTTGTTACGGCATTGGCGTTTCCCGTACCGTCGCCGCTGCGATTGAACAAAATCATGATGAGCGGGGCATCATCTGGCCAATGCCCATGGCTCCATTTTTCATTGCACTCGTACCCGTTAATATGCACAAGTCTTATCGCGTGCGAGAAGCTTGTGAAAAGCTTTACAACGAATTAATCGATGCAGGTTATGAAGTGTTATGGGATGATCGTAAAGAACGGCCGGGCGTTATGTTTGCTGATATGGATTTAATTGGTATTCCTCATCGACTGGTGATCAGCGAGTCGGGTTTAGATCGTGGTATTGTTGAATATAAAGCACGTAAAAGTAAGGAAGCCGAAAACGTATCCCTTGAAAATGTCCTTTCTGTGTTTAGATGAAGAAATCTCGGACATCAACGGCCGAGATTTCTTTCATACTGA
Source organism: Coxiella burnetii (assembly GCF_005280755.1). Lineage (NCBI taxonomy): Bacteria > Pseudomonadati > Pseudomonadota > Gammaproteobacteria > Legionellales > Coxiellaceae > Coxiella > Coxiella burnetii. Next base: position 75,168 of record NZ_CP040059.1, read on the forward strand.
GGCGTTCAATAGTATTAATACGTACTCGAATTATCACTGCCCGATCGGCTATCGCTTCTTTGCATATTATCTTTTTGTTGATCATCGGGGTGGGGCGTTGTAACAGCGCCATTTTGTCTATCCTGATGGGTGCGATCCTGTTGTTGGCAAGCGGCCAAGCCGCCTACGAAGAACAGCATCGTTACGATTGTAAATAATTTTTTCATGGTGGTCCCTCCGAATTGTTGTCCATATTTTTCTCTTGGTAGAGAACTAAATATAAATTTAGCATAAATTTAAAGGGCCGAATAGCCCGCTCCTTTAATATTATCTTAAGGTTATTGGGTTATTCTTGCCCATTATGGCGAATCAAGCTACAAGCAGGCGGCAACTCTACCGTTGGAGCGGGTGGTTTTTCGTTGCGAACACTTTTCTTTATTTTCTTATCGGACTCAATTATCTTCTCTATCTACCTGATTTTAATACTATTCCTCTGATGACCCGAGCCGGCGTTATTTTAGGGTGGGTGTTTATGCTCACGGGTTTATTGGGGCAATTGGCTTTAGTCGCTTTTTTGTGTTGCATCCCCGTTCTCCTTATCATTTCATGCATTCCTCGCCGGGCCGTTGCCTTTGGGGCAGGTGTATTAATGGCTGCCGCCGCGGCGCTTTTTTTAATTGCTGATGCGGTTATCTACCATCTTTATCATTACCATCTCGCCGGCGTCGTTTGGCAGATCATTCGTGCAGGAGTATTTACGCAGGTTCTCGAATTATCCTGGGTGGAATGGGCAAGCATCGCTTTCCTTGCGTTAATATTAATAATTTTAGAGGGACTCATTGCGTTTATCATTTGGCGTAAAGTTCGTCGTAAGCCCAAGTTGAATGGCGGGATGATGGGCGTGGTTTTCGCAGCCTCTTTATTTTTGTCTTATACACTAACCTTAAACACCAGCATGGCGGTTACGGAAGACGCCAGCGCGCAAAGCAATGATCACGTTTTGGTAATGGAGGCACAAGTCATTCCTTATTACAACACCGTTCTTGGTTTTTTGTTGCCAGGCAAAAATTCTGAATTAAAATTGCAAACGCGGGATGACGGTTATTTTGTGCAAAATTCGCAAGTGGTCAAATCACTAAATTATCCGTTACATCCATTGCAATGTCGATTGCCGCAGAAGCCTTATAACATTGTGGTTATCGCCTTGGACGCTTGGCGGTTCGATATGTTAAATCCCGACGTCACTCCGAATATTTATAATTTTTCTAAAAAAGCATGGGTGTTTAAAAATAATTTAAGTGGGGGTAATTGCACTCGGCCAGGAATATTTTCGCTATTTTATAGCATTCCTGCTAATTATTGGTCGGCGGTATTAGCGCAGCATCGTTCGCCCGTGTTTATTCATCAATTATTGCAGGATCATTATCAAATGGGAATTTTCCGCAGCGCTTCCTTACATTATCCGGCCTTTGATCAAACCGTGTTTCGTGAAGTTAAAAATTTACAGATTAATACGCCAGGCGCTGAATCTTTTGATCGCGACCGACGCATCACGCATGAGTTTAAAAATTTCATTAATCACCGAGACCCAAATCGTCCTTTTTTTAGCTTCGTTTTTTATGATGAAACCCATAATTATTGCGAATCGTCAGCGAATTACCCGCAGCCCTTTCAACCGGCTGTCAAAGTGTGTAATCGGTTATTATTAAATAATCATACCAACCCGCTTCCTTATTTAAATCGCTATCGAAATGCCGGCCATTTTGACGATGCATTGACAGGTCAAGTATTGCAAACATTAAAAACAAATCACCTATTAAAAAATACGATTGTCATCATCACCGCTGATCATGGTGAAGAATTTAATGAAAGTCACCAAAATTATTGGGGGCACGCGAGCGACTATACACCGTGGCAAATCCACACGCCGATGATAATTTACTGGCCCGGAAAAAAACCGCAAGTCTTCAATTATCGAACGAGCCATTACGACATTGTACCAACGTTAATGCAGAGTGCGTTGGGTTGTCAAAACCCAACGACTGATTACAGCGTTGGCACACCGATACTCAAGAAAGGCCAGCGCCCCTTTCTGATTACGAATAGTTACATCGATTATGCCATTGTGAAACCCAATCGGGTGACGCGCATTTATCCGGCGGGAAATTATGCAATTCTTTATCCTACTGGCAAGCCGATACCAGGAGCAAGCTTGAATGCGAAAACGCTCTCCGAGGTGTTTGGTGTGTTGAATAAATATTTTAGATAATGATGATGTGAGTTTGTTCTAGTAATTTCGCAGTGATATGCTTAACATAAGCACGTATTGTCCCTCTCCCCCTCGAGGAGAGGGTTAAGGAGAGGGTTTTTAAAGAACCTAACTGCTGCGGTTTTTTACCCTCTCCTAGCCTCTCCCGCAGGCGGGAGGGGAATAGCGGAAGGAGGCATTGAGGATTTATACAACTCCTTTTTAGTGCCATCCAAGTTCTTTTTTCTGAAACACTATCAAGGTTGGGGTCGATATGTTAACAACACGATTAAAAATTATTCTTTCAATCATCTCGCTTTCTTTGTTCATGACGGGTTGTCATACCATTCGCGGCTTTGGGCAAGATTTACAAGCCGGTGGTAAAGCCATTAGCCACGCGGCTGCAAAAGAAGAAAGCAATAAAAAATAGGGCAGTTGATTTGCAAACACGCCTTATTTTTGATAGCCATTTTCATATAATTGATCCTCGTTTTCCCTTGATTCCTAATCAAGGATTTGTTCCTTCTTCATTTACCGTAGATGATTATTTATCCGTAACCAAAGGTCTTAATATCGTTGGCGGCGCTATAGTTTCGGGCTCTTTTCAAGGTTTTGACCAAACGTATTTAGAATCCGCGTTACAAAAATTAGGAAATCATTTTGTAGGGGCGACGCAATTGCCTGGAACGGCCAGTGAAGAAGAAATTAAAGAATTGCACAAAAAGGGCGTGCGCGCCGTGCGATTCAATCTTAAAAGAGGAGGATCGGCGAGTGTCGGTGATTGTGAAAGCCTAGCAAAACGCGTATTTAATGTGGCCGGTTGGCACAGCGAGTTTTACGTAGACAGCCGTGATTTACCAGCGATATCCCCGCTTTTGGAAAAACTGCCAGCCATCGTCATTGATCATTTAGGATTGTCTAAAGCGGGCTTTCCTTTTCTCTTAAAATTGATTGAGAAAGGCGCTTATGTCAAAGCCAGCGGTTTTGGGCGGCTCGACTTTTCTATCATAGCGGCTTTGCAACAAATTATCGCTATTAACCCTGCTTCGTTATTATTTGGGACCGATCTCCCTTCCACTCGTGCGCCGCGCCCGTTTATGATAGAAGACATTCGTTTAATTGAGGAAAATTTCTCATCGGAGATTGCAGGAAAAATCTTCTATAATAATGCATTAAAACCCTATGATGTGCGACTATAACTTGCACTCATAGAATGATGACAACTGAAAAAAGGATTATCATGACTGACTCACTTACTAAATCACGTCGTGCGCTATACCGCTGGGCGGGATGGTTTTTTTTAATTAACATATTTTTAGCCCTGTTGATCGGAATTAGTTACGTTCGCGTCTTGCCTGATTTTCATTTGATGGCCGGAATCACGCGAGGGGGCGTGGCTTTGGCGTGGATATTTCTAATCGTTTCGTTCATTACCCAACTCACGATCGTTTTTTTCTTTTGTTGCTTAATGGTTATCGCGATTATCAGCATAATTCCGCGACGTTGGCTTGCTTTTACGTTAGCTATTATTTTTGCAGCGGCGCTTATTTTTGCATTAATCGTCGACATTGCCACCTTTGATTTATACCACATGCATTATTTTAGCGAAGGATTACGGATTATTTGGGCTGGCGCTACTTCGCAAGTTATTGCGTTATCCAGCACCGAACTGTTTTTGCTAATAGCTGTAACTGTCGTTTTGTTAATTATCGAGTATTTCATTGCGCTCTTCGTTTGGCGCAGAATCGTAAAACAAAAAAAGGGTTACCGCGGTTATATTTTCGCAAGCGGTTTAATATTGGTATTTTTGATGTCATACAGCAGCATGTTTGTCGCAACGGCGATGACTTATCGACATTGGTTTAGTCCCGTTGATAATCATATTGTCTTAGAAGATGCGCGCGTGCTTCCTTATTTCAATGATATTTATGGTTGGTTAGTGCCAGGTGACCCTAGTATTCGACACATTTTAACTTCTAAAGGAGAGATCTATTTCCAAGTGAGGAAACTGAACCATCCTCTCCGATATCCTATTCACCCTCTCCAATGTAAAATCCCAAAGAAATTACCGAATGTATTAATTATCGGGATTGATACGTGGCGCTACGATTCAATGAACGAAAGCGTCACTCCGCATATTTATCGATTTGCGCAACGAACTCTGCAATTTAAGGATCATTGGAGTGGAGGAAATTGCACCCAACCGGGTTTAATCTCGTTGTTTTATGGGTTGCCAGATAATTATTGGACTGCATTTTTAAACCAGCGCCGCGGCCCCTTACTGATCCATCAATTTTTAAAAAATAATTATGAGATGGGAATTTTCATTAGCGCGCCTTTGAATTATCCCCCCTTTGATAAAACCATTTTCAGGGAAGTCAAGCATTTAGTGATGCAGACGCCGGGGGGTAATTCCATTGTTCGTGATCGTGCTATTACGAATGAATTTAATCGTTTTTTGAAAACAAGGAATAAAGAACAACCTTTTTTCAGTTTTCTTTTTTACGATGCCGTGCATAATTATTGCGAACAAGCGACTCCAAAATATAAGCCCTTTCAGCCCGCGGTTAATCAATGCGATCGCTTTTCCTTAACACCCAGTACCGATCCGAAACCTTATGTCAATCGTTATCATAACGCGGCTTATTTTGTTGATGGTGAAGTTCAAAAGGTGCTCGATGCTTTAAAAGCGCATCATTTATTAGAAAATACCATTGTCATTATTACGGCGGATCATGGTGAACAGCTTAATGATGAGCGTATGGGTTACTGGGTTCATGCCAGTGCTTATACCCCTTATCAACTACATGTCCCTCTGTTAGTTTACTGGCCGGGGAAAACACCCCAGGTTAATTCCTATTTTACAACGCATTATGATATTGTGCCTACTTTAATGACAGAAATCTTTGGTTGTCAAAATTCCCTGGCAGATTATACGCTCGGCCGTTCACTATTCTCTAATAAACCACGGCCTTATTTAATTGCGGGAAGTTACGGCGATTATGCTGTCGTGACGAAAACTCAAGTGACGCGCATTTATCCTGACGGCGATTATGTGATAAATTACCTTAACGGACATCCGAAATATGGCGCGCAGTTAGATAGGAATTCATTACAACAAGTACTTGAGGATTTGAAAAAGTATTTCCAGTATTAGGACTTTAGAAAAAGAATTCGGATTGCACTAAAAAAGAGTTGTAAAAATTTCAGTGTCTCCCTTCCACTATTCCTCTCCCGCAAGCGGGAGAGGCTAGGAGAAGGACAAAAGAACCACAGCAATAATGCGAGCATTAAATGTTTTCAGAAAATCATTAGGAAAAACGCCATGATAAAAATACCAACGCCTTATCGTGTTCCCGTTGGCATTTCTATTTTTTTGCACGTCGTATTATTACTAGCGCTTATTTCTAATTTATCCTCCTCAGAAACTTATCGAATGAATAATCTTAATCGGCCCGTCAAGATCATTCAGGCGATGGCTGTGAGCCAAACGGCTATTGATAATCAAACTAAGCAAATAAAACAAGAACAAGAACAAAAGCGAGCGGCTTTGGAAGCCCGTCGTCAAGAACAGAAACGAAAGTTAGCTTTAAAAAAACAGCAAATAATAGCACAAAAACACTTGGCCGCTTTAAAAGCTCGGCAATTGCAATTAAAACACGAAGCCGAAAAGAAAGCGTTGGAACAAAAAAAAGCCATCGCCTTGAAAAAACAACGAGAAACCAAACAGCGCCAATTGGCCGTGAAACAACAACAATTACAAGAAAAATTATTGGAACAAGAAATGCAGCAGGAAAAAGCACAAATTACAAAAACACAGACTGCTCAAATGCAAGGGGTTTTGAATCAATACAAAGCGCAAATTATTCAAGCTATCCAGCAGCAATGGATCGTGCCCGCTAATGCCAATAAAAACTTGTCTTGTATTTTGTTGATTCGATTGGCCCCCGGAGGAGCCGTTTTAAGCGTGGAGACAGCGCGAAGCAGCGGCGACCCCGTTTTAGATCGCTCTGCTCGCGTGGCTGTTTTTAAAGCTTCACCGCTGCCGGTACCGAAAGACAGCGCCACTTTTTCAGAATTTCGGGAACTACGCCTAACGGTGCGACCGTTGCAAATACAATCTTTGCAGAAAAGCAAATGACTGATGCTTCCACTTGATTACTAAAGAACGCGTCGGTGAGTATGCGGTGGCACTGCATCACCCGAAATGGGAGATGCTTTATGTTGGCTTTTTTGCACCAGCAGCGTAAAGCAGCAAGTACGGCAAGATGCTATAATAAAAGACAGGTATATCCAAAGAGGAGTGTTTACATGAACATAAAATTATCCTGTATGGGGGTCATCGCTGCCCTCTTGATAAGTGCATCTGCGTTGGCGCAAAATCAAAATGGAGAACCGGTGTCTGCGCTACTAGGAAGTGAATACATTATTGCAAAAAATGCTACCGAGGGCTCCTTTAATTTTCGGATGCAGTATACAGATTCCAATGGTGGACAGCTAAAAACTCAGAGCGCTCAGATTTCGCCTCAAAAGCAGAATAAATTCACAGTAAAGGGAGCTAATATTAGGGTATATGTTGTCACTATCACAAGCAAAGAGGGATATACTCAGTGGAGGCTTCCAAACTGCAAGTCTACAGGGGGAGCACTTGAAGTAAAAGTTTTCGCAAAGGGCAGTTACAAACAGATCACTTGCAGGTCTCTAAAGCGATAGATTAGAAAGTACCTGTATGAGCGAAGCGTAATACGGGCGAGATCATTATTTCCCGTATTCCGCTTCGCTCATACGGGCTCTCAAATAACTTCCTAAAGTTATTTACTGGCGTTTCGCCACGCAGTGGCGTGAGCTGTTACTTGCTTTCAGCTGCGGGGGACCATTGAGCATTGCGTGGGGGTGGGTGGAGGCACTATAATCTAGGCGGTATCAAGCCGACCTATGTCACAGTGGTGAAGTGAACTCCATGCAAAAACGACATCCAATCATATATTTGTTAATAACCCTGTTGATTTTCGTTCCCGTTAGTTATGGTGCGCTCGATCTGGAACTAACCAAAGGTGTAACCGCTGCTATCCCAATCGCCATTATGCCATTTGCTGGGCCATCCGTATTAGCGCCCGGAGATGAAACCATCCCGCAGGTGATCAAAAACGATTTGCAAAATAGCGGCCAATTTCGGGTGACGGGGTCCGGTAATTTGGATCAGACCGCGGCTTCATTGGAGCAAATCGATTACAGTTATTGGCGCAAACAAAAAGTGAACGCCCTCGTGGTTGGCGCAATTAATCCCTTAGGAATGCGGCGGTACCGAGTGGCCTTCACCTTGATTAACGTCTTTGATTCCAATAATCGCTTATTGAGTGAATCCTTTAATGTCAATGCCAAAGAGCTGCGTAACTTGGCCCATCACATTAGTGATTTAATTTATCAAAAACTCACGGGCGTAAGAGGCGTTTTTTCAACCAAAATTGCTTACGTTCTCGTCCAAGCTTCGTCTGAAAATACCGCTGCTAAATACACTTTAGAAGTGGCTGATGCGGATGGCTTTAACCCCCAGCCCTTATTGGTTTCTGACATGCCGATTATGTCACCAACATGGTCGCCCGATGGAAACAAAATAGCTTACGTTTCATTTGAGGGTCACCGCGCTGCAATTTATCTTCAAGATTTGGCTACGGGACGGCGCCAGCGGCTAAGTGAAGCGCCGGGTATTAACGGCGCACCCGCTTTTTCGCCCGATGGCAAGCAGCTTGCGCTCGTGCTAACCAAAACGGGCAATCCAAAAATTTACATTTTAAATTTAGCCGACGGTCATTTACGCGAGATCACAAAAGGGTGGTCTATCGATACCGAGCCCGCGTGGTCGCCGGATGGAAAATCGTTGTTATTTACCTCCAATCGAGACGGAACGCCGCAAATTTATAACTATTCGTTCGCTGACGGGAGTATTAATCGGGTGACTTATCGGGGCGACTATAATGCACGCCCTTCATTTATGCCGGATGGTAAGTCCATCATTATGATGCACCGAGAAAACGGGTTATTTGGTATTGCGCGCCAGGACTTGAGCACAGGGCAAGTGCAAATTTTGAGCGAAAGTGGCACCGATGAATCCCCGAGCTTGGCGCCGAATGGTAAAATGGCGATCTACGCGATGGAATACGGTGGGCGCGGCGTCTTGGCGCAAGTTTCTATTGACGGTCAGATTAAATTACGGTTGCCGGCGCGAAATGGCAACGTTCAGGAACCGGCGTGGTCTCCTTATTTAGGCGTGTAGAAGTCGCCCTTGAGCCGTAAATTTACAGACAAAATAAAGGGGATAGTTATGAACAACTTAGTGAAAAATTCGGGCTTAGCCGTCATTGCCCTGGCTACTCTTAACCTGTCAGGTTGTAAACACCATCCAGCCGGCGCAAATGCGGCGACTGGATTAAGCGATGGCACAGGCGCTCAAGCGTACGCTTTGGCAGAGGGAAAAGGTTACCAAGGGCAACTTAAAAAAGATTCCGAAGGGCGCATAATCAACCCATTGGTTGCCCCGGCTAATCAGACTTATTATTTTGATTTCGACAGCACTCAATTGCGCTCTTTGGATTTAGGAGCCATTCGTGTTCAAGCCAATTATTTAGCCACGCACTCCACCGCCAAAGTGCGTTTGGAAGGCAATACGGACAACCGCGGCAGTCGAGAGTACAATATCGGCTTAGGCTGGCGACGAGATCAAGCGGTTGCTCGTATCTTGGAACAAGAAGGCGTCGCGCCGAAGCAAATTGATATGGTCAGCTATGGGAAAGAACGCCCTGCTGTCATGGGAAACAACGAGAACGCATGGAGGTTAAATCGTCGGGTTAATTTAATTTATGAGGCTTATTAAAATGAAAATAAAAACGTTATGTGTTTCAAGCGCATTAGCAGCCTTGATGCTGAGCGCCCCGCTTACGTGGGCAGATGCGCCAGTGGAAGATATTTCGGCGCAACCGCAGCCCACTAAAACCACAGTATCCCCGTCAGAGACACCAGAAACAGCTATCCCAACTGCTCCCGTCTCCTTACCTACTACCCAGACGGATTTAACGGTCACGCATCGCTTGGCGCGATTAGAGCAGCAGCTTAACAACATTATTAACATGAATCTGCCTCAACAGATTAGTGACCTCCAGCAACGATTGGCTCAAGTACGCGGTCAGTTACAAGTGCAAGAACGCAATTTAGAATTACTCAATAATCAACAGCGCAGTTTTTATCGAGATTTAGATCAGCGAATCACTCAACTTAAAAACTTAAATAGTAATAATAGCGACTCTTCCAATGATAATTCCGCCTCTTCATCCCAAAAGCCTTCATCGGGCGACACCTCAAACACCAATAATATTCAGTTACAAGATTCAAATACCTATCGACAAGCATTGGATTTATTAACTAAAAAACAATATGACAAAGCACAAGCGTCGTTTCAAAATTATTTAAATGATTACCCTAACGGAAGTTATGTTGCGAATGCGCATTATTGGCTCGGTGAAATTTATCTTCAACAGAAAGATCGGAAAAATGCCGCCCACGAATTTCAAACCGTAAGGGATAAATTTCCCAAATCGGAAAAGGTACTTGATGCGAAATTAAAATTAGCCATCATTGATGCGGAAGACGGGAAAATTAAACAGGCTAAGGAAGAATTAACCGAAATTAAAAAACAACACCCTGAATCTACGGCAGCACAACTCGCCAATATCCGACTCCAACAATTGGAGGAAGTCGATTCAGCAACAACAACGCCTTAGTTGTGGACAAACTTAGAATCACCGAAATTTTTTATTCCTTGCAAGGCGAAACAAAGACGGTAGGGCTTCCTACTGTTTTTGTTCGCTTAACAGGATGCCCGCTTCGATGCCATTATTGTGACACCCCCTATGCTTTTTATGGAGGCCAGTCTCTATTGCTTGAAGATGTGGTTCACCAAGTGGCCTCTTATCAGACTCGTTATGTAACAGTGACAGGAGGGGAGCCGTTAGCGCAACCCGCTTGTTTGCCGCTATTACAGCGGTTGTGTGACTTAAATTACAGAGTTTCATTGGAAACCAGCGGCGCTTTGGATATTTCGAACGTCGACCCGCGCGTTATAAAAATTGTTGACGTTAAAACGCCGGGTTCTAAAGAGATGGCCCGTAATCGATTTGGGAATTTTGAGTATCTATTGCCGCATGATCAAGTTAAATTTGTTATTTGTGACCGCCGTGATTATGAGTGGGCAAAAGATATTATTAACCGTTACGATTTGATCTCGCGCGCAGAAGTGTTATTTTCGCCCAGCCACGAGCAACTGGATAAACAGCAGCTTGCTGACTGGATCGTCGAAGATCGCTTGTCAGTTCGCTTTCAGTTGCAACTGCATAAATATGTCTGGGGGGATGTGAGAGGAAAATAAACGCGCCTTAAACAAACTCGTTCCGCTCTTGAAATCATCGCTTATCGCCCAGATTTAATAAATAATGATATAAAAAGTAGCCCAAGGGCTAAAAAACGTAAAGCCCATCGTTCCCGTGGCTTCGGCCGTGAGAGTTTTGTATTCTTCAATACTACAGCAGACAGCCTCACGGGAGGACGACGGGGTTTAAGTATTTCACTCTTCACCACTGGTGGGTAATGATAGGGGGCCCGTTCTATGCGCGCAGCGCGGAATGACGAAGCCTAAAATTCAAATGGCAGTGACTTGTGGGAATGATAGAGGAGACAAATCATGCGAATTGATAAATTCACCACAGCATTCCAAACGGCGTTAGCAGACGCGCAATCTTTGGCCGTTGGTCGCGATCATCAATTTATAGAACCTGCGCATGTGATGAAAGTATTGCTAGAACAAACGCAAGGCACCGTGGCGCCATTGTTAGAGCAATCAAAAGTCAATTTATCACGTTTGATTGATGGCGTTAACAAGGCCATCGACAGCTATCCTCAAGTAGAAGGAACCGGCGGAGAAGTTCATGTGTCCCGCGAATTAAGCAAAATTTTAACGCTGATGGATAAATTTGCTCAGCAAAATAAGGATCAATACATTTCCTCGGAATGGTTCATTCCCGCCGCGCTCGAAGCCAAAGGTCAATTGCGAGATGTGTTAATAGAGGCCGGTGCTGATAAAAAAGCCATTGAAAAAAATATCATGAACTTGCGCAAGGGTGAACGAGTGACTGAGCAAAGCGCTGAAGATCAACGGCAGGCATTGGCGAAATACACTATTGATCTCACCGAAAAAGCTGAAACTGGAAAACTGGATCCCGTCATTGGACGCGACGAAGAAATTCGCCGAACGGTACAAGTGCTACAGCGGCGCACCAAAAATAATCCTGTTCTCATCGGTGAACCGGGCGTGGGTAAAACAGCGATTGTGGAAGGGTTAGCGCAACGTATCGTCAACGGTGAAGTGCCGGAAGGTTTGAAACAGAAACGATTACTGGCGCTAGATATGGGCGCATTAATCGCCGGGGCTAAATTTCGAGGAGAATTTGAAGAGCGTTTAAAAGCCGTATTAAAAGATATCGCTAAGGAGGAAGGTCGGGTTATTTTATTTATCGATGAATTGCACACCATGGTGGGAGCGGGTAAGGCGGAAGGTGCGATGGATGCCGGTAATATGTTAAAACCCGCGTTGGCCCGCGGCGAGCTTCATTGTGTGGGTGCAACCACCTTGGATGAATACCGCAAATACATTGAAAAAGATGCCGCATTAGAACGGCGATTTCAAAAAGTATTGGTTGAGGAGCCTTCAACGGAAGATGCCATCGCTATTTTAAGAGGTTTGAAGGAACGTTACGAAGTGCATCATGGCGTTGAAATTACCGATCCTGCGATTATTGCAGCAGCCACGTTATCTCAACGCTATATTACCGATCGAAATCTTCCCGACAAAGCGATTGATTTAATTGATGAAGCAGCCAGTCAAATTCGTATGGAAATGGATTCCAAACCTGTCGAACTGGATCGTTTGGAGCGACGGTTAATTCAGCTAAAAATTGAGCGTGAAGCTTTAAAAAAAGAAACCGATGAAGCTTCAAAAAAACGGTTGTCCGATCTTGAAACCGAAATTAAAAACGTTGAAAAAGAATATTCTGATCTCGAAGAAGTGTGGAAAAGTGAAAAAGCTTCATTGCACGGTACTCAACAAATTAAAGAGGAATTGGAACAGGCGCGGATTGAATTGGAAGCCGCTGGACGTGCTGGTGATTTGGCGCGAATGTCCGAGCTGCAATATGGAATCATCCCAGAGCTTGATAAAAAATTAAAAGCGGCTTCCCAGAAAGAAGAGCAATTCCATGATCATAAATTATTACGCAGTCGAGTGACCGAAGAAGAAGTCGCCGAAGTCGTCTCGAAATGGACACATATTCCTGTGTCGAAAATGTTGGAGGGCGAGCGCGAGAAATTATTGCATATGGAAACTGAATTGCATAAACGCGTCATTGGTCAGGACGAAGCCGTGAACGCCGTGGCAAATGCGATTCGCCGTTCTCGGGCGGGATTGTCCGACCCTAATCGCCCCGTAGGTTCGTTTTTATTCTTAGGCCCGACAGGGGTGGGGAAAACTGAGCTATGCAAAGCATTGGCCGTCTTTTTGTTTGATACGGAAGATGCGATGGTGCGGATTGATATGTCTGAATTTATGGAAAAGCATTCAGTCGCTCGATTAATCGGCGCACCGCCAGGATACGTGGGTTACGAAGAGGGGGGCTATTTAACAGAGGCTATCCGCCGTCGGCCTTATTCGGTTATTTTATTAGATGAAATTGAAAAAGCACATAACGACGTATTTAACGTTTTGCTGCAAGTGTTGGATGACGGTCGATTAACGGACGGTCAGGGTCGAACGGTGGATTTTCGCAATACCGTCATTGTAATGACTTCTAATCTCGGGTCTGATTTGATTCGGGAATTCTCGGGTGAAAACTACGATAAAATGAAAGACGCCGTGATGGAAGTGGTCGCACAACATTTCCGACCTGAGTTTATTAATCGCATTGATGAAGCTGTTGTTTTTCATTCTTTGAAAAAAGAGCAAATTCGCAATATTGCGATTATTCAAATCGATCGAATTAAAAAACGCTTGAAAGAAAAAGATTATCAGCTCACGATCAGTGATGACGCGCTCGATTATTTATCAGAGCTGGGTTACGATCCGGTTTATGGCGCACGACCGCTAAAACGGGTGCTGCAACAACAACTCGAAAATCCACTCTCCCAGAAAATCTTGGAAGGGAAATTTGTGCCTGGCTCATTAATTAACATTGAGAAAAAGGGCGAACAATTAGAATTTAAGGAAGCATGAGGGTGATTTTAAAAATCATCGTCGAACTCATTGTCGGCGCAGGCTTGTTGGCTTTCGGAGCGGAACGTTTTATTACGGCTTCTGCTGCATTAGCTCGACATTTAAAAATTCCTTCTCTCGTCATTGGGATAATTTTAGTAGGTTTTGGCACTTCCTTTCCTGAATTAATCGTTTCCGCTATCGCTGCTTTCCACGGAAAAACACAAATTTCGATTGGCAACGTCGTAGGTTCCAATATTGCTAATATCGGATTAATCCTAGGCGTGGTCGCATTGATCATACCTATTGAAGTCCATTCGCGACTGGTGAAGTGGGAATTGCCGGCGCTAATAATAATTTCTTTTGTGATCGGAGCTTTTTTATGGAATGGTTATTTATCTCGGCCTGAAGGAATTATTTTAATACTGTTATTAATACTGCATTTGTATTGGATGTCGATAACGTCATTAAAGAAAAAAGTCGCTCCGTTGCAAGAATTACCCCAAGAAAAATTACAGATGTCTGCGAAAAAAAGCGTGATTTGGTGGTTCCTTGGGTTGGCATTGTTATTCATCAGTTCCGAGTTATTGGTTGATGGCGCCGTGGGTGCGGCTCAATTGCTCGGTATCAGTGACTTAGTGATTGGTTTGACCATCGTTACGGTTTGCACCTCGTTGCCCGAATTTGCAGCTACTTTGATGGGAGTTTTGAAAAAAGAGCACGATATCGCTATTGGACATATTATCGGTTCAAATATTTTTAATTCTCTCGCTGTACTGGCCATGCCCGCGTTGATCGCTCCGGGAAGGTTTCCCTCGAGCGTGATGCGGCGTGATTATCCGGCGATGATGATCTTTACGATTGGTCTTTGGCTTTTCACCATTTTAACCTCCCGTCGCGGCGGAGGAATAGGACGGGTTTTCGGGATAATATTTTTATTAGGATACATCAGTTACGTTGTTTTACTTTTTATATCCAGTACTTAATATAAAGAACCAAACGACCTAAAATGCGTTGGCGTCGAGGGCGCAGCGTTTGCCAACTGTCTAAAGAAACTTCCCGAGAATTTTTAAGGTCTTCGAGAAATTGCCCCTCCAACATTTTTTTGGCTTCGGGAGACGTAATATTAACATCAGCTTCTAAATCATGAATGAGGCTGCGATGATTTAAATTACTGGAGCCAACCAGCATCCAATCATCAATAATTAGCGATTTTGCATGCAACATGCTGGGTAAATATTCAAAAATCCTGACACCGGCATTTAAGAGATTATAATAAAACGTCGACGAGGCCCAAGGCATTATGGGAACATCTGATTTACGCGGCAGCAAAATACGGACATCAATACCGGCGTGAGCCGCTTCTTGAAGTCTTTTTAATAAAAAATTATCTGGCACAAAGTAAGCGTTGGTGATCCAAATTCGGTGGTGGCAATTCGCCATTTTGCGCAACAGATCTTTATGGAAAATGCGTCGACGGTGCCGTGAATAATTCAGACGAATCAAGGGGTCTTTGCGAATTTGACGAAAAATTTCCCGTAAACGCTCTTTAATGGTACGGTGATACCAAGCGGCATCAAACGCTTTAATAAGTTCGTCCAAGTTAATTCCAGAAAGACGCACCGACGTATCTCGCCATGCGTCGCCTCCTTCGGCTTTAGAAAGATGGTGTTTGCTAATGTTAAGACTGCCAATATAAGCGATCTTTTTATCGATAATGCAGACTTTTCGATGGTTGCGGAAATTTATTTTTAAAATAAGGTAAATCCACCTTATTAGAAAGGGTAATTTAATGATAGAGCGGCTCCAATCCCAAAGCTGCCACGGAAAGGGATGAAAAACCTTAGTTCGTGCGCCCGCACTTTCAAGAAGACGGGCGAAATTGGTGCTCCACAAGGGACTGCCGGCGCCATCCACCATGATTCGAACTTTAACACCGCGCTCGGCGGCTTCAGCGAGTTTAACCGCCACCCGTTGTCCTAACGCATCGTTGTGGAATAAGTAAGTTTCCAGATCGATGGAATGTTTCGCCTCTTCGATATCCAATAGCAGCTCATCGAAGTGCTTCTGTCCGTCTGTGAAGAGGCGTTCGCAATAGTTTGTCGGCAGCGGACGACTTTCCATAATACCTTTTTTTTTAATCACTATTCACCATCACTGTCTTCCTTGCAAATACGCAATTTGTTAGCTTTAGCAAATTTTATAATAGAATCGTAGAGTTCGGGATTGGATTGTTTGAGATGAGGGTCGATGACAACACATTTGTGCCCGCCTTTCATGGAAGGCTGCAACATGGGAGAATAATGAATACGGTGCTTATGGAAAGTGGATAGATTGCCGCTCATGCGTTCTGCCCAATCGCTGGGACGAAAGGTCTCTCCTGATTCTGTTACTCCTTCGATAATAATCTTAGAGTTCTTATTTTTCATTATATAACCTGTTGAGTAGCACCTTATAATATGATAGTAGTAGGATCTCATTAAGTGTTGTCCTCTGTTAGTACACCAACGGGGCGCCTCGGCGGTTGGGGAGGGCAAAATGAATGAGATGTTGCACTATAGGTGGCACATATTATAGCACTTTAATTAATTCTGCCAGGGGCAGCGATGACTGAGACCAAGCACCCGCGAGTTCGCGGCATCTACCTTTTACCCAATTTGTTCACCGTTGGTGCCATGTTTGCGGGCTTCTACGCCATTGTGGCTGGCATGAAAGGGCATTACGAATCGGCTGCCATCGCTATTTTTATTGCGATGGTGATGGACACCCTAGATGGCCGAATCGCCCGGCTGCTCCATGCTCAAAGTGAATTTGGGGTCCAATTGGATAGCTTGTCCGATATGTTGAGCTTTGGGATTGCACCGGCGTTGGTGATGTATAGCTGGTCGTTAGCGGTTCTCGGAAAACCCGGCTGGATCGCGGCTTTTATTTACGCCGCTTGTACTGCCTTGCGATTAGCCCGTTTCAACGTTCAGGTTAAAAAAGTCGATAAACGCTATTTTCAAGGGCTTCCCACACCGTCCGCTGCCGGATTGGTAGCGAGTATTATTTGGGTTTGTAATGTTTTTGACGTTGCCGGCGAGAGCATCGCTTTACCCCTTAGCGTGGTGGCAATATTGTTAGGCTTATTGAAAGTGAGCACGATTCGTTATCGAAGTTTTAAAGATTTTCAACTTCAAAATAGAGTGCCTTTTGTAGTGATTCTGGGAGTCGTATTGATTATAGCGCTGATTGCTTTTGATCCTCCGGATATTCTACTCGTCATTTTCTTTTTGTATGTTATTTCGGGCCCGATCGGGACGCTGTGGTCGTTACATAAACGTCGACGACAAAAAAAGAAATTACGTCGTCAAAAAAATCAAAAAAATTAATGAATAAGAAAGCCATTCGAACCGCCGTCCACGCAGCGCTCGTTGAAGATATTGGAAGCGGTGATATTACAGCCGAATTAATTTCTGCCGAAACCGTGGCGCGAGCGTCCATTATTTCGCGCGAAAATGCGATTATTTGCGGCATTCCTTGGGTTGATGAAGTTTACCAAGCGGTGGATTCTAGCATTAAAATCCAGTGGAAGGTAAAGGATGGCGATTTCGTTTCCTCCAATCAAGCTCTCGCCCTGTTAACAGGAAAAGCCCGTTCCCTTGTCACCGGTGAGCGGACCGCACTTAATTGGCTGCAAACTTTATCCGGCACGGCGACAACAGTCAGCCGTTATGTGGAAAAATTGAAAGGAACTCCCGCCCATTTACTCGACACGCGAAAAACCCTTCCCGGTTTGCGCTACGCCCAAAAATACGCTGTTCGTTGCGGCGGTGGTAAGAATCACCGCATGGGGTTGTATGATGCTTTTTTAATAAAAGAAAACCACATTTTAAGCTGCGGTTCGCTTACCCAAGCGATCCAAAAAGCACGCGCATCTCATCCCGAAAAAACACTCGAAATTGAAGTTGAAAATCTCAATGAATTGCAAGAAGCACTCGCCGCCAAAGCCGATATTATTTTGTTAGACAATTTTGATATTGATACAATTAAAAAAGCGGTGAAAATTAATAACAGCCAAGCAAAGCTCGAAATTTCGGGCAACGTAAATTTAGAAACCATTCACGAAATCGCAAAAACCGGCGTCGACTATATTTCGGTCGGCGCACTAACAAAACACCTCCGCGCCATCGACCTTTCGATGCGAATTTATTAAGACAAAGCCGTAGGTTGGGCTGCGCTTGCGAAGCCCAACAAAAAGAAAGAAAAACAATACAATACCGCAGAGTCCTACCCAAGGGTTCATCTGAACTTAATAAGGATGATTGTTTTGGAGTGATACTGTTGGGCTTCGCAAGCTCAGCCCAACCTACTAAACACGCCGGCGATTGATAAACTGGCGTCCCCAAGGGGATTCGAACCCCTGTTACCGCCGTGAAAGGGCGATGTCCTAGGCCTCTAGACGATGGGGACCTTGCTTCGCTGAAGGGGCTGCTTCTGCCGAGTTTTTAGCAGAATGGAGCTAAGCGGGATCGAACCGCTGACCTCTTGCATGCCATGCAAGCGCTCTCCCAGCTGAGCTATAGCCCCCCGTAAGAATTGGGCATTGTAGGAGGGTTCTTAACCACTGTCAATCCCTCCGCGGGCCTCGCTCCGGTGTGAAACAATCAATCTGTAGCCTGTATGGAGCGAAGCGAAATACAGGATTTTAAAGGGTGGAATTTAAAACTAGTATTTTTAAAAGCACAAATTCCGTCCTTCCAGCATGAAGCGGGACTCCAAATTCCAAGGATGGTAATTTCCCTTCCCTGGAAGATAAAGTCGGGATTTATCTTCACCCGCGAAGGGTATAAAATCGATTCCCCATCCATTCTCAGGGAGTGTCAATGAAACTCTATTGTGTTCGTCACGGGCATGCGGAACAGTTTACGGATCAGCGTGAAAGACCTCTGAGTGCAGAGGGGATAGAAGAAATTAACAAAGAGGCCGCTTACCTTAAGCGTCGGGGTGTCCACGTCGTTCACATTAAGCACAGTAAGAAACTGCGGGCCCGTCAAAGCGCTGCGATTTTAGCCTCCGCCGTGGCTGATGAGCACGCTTTGGAAGAGTGTCCGTTGCTGGGAGAGGATCATTCGATAGCGCCGCTTATAGACTTAATTCAAGAGTGGCATGATGACACAATGTTAGTTGGGCACATGCCGTTTATGTCACGACTGGTGAGTGCGCTGGTATTGGGGGACGACAGCCACGATATGGTGCGTTTCCCTCCGGGCACGATCGTCTGTTTGGAGCAATTTGAGAACCGTTGGATTCTGAATTGGGTATTGCGTCCGGACTTGGTTCCCGATCAAGGGGATTGATTTGTTTGAGCTGCGGTTTTCTCGCTATTTTTTGTTTGTTTCATTGATCATTAATTTAGGCGGATTATCGTGCGTTTGGATGACGGCTCTTTATCTGGGAATAAAGTTTATTCTTACCCTCCTCGTGATTATCCATTTCTTTTTTCTATTGAGAAAATATTTCTGGTTGAGTGCGCCCAATTCAATTTCAGCTTTTCGTTTTGATGGCGAGCACTGGCATCTTAAAACGAAAAACGGAAAAACCGATGTAACGGAGTTAAAAGAAACTCTAAAGAGCCGTTATTTAATTTTATTAAATTTCGCGAGCATTTTCGATGGAAATCGCTATCAATTAATTTTATTTCCCGACTCTATTTCTAAAATTGCTTTTCGCCGATTGCGGACATTGTTGGCGATGGATTAAGATGCAAAATAGTGTTTCTTGCCTGAGCCAACGGATGAGGATAATCCACATTATAATGCAAGCCTCGACTTTCTTTTCTCATTAAAGCGCTTTCTACGACGAGCTGTGCCACTGTCATTACATTTCTTAGTTCAATAAGGGATTTACTCAGGATTTGGAGAGGGAAAACGACATTTATTTGCTGAAGGAGCTTTTGTAAATCATTTTTCGCTTTAATTAGCCGGATATCGCTGCGAACAATGCCGACATGATCCCACATAATTTTACGAACTTGATGTATGAAGTCATCCACCGTTCTGCTGTCTTCTCGCGGCTTACCCGCGGAGTCCAGAGAAAAAAATGGATGGGCGGCTTCCTCGGCAAGTCGCGGGATGGGGGCCGCTGAGCGTTTAATCGCTCGTGCGCAGCTTGCGGCGAAAACCAAGCATTCTAATAATGAATTACTCGCCATCCGGTTCGCACCGTGCAGCCCCGTATAAGCCACTTCGCCAATCGCATATAAGCGAGCCATATCCGTTTGACCTTGTAAATCGGTCATCACTCCACCGCACGTATAATGAGCCGCTGGCACAACCGGTAACGGTCCTTCAGTCATGTCAAAACCGAAATTCAAACAAGTCGCATAAATCGTCGGAAAAGCTTTTTTGATAAAATCAGCCGGGCGATGACTAATATCCAAATAAACGTGATCCCAATTATTTTTCTTTAACTCCATATCAATCGCTCGAGCGACAATGTCTCGAGGGGCCATCTCCGCTCGATCATCGTAATTGGGCATAAAACGCTTTCCATCCGGTAACAGCAAATAGCCGCCTTCACCGCGAACAACCTCGGTAATTAAATAATGATTCGCCAGCGGATGATAAAGGCAAGTCGGGTGGAATTGATTAAATTCCAAATTTGCTACCCGACAGCCGGCACGCCAGGCCATTGCAATGCCATCGCCGCTCGTGCGATTAGGATTACTGGTGTGGAGATAGGCAAAACTGGCGCCGCCAGTGGCGAGAACCGTGTGGGTGGCATGGAATCGTAAAGAACGCTGTTGCTCGCCGTCATAAACCTCTGCGCCCTTACAGACGTTATTTTCGATCAACAAATCGATGGCAATATGATCCGTAAAACAATCGATGTTAGGATGAGAGAGCACTTGTTCGGCGAGTGTCTTGACAATAACAGCGCCAGTTTTATCAGCAGCATGCAAGATCCGTCGCCGACTATGGCCGCCTTCTTGAGTGAGGTGATAATTATTTTTACTATCCGTCGTAAATTGAACGCCTTGTTGAACCAGCCATTCGACAGCGGATTTGGCCTGCGTCACCGTTGCTCTAACCGCCTCAGGATCGCAAAGCCCGCCGCCCGCGTTTAAGGTATCCTGAACGTGCAATTCCACACTGTCATCTGCCGCGTTCATCACCGCCGCGATTCCCCCCTGCGCATGCGGAGAAGAGCCGGCGGTAAGATCATCTTTGCTTAAAACAGCGACGCGCATTTCGCTAGCAAGGCTCAAAGCCAGGCCCAGCCCTGCCGCGCCGCTGCCGATAACCAGGACATCATAGGTGGGCATATCTTTTCATAAACTCATTTTTTATTCCCCGGGCTTGCCCCAAGGGTTTTTATTTCAAGGAATCAGACTATACCACAGAATCCTTTCTCCTAGGTTTGAAGCAAAAGAGCTGCACCACACTTAAGAGTCGCTTAATCCTATGATGATAAAATAATGATCATAACCGAAAGTGAAGTAAAAGGTAATATGCGAAAAAAGTCCAAAAAACAATCCCTCGTCACGCACAGGCGTCATTATGCGTTGTTTAACGGAAAAAAGTAAACAGACCCTAGCTTTTAACTGAGCAATTTTCATAATGCGAAGCTAATACCGATGCCACGCAAGCCGTTAATTTTTTCCCTGTAGGGATGTGTAAAAATTCATTTGGGCCGTGAGCGTTTGATTTGGGGCCTAAAAGACCGGTAATCATAAACTGGGCTTTCGGAAACATTTTACCGAGCATTCCCATAAAGGGGATAGTGCCCCCTTCGCCTATATAAGCGGCGGGCTTTCTAAAAAATTGCTGAGAAGCGGTTTCATTGGCTTTGGCCAGCCACTCACTTAACGGAGGAGTCATCCAACCGCTTGCTTTAGCGTCGGACTGAAAAGAAATTTTTGCGTTGTAAGGAGGATCTTTTTCTAAGATAGCTTTCAAAGCGGTTGAGGCTTTTTCGCCATCAACCGTCGGGGGTAATCGCATGGAAAGCATCACTGTTAATTCCGGGATGGAAACGTTGCCGGCGTTTTCCACCGAGGGTAATCCGTCGATTCCCGTAACACTGAGTTGGGGACGCCAGGTGCGATTTAACAGCAATTCGGGAAGATTTGAGGAAACCGCCTCAACCTTAGATAAAAAGGGATACATTTCAAAGAAAACGCTCCCCAGAGCGTCAGCCGTTTTTTTAGCTTGATCGATATATTGAGGGGGGATATCGACTTTTAATTCGTCAACAATGATTGTTCCTGTTTGACTGTCTTCAATTCGATTTAAAAGCTGGCGTAAAATCAAAAAAGGGGAAGGGATTATGCCGCTCCCTGTTCCGGAATGGAGTCCGGTTTTTAAAACCTCGATTTTCAATTCGCTACCGATAACGCCGCGCAGCGATGTCGTACACCACAGTTGTTCGTAATTGCCGCAACCGCTGTCTAAGCAAATAACAAAATTGGGATTTCCGATGCGGTTTTTTAATTGGTGTAAATAAAAAGGTAAATCCGCACTCCCGCTTTCTTCGCAGGCTTCGATAAGAACAATGCAGCGGGCGTGAGGTATTTGAAAACGTTGCAGCATTGCAATGGCGGTGAGCGAAGCAAAAGCAGCATAACCATCGTCAGCGCCGCCCCGCCCATACAGCTTATCTTCTTTAATAACCGGTTTCCACGGCCCTAAATCCGCGTCCCAACCTTTCATTTCCGGCTGTTTATCCATGTGGCCATACAACAAAACGGTTTCGTCCGTTTGGCCGGGGATTTCAATAAATAAAAGTGGCGTTCGTCCTGGCAATTCCACCACTTCAAGCTTCATATCTTTAATGGGTTGTTTTTCGCACCATTCCACAATCAGTGTCATGGCTTCATCCATGTAACCGTGTGCTTTCCAATCGGCGTCAAACAGCACGGATTTATTAGGAATTTTTATGTAATTCGCTAATTCGGGAATAATACTATCATCCCAGAGGGTGGAAATGGTTTGATAAATTTCGTGAGCGTTTTTTTCAAAAGGTGAAGTAGTCATAGGCGGTCATGTTAGCAAATTTTTAGCTCAAATGGCAGGCGCAATCCCGTATTTCGCTGCTTCATACGGACTACGGGTTACTTAGATTTCGGAATGGCTAATCGTTGATACCCGAGTACAGCAACTTCTTTATTCGTAAAAGGGATGTGACATTCCCCGTCAAAGGCTTTGCCGATGTAAATCGCGTTATGGTAGATAACGCGGCATATACGCAATTGGCGGATGTAGTTTTGTTGCGGAGGGATTTCACTACCGCCCATGACTACCTGCACTTTGGGCTGATAATCCATATCGCCTTGCCAAATTATTTTTTTGGCATCGCCTGTTAGTACTTGAAAATTAGGAGCACGAAGCGTTTTTCCTGCAAAAGTAAAATGACAAATGCCTTTGTAAAATTCCCCCGGATGAATTCCGCCGCGATAGCGAGTGCGGCAAATGGACAGAGGATATCCATTGCGAACTCCCGCTACAATCGAATGCTGACGTTTAGTGCTCCAAGCCAACCCCGCTGCTTTTAATCGTTCATCAGCTTCTCTTTGCTGTTTAACTCGGGTAATGGACAAATCAGCTGGCTTAACATGATCCGGGCGGGGCATCGCCGGCCCAGGCAAGAAAAATCCCGCGAGATTGCGATGGTGAGCACCGGTGAATGGATTATTGATTAACAACATAGCGGTTAAAAAACTAATAGCTAAAAAGACGTTAAAAGATTTGATTAAACGGAGCCGTCCATAGCGCGGGAAAAGTGCAATCGCATAGGCCACGCAATAAAAAAGAAGAAATAATCGCAAAATAAAGGGATTTAAGTTATTTCGATTAATAACGAAATTAAAATGCCAAAAAGTTTCATCGCTGGAAAAAAAGACAACAAACCAAAAATTGCATACACCGGTAATATCAGGAAAAAAACATTCACGGTTTGTTGAATGGCCACCGGGTATAATTTATAAGATTCCCCTTCTTGATAAAAAGCATTGAGAAAAATAATAGCAATTGCCATTATGGTTAAAGTAATCCATTCAATCGTGCTTCCTGATAATTGACGCTGAGAGGTCATGAAAATCGCAACCATCGTAAAGATAATGCCGATGATAGTGATAAAAGGCGGTAATAATCGTGCCATCAATAGAACGACATGCCGAATGCTGCGCACAATTTTTTGAGTGTCATGACCGATAGCAACGCCGGCGCTGAAAAATAGAATACTCAAAAATAAAGAAACCTGTGGTTTATAAATAAAGGAAGAAACGACGGGAACGTTTACTAAAGAAAATATCTTACCGGTGGTTGCCAACAACGCCCACGCGATTCCCAAAAACAGCAGGCCGACAAGGAAAAGACTAAAGCTGTCCCACACCGCGTAAAATAAACTGGGATAACTGACTTTAATTTTATTTTCTTCATGAATGGCCATATGAAAAGCATGAATTACATAAAACACGAGCGCGAAATTAATAAGACTTAAAGACTTGCCGCTGGAGCCGGTATAAGGCCAATAAATAATAATAAAGGCTAAACCTGCCGCTAAAAAAGAAGTAATGAGATGTCGAAGCAAGTGCTTCTGATTGAAGCTTAAAGTGTAAATCAACAGTAACAATGAAGAGATAAAGGCTAACAGCGTCGGACTGGTAATAAACCAATGCTCCTTGCAATAATCCAATGAGAGCGCCAAGTATTAAAATAGGAAGATTCCGGATCATAAATAGTCTCTTAATCAGATCAATATTTAACTATCTCATCAATTAGATTACAAGACGGCCCTTGAGCAAGGATTGCCCATTGGATCGGGCGAAATTGAAAGTGCTCATCGGTCAATCGAGCCAATGCGCAATGGAATAATTATTGGCAAGAAAGAAAGGCAGCATAAAAACCTAGGCTTTTAATTGCACCCGCAACCTCCAGCAATTCTAATGTTGGCATCGTCGTCCCGCGGCTCGGCCGCGGGACGACGTGCTTTTAAAAGTCTCAAAGCCAAAATGAGAATTGCTGTGCAAACTTGACATATTTAGGTCACTTCGTTACTGTAAGATTTTGCGCCGATTTGAGCCTCAGCTTGCGGGCGCATCAATAAATACAGCTAAAGCGGGAGTGCAGATCTCCATTCTCCCCCTTTTAACTGTGAACATTTACCATTGGAAAGTAGGGTTGCTTCCCCGTATTCCGCTTCGCTTCATACGGGCTACTGATTATGATTGAATTACGAAACGTCACAAAAACTTATTCCGCCAAACAGGGGGGCGTTCTCGCGTTATCGGATATTAATTTACGCGTGAGCGCCGGAGAAATGTTCGGGGTCATTGGAAAAAGCGGCGCAGGCAAAAGCACCTTGATTCGTTGCGTTAATTTATTAGAACGGCCTGACAAAGGATCAGTGATTGTGGATGGGCAAGTCCTCACAACGCTTTCCAGCAAAGTTTTGCGGCAGGCGCGTCACCGGATGGGAATGGTGTTTCAACACTTTAATTTATTAAGCGCGCGCACGGCCTATCAAAATATCGCCTTTCCTTTACAATTGCTGGGCAAAAACCCGACCGAAATTAGAAAGGTCGTTTTACCGCTTTTGGAATTAACCGACTTAACCGCTAAAATTAACGCCTACCCCAGTCAATTGAGCGGCGGCCAAAAGCAGCGCGTAGCCATCGCACGTGCTTTAGTAACCAATCCGACTGTCTTATTATGCGATGAAATGACCTCCGCGCTGGACCCGGAAACGACGCATTCTATTTTACAGCTGCTCAAAAATATCAATCGGGAGTTGAATTTATCGATTTTATTAATTACGCATGAAATGGAAGTTATTAAAACTGTAGCTGATCGAGTAGCGGTATTAGATCAAGGCCGAATTGTGGAAGAGAACGATGTGGTCAGTTTATTTAAACGTCCCAAAACAGAAATTGCCAAAAAATTTACGCATTCATCAATCAAAGTAAAATTACCCGAAATTTTACGAAATCGGTTGCAAAAAACAACGCTGGATGAGGGGTATGCCTTGCTTCGCATTGATTTCACCGAGCATACCGCCGAAACGCCGATCATTGATGAGTTTATTAGAAAATTCGATTTGCAAGTTAATATCTTACAAGCCCGTCTTGAATTTTTGCGCGACGATTCTATTGGTATGATGTTAGTTGCTCTTCGCAACGTAAAGGACACCTTGCCGCAAGGCATAGCGTATTTAAACGAGAAAGGTTTACAAGTTGAGGTGCTGGGTTATGTCAGTGCAGATGATTGGCGCTATCGTTAATTCTTTGGGAGAGACCATCGAAATGGTCATTATTCCCTGTATTATTGCGGTCCTTATTGGCTTGCCGTTAGGTGTGATTTTGTTGGTAACGCAAAAAAATCAACTGTTGGCTCGGCCCTTTTTAAATCGTGTTTTATCGTCGCTTGTTAACGCGACGCGTTCGATTCCATTTATTATTTTAATGATCGCAATTATTCCGTTAACGCGATTTATTGTGGGCACCTCGATTGGAACAACAGCGGCTATTGTGCCCTTAAGTTTATGTGCTATACCTTTTTTCGCGCGCTTATCGGAAACCGCCATGCAGGAAGTGCCCGCGGGTTTAGTCGAAGCCACTCAGGCGATGGGTGCAACACCCATGCAGATTATTCGCAAGGTATTGATACCCGAAGCGTTACCGACCTTGGTTCGGGGGATTACGCTAACGGCAGTTACGTTAGTGGGCTATTCGGCGATGGCTGGCGTGGTGGGCGGCGGAGGCTTGGGTGATTTGGCTATTCGGTATGGTTATGAGCGGTTTGATATTCGCGTTATGCTTATTACCATTGCTGTTTTGATCGTTCTCGTCCAATTATTGCAGTACTTAGGCGATTGGGCGGCAAATCGACTTTCTTATTATAAATAAAGGGAATCTCCATGCTAAAAAAATTAATGAGACTTTTAATTTCAGGGGTAATGCTTGTTGGATTAACGGCTTGTCATCAAAAAGAAGCAAAAAATGAAGTTCGTGTGGGCACTATCGCCGGGCCCGAAACACAATTGATGGAAGTGGCTAAACAAGTTGCTTTAAATCGTTACGGATTGCACGTCAATATCATCACTTTTTCGGATTATAACACCCCGAATGAAGCGCTAGCGGATGGCAGTGTCGATGCGAATATGTTTCAACATCTTCCTTATTTAAAAGCCCAAATTGAAATGCGTGGTTATAAAATCGTTTCCATCGGAAAAACATTTGTTTACCCGATGGGTTTATATTCCAAAAAAATCACCGCGCTTACCCAGTTAAAAACAGGCGCAAAAATTGCCGTCCCAAGCGACCCCAGCAACGAAGCGCGTGCCCTTCTGTTATTAGAAAAGGCCCAATTAATTCAACTAAAGACTCACGTTACTATTAACGCCACCCCAATGGATATCGCGAGCAATCCCAAAAAGCTGAAAATTGTGGAGCTCGATGCAGCCCAGTTATCTCGTTCGCTGGGGGATGTCGATCTTGCCGCCATTAATACTAACTACGCCATCCCTGCCGGCTTATCGCCCTCGCGTGACGCATTACTCACCGAAGGCCCAAACTCGCCTTATGCCAATGTTGTGGCTGTCCGAGAAGATGATAAAAATGACCCGCGATTAAAACAATTAGTCTCGGCATTGCATTCGCCGGCGGTTTTAAGCGCAGCGAAAAAAATATTCGGTGATGGCGCGATTCCGGCGTGGAAGTGATCGGACTTTTTTATTTTTTTTGATACAAACATTGGACAGATAATTGACGCTGATTAACGACGCATAAGGTCGTTCCATGTTGTTTGTCCACTGCAAATACGCCACGTTGATTCGAACAACGAATCGTATTTTCGGATTTGATCACATCAAAAGAGGCGCCATCAGTTAATAAGCAATAGGTTTTTTCATTTATATCTACGTTCTTACAAGGTACAAACGTATGAGGAGGAAAAGGATTTATCGTATCGCACCTTGTAAAGTGATACTTTGCTTCATTGCTACTTGCACTCGCTGGTAGGCTTGTAAAAGCCAAACCGATGAAGCTGATCGTGATTAGGCAAACATTACGTATGATAGTCATTGGTCTATCCTCCTCATTTATAGTTAGTTTGTGTCCTAGACGCTTAACTAAAATTATAGCATTCATGGCCTGATACCGAGAACTTCTGAACAAAATGCCGAGGGAGTTAAAATACAAATTTAGCCTATTTTGCATCCAGCTAACACGATATAATACCCGCCAGAGCCAGCCAAACAGTCGCTCAACGGTAGTTGGGAGGAAAGTCCGGGCTCCATCGGGCAGAGTGCCAGGTAACCCCTGGGAGGCGCGAGCCTACGGAAAGTGCAACAGAAAGAATACCGCTGCCGTCAGGCAGTAAGGGTGAAATGGTGTGGTAAGAGCACACCGCGTTGGTGGTAACATTAACGGCGATGGTAAACCCCACTCGGAGCAAGGCCAAATAGGAATCCTGATTGTGTGGCCCACACAGTGGATTCGGGTAGGCTGCTTGAGGTACATGGTGACATGTATCCCAGATAGATGACTGTTCATGACAGAACCCGGCTTATCGGCTGGCTCTCCAAAATTATAAGCACGAAGAAAAATACCGAGGTCAAATAATGCAGGAAATATTGTCCCAATTAAATAAAGAAATCGAAGGCTTAAAAAAAGCAGGACTTTACAAATCCGAACGAATTATCACCTCACCCCAGAACGCAGAAATTAAAGTAGGTGAGAAAGAAGTTCTTAATTTTTGCGCCAATAATTATTTAGGGCTGGCGGATCACCCAGCGTTAATTAAAACCGCACAAACAGTCGTTGAACAGTATGGCTTTGGTATGGCCTCAGTGCGCTTTATTTGTGGGACACAAACCATTCACAAAGAACTCGAAAAAGATATCAGCGAATTTTTGGGCACCGACGATACCATTCTTTATTCCTCTTGTTTTGATGCGAATGGGGGTTTATTTGAAACCTTATTAGGCCCTGAAGACGCTATTATTAGCGATGAATTGAATCACGCGAGTATTATCGATGGTATCCGATTATGTAAAGCACAACGGTATCGCTATAAAAATAACGCCATGGGCGATTTGGAAGCGAAATTAAAAGAAGCCGACGAAAAAGGCGCTCGATTTAAATTAATCGCAACGGATGGCGTTTTTTCGATGGATGGCATTATCGCTGATTTAAAATCAATTTGTGATTTAGCCGATAAATATAACGCTTTAGTCATGGTGGATGATTCACACGCGGTTGGATTTATCGGTGAAAACGGCCGAGGCACACCGGAATATTGCGGCGTTGCTGATCGCGTGGATATTCTTACTGGCACTTTAGGTAAAGCATTAGGGGGCGCATCCGGTGGTTACACCTCGGGGCATAAAGAGATTATTGAATGGCTGCGCAACCGTTCACGGCCGTATTTATTTTCAAACACGGTCGCACCCGTCATTGTTGCGACTTCGCTAAAAGTCCTCGAATTATTAAAAACCGAAGGCCCGCAATTACGCAAACAATTACAAGAAAATAGTCGCTATTTCCGCGCCGGCATGGAAAAATTGGGCTTCCAATTGGTGCCGGGCAATCATCCCATTATTCCGGTGATGCTGGGAGATGCTCAATTGGCAACGAATATGGCCGATCATTTATTGCAGGAAGGGATTTACGTGGTTGGGTTTTCATATCCGGTTGTGCCAATGGGTAAAGCGCGCATCCGCGTTCAAATGTCAGCGGTTCATACACAACAACAATTGGATCGAGCGATTGAAGCGTTTGGGCAGGTGGGTAAGAAATTAGGAGCTATTTAAATCTCCCTTTCCATTTGCGGGAGTGGGTCTAAAAAAAACTTATGAAAGTACTTTCCAAACTAAAACCAGCCCCTGGCCTCTGGCTCCACAAGGCACCAACGCCTAAACCCGGCCGGGACGAAGTATTAATTAAAATTAAAAAAACCGCCATTTGCGGCACGGATTTGCATATTTATAAATGGGATGAATGGGCGCAAAAAACCATTCCTGTCCCCATGCACGTCGGCCATGAATTTGTTGGTGAAATCGTGGAGGTAGGCGAGGCCGCTAGCGCGTTGGCGGTTGGAGATCGGGTTTCAGGGGAAGGACACATCACGTGCGGGGATTGTCGTAATTGTCGCGCCGGTAAGCGCCATTTGTGTCGCTACACCGTAGGCGTTGGCGTAAATCGTCCCGGCGCGTTTGCGGAATATTTAGTTATCCCCGCTAAAAATGCGTATAAAATTCCGGCAAAAATTAGCGATGATATCGCTGCCATTTTAGATCCTTTCGGCAACGCCGCACATTCCGCGTTGGAGTTTGATTTAGTGGGCGAAGATGTATTAATTACCGGCGCAGGCCCCGTCGGATTGATGTCAGCAGCCATTGCGCGGCACGTCGGGGCGCGGCATGTAGTGATAACGGATGTCAATGATTACCGTTTAGCTTTAGCCGAAAAAGTGGGCGTAACCGCTGCCGTTAACTCGACAAAAACTCCCTTAACGGAGACGATGAAAAATCTTGGGATGACAGAGGGTTTTGATGTCGGTCTTGAAATGTCAGGAAACGCTGAGGCTTTTCGCAGCATGTTAACGGTAATGAATAACGGCGGGAAAATCGCCTTTTTGGGTATCCCACCGGAACCGTTTGCGATTGATTGGAATCAAGTCGTTTTCAAAAGCTTATTGATAAAAGGGATTTATGGACGCCGCATGTTTGAGACGTGGTATAAAATGACTAATTTATTACTAAGCGGGTTAGACATTTCACCCATCATCACGCATGAGTTTCCGATGAAGGATTTTCAACAAGCATTTGATGTAATGCTGTCGGGTAAAACAGGCAAAGTGATTTTGAATTGGGAGCAATGAAATAGGGAAGATTTAGAAACGTCTTCCCTATTGCTCTAGCCCCCTGGAGCTGGAGAAGGATGCTCTTCTTCCTCCGATTTAGAAGAAACAGATTCAGCTTTAGAAGTCGTGAACATAGTAGATGGGCTTGGGCTCACGCATTTTTGTATTGCCTTCAAAAAGTTATCCACCTGCTCACGCTCAATTCGCTCTGCAGTTTTAGTAACTAAATCTTTAATAGCGTTATTTAAAAGTTGGGTTGCCGACATCGATTTCCCCTTTTGATCTTTTTACCTTACTATTTTCTCACAAGAAAAAGAGAAATGACACTCGTTCTTGACATTTAAAGGTGCCTTAATGTTTTTGAAGAAACCCAGTTAGTGCTAAAATCCTACGCTCAATCACCCAATGGAGTTAAGCCATGCCGTCATTTGACATTCAATCTGAATTGAACAAGCACGAAGTGAGTAATGCTGTAGATCAAGCCAATCGAGAAGTCGCAACCCGCTTTGATTTTAAAGGGTCCGGTGCCACGTATAAATACGAAGGAAACAGCATTACTTTACAAGCGGAAACCGATTTTCAGCTCAAGCAAATGATTGATATTTTGCAAAACAAATTTGCCAAACGTCAAATCGATGTCGCTCATATGAAATTAGAAGATCCCATCATCCAGCACAAAAGCGCTCAACAAACGGTGATGTTGCTCGAAGGCATCGATCAAACCGCCGCCAAAAAGATCATCAAACTCATCAAAGACCAAAAACTCAAAGTCCAAGCCGCCATCCAAGGCGAAAAAGTCCGCGTGACTGGCAAAAAGCGCGATGACTTACAGTCTGTAATCGGTCTGCTCAAAGAACAAGAAATTGGCCTTCCTCTCCAATTTGACAACTTTCGTGATTAACAACCCCTCCCCACAGGGGAGAGGGTTGAAAGTGTAGGCTAGGCCGTCTCGCGGGCTACTTTACTAAAACGCTAAGAAAAGCGCCATCGGTGTGCTTCCCCTTGTTTTTTCAAAAATAGTCTATAGTTAGACTGTCTGTGTCAAAAAGTGGTATAATGTGGAAAAATGTGGGGGCTTTCAGATGTTTCGGGGGTTAAATCCCATCGCAGTTGATGCCAAAGGTCGAATCGCCATACCGGCGCGGTATCGCGAACCGATCGAAAGCGAAGCGGACGGTATCTTAGTAGTCACCATTGATACCGAAGAGCGCTGCCTTTTAATTTACACCCATCCACAGTGGGAACAAATTGAACAAAAATTGGAAAACTTACCGAGTTATCATCCTGCCAGCCGTCGGATTCAGCGGTTGTTAATTGGTCACGCTACAGAAGTGGAATTAGATCGCAGCGGTCGAATTTTAATTCCGCCGGTATTACGAGAATATGCGGGCTTAGGGTCGATGGTGATGCTGGTAGGGCAAGGCAAAAAATTTGAATTATGGGGCAAGTCGCAATGGGAGACGGCTCGCGAAGATTGGCTGGCTGAAGAGCTTCCGAAAGGAGACGATTTGCCGCCGGAGTTAAGGTCTCTTTCATTGTAATAACGATGGAGGCACATAAACCGGTTTTATTTGATGAAGTGATGGAAGGACTTGCGATTCGACCGGACGGAATTTATGTCGATGGAACATTTGGAAGAGGAGGGCATAGTTTTGGGATATTACAGCGGTTGGGGCCAAACGGCCGGTTGATGGCGATGGATAAAGACCCGGATGCTGTTGCCGTTGCAAATAAAGCCCTTTTTGAGGATGCGCGATTCAGCATCGTCCATGAAACGTTTGCGAATCTGCAAAAAGCTGTCAGGGATCGCGGATGGGAAGGAAAAGTGAATGGAATATTGCTGGATATCGGGGTTTCGTCACCCCAATTGGAGGATGCTAAACGTGGATTTAGTTTTTCAAAGGACGGGCCATTGGATATGCGAATGAATCCGAAACAAAGTATGGATGCAGCTAGTTGGATTAATCAGGCCGCAATGGAAGACATTCGCCGCGTGCTATGGAATTACGGCGAAGAACGCTTTGCCAAGCGCATCGCCCAAGCGATCGTTAACGCGCGCGAAGAAAAACCCATTACCCGAACGCAAGAATTAAGCGACATTGTCATAAAAGCTTATCCTCAGCGAGAGATTAAAAAACACCCAGCAACGCGAACTTTCCAAGCCATTCGAATTTTTATCAATCGGGAATTGGATGAATTGCGTGAATGTTTGCCGCAGTGCTTGGAAACATTAGCAGTCGGCGGTCGATTGTGCGTGATTAGTTTTCACTCGTTGGAAGACCGTCTCGTTAAACGCTTTATCCAAAAAGAATCACGCGATCATTTGCCGCGTGAGATCCCGATTTTGGCAAAAGATATAAAACACCGATTAAAACCCCTTGGTTCTCTGATCAGACCAACAGAGGCCGAAATTAAAAAAAACCCGCGGGCGCGTAGCGCTCGCTTACGCATCGTGGAGAAACTCTCATGAACACAGCAACTCGTGTCATCGTCGCACAAAATGTGAGGACGCGAAATCGCACCTTCCAGATAACTAAACAGGGAGTGGTGATTGTGGCGCTGGTCATCGCATTGTTGTGCTCTGCTTTTGGTGTGGTTTATTTTAAAGACTTAAACCGCCGTTTGTTCATTCAATATCAAACCCTACAGCGTGAAAAAGCCGAAGAGCTTATTCAATGGGGAAAATTGTTATTAGAACAAACGACGTGGTCAACCCAATCTCGGGTGCAACGAATCGCTGAGCAGCAATTAGGAATGCAACTGCCAAGTGCAAAGGAGGTCATTTTAGTTAATGCCGATGCGATGATTGAGTAACCCAGTGCAACGCGCTTGGCGGTTTTACGCGTTATGGTTTTTACTGAGTGTCGCGGTGGCCGGATTATTATGGCGATTGATCGATTTAAACGTCCTGGATCGATCTTTTCTACTGAGGCAAAGTAAGGCGAGGGTCCTCCGTGTCGTCAATATTCCGGCCTATCGCGGTATGATTACCGACCGATTGGGCGTACCGTTAGCCATTAGTACGCCAGTGGATTCCGTATGGATAAATCCGCAATTATTTCAAGCGACGCCGATTCAATTAAAACAGCTTGCTCACCTTTTACATCTCCCCCTTTCGTTTATTAAAAAGCGAGCCAAAAAAATGGGGGATCGTCAGTTCGTTTATTTAAAGCGCGGTAATCCTCCTTTCGTAGCAAAACAAATTCGTGGGCTAAATATTTCGGGCGTTTTTTTTCAGCGTGAATATCGGCGGTATTATCCGGAAGGTGAAGTGGCTGCTCATGTGGTTGGGTTGACGAATATCGACGATCAAGGACAGGAAGGGCTAGAGCTCGCTTATAATCGATGGCTTGGGGGAACGCCGGGTAAAATGGAAGTGTTAAAGGATCGTCTCGGCCACGTGATTGCTGATGTGGCCGTGTTGCAAAAACCCGCCCAAGGACATGATTTAAATTTAAGTATCGATCATCGAATTCAATACTTGGCGTATAAAGCGTTGGAGGAAACGGTTTCCACTTATCACGCACAATCGGGTTCTGTAGTCGTGCTCGATGTAAAAACGGGTGAAATTTTAGCGATGGTAAACCAGCCGAGTTACAACCCGAATAACCGCCCGACCGATCACGACGGACGGTATCGTAACCGAGCGGTGACGGATATGTTTGAACCAGGCTCTGTCAATAAACCCTTCACGATCGCGCTTGCTTTGGAAAGCGGTCGATATAAACCCGATACCCAAATTAATACCAACCCCGGATGGATGAAAATCGGCGGTTACCGCATTCACGATGATTTAAATTACGGCGTTGTCACGCTGACGCAATTATTGCAAAAATCAAGCAATATCGCCGCCGCTAAGATTTTGTTATCATTGACGCCTCAGCATTATTACACTTTATTACACGCATTTGGTTTTGGTGAAAGAACCACGAGCGGATTCCCTGGCGAATCTAATGGTGCTTTGATCCCTTATGAAACATGGGTTCCGAGCGTCGTTGCCACTTTGGCTTATGGATACGGACTTGCGGTAACCACGTTGCAACTCGCTCAAGGCTACGCAGTTTTAGCCGCCGGGGGTATAAGAAAACCGGTTACGTTTGTTAAAGTGAACGAGTCCCCGCAAGGCGTTCGGGTTTTGCCCGAAAACGTCGCAAAAACCGTAATAAAAATGCTTGAAACCGTTGTTCAAAAGGGAGGAACGGGTACGCGTGCACAAGTCTATGGTTATAGCGTGGCAGGAAAAACAGGGACCGCTTATATTGCCGGACCGAATGGTTATTTCAAACACCGCTACGTAGCTTCATTCGTCGGTATCGCGCCAGCGAATAATCCACGCTTAGTTGTCGCCGTCGTAATTCGCGATCCCCAAGGCCAGCATTTCGGCGGAATTGTAGCCGCTCCTTTATTTTCAAAAATCATGAGCGGCGCTTTGCGCATATTAGATGTGCCACCGGATAATTCGTAGACGTTTAAACCGACGCGCTCAATGAATTATCGGCACGGCCACGCGGTCTTCCCCTGTATTCAGCCATATAATCGCAAAATTCAGGGGCAATCAATCGCAGCATTTTTCGAGGTAGGGTGGTTAAGTAGCTAAAAAATTCATCGTAGATGTCGATAATGGCATCTTGATCTTGGGCAAAAAAAGAAAATCCATACCCTTGACCGCTTAGCAATGTTTCAATCTGGGAATGTGTGTCATAAATAAAAGCCCGCAATCCTCGCGTTTTATCATTTGGGTCTCCGTAATAAGGGTAATAGTGCGTAGCCAGTTTTATGCGCTTTCCATTTTTTACAGTGTGCACGATTTTATAAACTTGTTTATCACTCCAATAATAAAACCCGTCTTTAATACAAGGAAAATCCGGATACGCTTCTCGTAACAAAAGATATTCGGTTTTTTTAAAAAAGAAAATAACGTTGTCTCCTTGGTAGCCCGAAAAAGTAGCGATAAATTTTTGTAATCTTCCGTCATTGGGGTTTCTTTCCAGTTGTTTTTCGATTTCCGTAAAGCGCTTATCAAAAGCCCGATAAGCCTCACGAAATTTAAAATACTTATTAGAATCCACAACACCATCATGATTCATGACAGGAGCTTCAGGGCGTTGTTTCTGCAACAAGAGCGTCAACGCACCTTCATCCTTTGCTATTTCTTTATTCCTAGCGAAATTGGCAGCATGATACATTTCATTGCACAACGTTCGCCTTAACATTTCATTATTATCTTCAGGTCGAAAAATAATAATCATTGAATTGCGTGCTGGAAAAAAATAAGCCTTTCCGTTCTTAGAATCGGGAAGTTGTGGGTTATTAGGATGAGCAACCGAAATTTTCAAATTACTATCAAGCGCCTTTTTGATATCTCTTGGATTCGCTGAATTGGGTAATAACTTTTTCATTCTTTCAATGAAGCGCAAAGTATTTCCTCCCTTTGGAAACCCCCTGAGATCCACTGTTATTTCTAAATTCTTAATCCGATGGATGATTTCTTGCTTCAATCTTTTTATGCTGGTTTGTTTCTTTTTAACGGTGGGTGAAATAGGATCTGAATCTGGTAAGGTTTCAAAAAACCCATTCATAAAATAATGATCCCTTTGGTAAAAGGCAGAGTATGGGGGGCTATTAAAAACTGACGTGGACGAGGGCGGTTCGAAAGACGGTGTTGGATTTGAATCGAAAGATGAATCAACACGGCCTTTCAATAAATAATGAAACAAAAATCCCAATCCGACTCCGGCGAAAAGCGCTAAAAATAGACTAAAAAAAAGATTCCAGCGGGCAGCGTTGGAGGGAAGTGATGAAGTGGCTGGCCGTTGTAAAGACGTCTTTTTCCGATGACGTGGCATCAGTTAATCCCTTGTGATTTTTAATTAGCATACCACTGCGAGATTAAAGATTTCTTAATTCTCAATAATTAAAAAAGTCTATGCCCCCGTATTTCGCTTCGCTGCATACGGGCTACGTTTTTTTAATATTATGTTAAGTGCTTTTTTATTTCTCCTGATGGAAAAGTCGTATTTTTGAGCTCGTTCGTTGAATTTATCAAATTTAACCCCTTAAGATGAGTGGTAAGGTTATTAGGGGTTTTTAAGACTTTATAAAACAAAGGGGACTGGAATGAGTACGGCTAATAATTGTGTTGATTATATGGGCCATTTTTTACGGGGGAGCCTACTGGGCGGCGGTTGTGGTGTGGCCGTTGCCTGCTTCGCGTTAATGCTAGCGTCAGAGAGCGCTCCCGTCTTTTTGATAGGCGGTACTATTGTGGGTGGGTTTGCATTTGCCGGAGGGACGGGTTATACCCTTTGGAAACACTGTCGCGAACCGGAAGAAGAGGAGAAATCGCTGCTGACGCGGGAAGGTTTGCCCGAGCTTTTTTTCTACCCCCAAAAATAGATTTTCGTCATTAGCTTTCGCTATCGAACTAAGCAGGTATAATCCTTTAGATGAATGGAAAATACCTGAGTCAGCTATTAGACGCTAAAAATAAGGCGCTAACGGCCGATGTATTAATCAAAGCCCTTCAAACAGACAGCCGGAAAATACAGCCTGGCGATCTTTTTATCGCTTATCCAGGATTGCAGGTGGATGGACGGGATTATATTAAAGAAGCGTTGGATAAAAAAGCGGCGGCGGTGTTTTACGAGGCTAATCAATATAATCCTTCGATTCAAACCAAAGTTCCCTTAATTCCCTTTGAAAATTTACAACATCGCATTGGCGAAATTGCCGCCCGATTTTATGACGATCCCTCATGCGAAATGGAAATCATCGGTATCACGGGCACCAATGGGAAAACTTCCTGCGCCCAATTCATTGCGCAAGCCTTGCAATCTCAAGGAATCCGTTGTGGCGTTATAGGCACCTTGGGTTACGGCTTTTTGGGGAGTTTACACAAAACCTCTCACACCACTCCCGAACCCATCCAATTGCAACAAGCCTTCGCCGAAATGCGAAAACAAGGTGCCAAAGCAATTGCAATGGAAGTTTCCTCGCACGCACTGCATCAGCGGCGAGTGGAAGGCGTGCAATTTGACATCGCTGTATTTACCCAATTATCGCGCGACCATTTGGATTACCACGGTGACATGGAAAATTACGCGCGTGCGAAAGAATTATTATTCCAACAGCCGGGGTTGCACACTGGCGTAGTAAATTGTGATGACGCTTTAGGAAAACGCATCATCGCTCATTATCGTCATCAATTAACTTTAGTGGGTTATTCCGCTAACGGAGTGAAAGACGACCGAGTTTCTTCTGTGATTGCCAGTGCTATTCAACCTTTAGCACAAGGATTTTCGGTGGAGGTTCAAACTCCTTGGGGGGAAGGCACTTTCACCACGCCTTTGTTCGGTCGGTTTAATATCAGCAATTTGTTAGCGGTTTTGAGCGTGTTGTGTCTGTGTGAAATTCCCTTCGACAAAGCGCTGCTCGAATTATCTCAATTGCGTAATGTACCCGGGCGCATGCAGGTGGTGGATAGTCAGCGTCAACCCCAGATTATTGTCGATTACGCCCATACTCCCGATGCCCTGGAAAAAGCGCTAACCGCTTTACGCGAACATTGTCAGGGCCGATTAATTTGTGTTTTTGGTTGTGGGGGCGATCGTGATCGCGGCAAACGACCACAAATGGCTGCCGTTGCCGAGCAACACGCCGATCAAATTATTTTAACGAACGATAATCCGCGTACGGAATCGCCTTTAACCATTATTCAAGATATACAAGCGGGTTTCAAAAATAAAAATGCAGTGCTTGTAAAATTGGATCGTGCCGAAGCGATCCGCTATGCCGTGCAAATGGCGGCGGTTAATGATATCGTTCTGATTGCTGGCAAAGGGCACGAAACCACGCAGACCATCGCAGATCAGGTACTGCCTTTTAATGACGTCGAGGAAGCTAAAAAAGCGTTATGATGAAATTATCTGAAGCCGCAAAAATCGTTAATGCCGATTTGACAGGGGAAGATACGGTGTTTGAGAACGTGAGTACAGACACTCGCACGATTCAACCCGGTAGTCTTTTTATTGCTTTGCGCGGTCCCAATTTCGATGCGAATGATTTTATTGCTAAAGCGGAAGAACAAGGCGCTGTGGGGGCCGTTGTGAATCGGGTAGTAAAGACCACTTTGCCCCTGATTTTTGTCAGTGATACCTTAGAAGCCCTGGGGCGATTAGCTCGTTATCAACGTGAGCAAATCCCCATTCCGGCGATTGTAGTGACGGGTAGCTGCGGCAAGACGACCACACGTGCGCTCTTGGCGAGCGTCTTTCGTCAATGCGGCAATGTATTGGCGAGCGAAAAAAGTTTTAACAATAATATTGGCGTGCCGTTAACATTATTACGGTTGCGTCCTGATCACCATTACGCTGTGCTCGAACTGGGCGCTAATCATCCAGGTGAAATTACTTATTTGACGGGGCTCGCCAAACCCTCGGTAGCCATTATTACCAACGCCGGACCCGTCCATTTGGAAGGTTTTGGCAGCCTCGAAGGCGTGGCCAAAGCCAAAGGTGAAATTTTTGAAGGATTGTCATCGGATGGAACCGCGGTTATTAATAACGACGATCATTTTGCTGAATTTTGGCGTCGTTTAGCCCATTCGCGACGGATTATTAGCTTTGGAATAAACCAGCCGGCGGATGTCATGGCTAAAAATATCACCCTAAATTCAGACGGACGGCCCGCGTTCCAACTCGTTTTGCCCACCGGCCAACTCGAAATTCAATTGCCCTTAATTGGTGTACATAATGTCGCTAACGCACTCGCGGCGGCCGCTGCGGCCTATGCCCAACAATTGTCCACTGACGCCATCAAAGCAGGATTGGAAAGCGTGGTTCCTGTCAAAGGACGACTCGTCGAACAAAAAGGTTACCGCGGCGCGATCATTATTGATGATAGCTATAACGCCAACCCCCTCTCAGTATCCGCCGCTATTGCGGTGTTGGCAAAACGACCCGGGCATTCCGTTTTGGTATTGGGTGATATGTTGGAGTTAGGCCAAGGTGCTGAACAATTTCACCAAGAAATCGGAAAACGCGCTTTTGAAGCAGGCGTGAAACAATTGTATTGCTATGGGACCTTAACCAAACACACCGCCAACGCCTTTGGCAAAAATGCCCGTCATTTTGATAATCAAGAAAAATTATTAACTGCGTTAAAAAACGATCTCAATGCCAATGCCGTTGTGTTAGTTAAAGGGTCGCTTTCCATGAGAATGGGCAACATTGCCCACGCGTTATTAGAGGAATAATTCAATGCTTTTATGGCTGACCAATTTTTTAAGCCAGCATTTTCATGCTTTTCGTGTTTTTAATTATCTGACTTTTCGATCCATCGTGAGCGCTTTAACGGCTTTAATTCTCGTTTTATCCTTGAGCCCGCGTTTAATTAAATATTTAGTTTCTTTACAAGTCGGGCAAATGGTGCGAAACGATGGTCCACAAACACATTTAAAAAAATCCGGAACCCCTACGATGGGCGGCGTGCTGATTATTGTTGCGATTGTGATTAGTGTGCTTTTGTGGGGTGATTTGTCGAATCGTTTTATATGGGTAATTTTATTGGTAACAGTGGCTTTCAGCGCCATCGGTTGGATGGATGACTATCGAAAGATCATTAGAAAAAATAGCAAAGGGTTGTCGGCCCGCTCAAAATATTTATTGCAATCCATCATTGGCGCTTTGGCGGCGGTTTATTTATATTTCTCTGCCACGACCGGTGCAGAGACGGCACTGGTTATTCCTTTTTTGAAAAATGTACTACCGAATTTAGGATTGTTTTATATTGTTCTGGCTTATTTTGTTATCGTGGGCAGCAGCAACGCCGTGAATTTAACCGATGGATTGGATGGTTTGGCACTCATGCCGACGGTGATGATTGGCGCCGCTTTGGGTGTTTTTGCTTATACAACGGGGAATCATTTTTTTGCCCAATATTTGGCAATTCCTTACATCCCTGGCGCGGGTGAAGTCGTGGTTTTTTGCAGCGCCTTAGTGGGGGCGGGACTTGGATTTCTTTGGTATAACACCTATCCCGCTCAAGTATTTATGGGCGATGTCGGTTCTTTGGGCTTGGGTGCAGCGTTGGGTGTCACTGCCGTCGTCGTGAGACAAGAATTGGTTTATTTCTTAATGGGCGGCATCTTTGTTGCCGAGACGTTATCCGTCATTCTCCAAGTGGGTTATTTTAAATTATCCGGCGGCAAACGCATTTTCCGCATGGCCCCCCTGCACCACCATTTTGAGCTCAAAGGCTGGCCCGAACCCAAAGTCATCGTAAGATTTTGGATCATCACTTTTATCCTCGTCTTATGCGGCTTGGCAACGCTAAAACTCAGGTAATGGTGAAAAAGCAAGTCCAGTTTTCTGAAAGGCGCGTTAAAAAATATTTAAAGAAATAAATCTCTGGCGCTTGCGCCAGAGACAAGAGCGATGGGGCTTCCAAAGGGGAGCCATGCAATACTCCCCTTTGGTCGGCGTTAGCGCGGGTTCCCCGCGCAGGCGAAATTCAAAATGGGAAAAATCTCGGTCGCTTATGGCCGAGACGCTTGCGGCCGAGAGATTTTTAAAAATCAATCAGTTACGACATTATTCCGCCCCCTAAAGCCTTGGAAAAATACCTCTTCGCATTAAGATTAATTTAACCTCCATCCGGTACACTTAAGGCAAATCCCTGAATCAGTGAAGCGTAATATTGTAATTGTTGGAGATAGTGATGAGAAATCATAACTTTATTAGAAGAGACGAATTTTCTTATTTTAAGATGTCCCACGTCTGTAAAACAGCGGACGATTCTATTGACAAACCATTAGATTATCGAATAGACGGAGTGCAAATAAAATTATTAAATCAAACCTGTATAAGCCAAATAGCGATAGACAAGAGAATAATTGACTCCGCTTTTAAAATGTTTGAAAAACACCATTGTCAATCGTTCTTTATTTCGCTGATAGATGCTACTTCGCAGAAAGTAAAGAGTTACGAAAACTTGAAAGATTTATTGACAATGAGCGCATCTAATTACAAAATACAAATTCATAACATTATCGATACATTGATGAATTCGATAGAACGTCAAATTTCTAAAGCGACCTCGATTAAACACTTGAGATTATCATTCCTAACGGCGGATGATAGTTTCCTAACATATTTAACTAATAACCTAGAATTCTCGAGTTTGTTAGTGACTTTCCATGAGGAGATGTACGCTCGTTTGGTAAAAAGGGCTGTAAAAATCGTTAAGACCAACGAGCTCTCAACCCTTGAAATAGAGGGAATTACTTCTAAGGAAGGTTTTTACTTGCAGATGCGGATGCTTTATAGTGTCGAGCCCCAACTTTTAAACGAAATGAATATTTACGTTCATTTCCAAGAGGGGAAATACATTTTATCATTTACGGAAAACGGGGTGCTATTAGAACCAGTGGTCCAGCACTCAGCGTCTCAGTCATCCAGTAATAGTATTAGTAGTTCCAGCAGTTCAGGTAGTGGGGACAATAAGCGTTATACTTCGGACCAACCTCATTTTGAATCGAAGCAAACAGGAGCGGATGAATACGCTCAAAATATCGAACCTGATCTTCGCAAGAAATTGGACGTGGCAGTGAAAAGAGTCGAATCCTCTCTTGTGGTTATAAAAGAAAAATCCAAATTTCATACGACAAAGCTTGTGGTTGAGAGCAGAAGAGGATTTTAAAGAAGTAAAAAAGCAGATAGATAAGGGATGTGCTGAGGTCGATAAAATGGTAGACAAAAATCAAAAACTTTCACAACAGTATAATGATCTATGGAAGGAATATAACTTTCTTTATAACCAACATTGCGACGCGCTAAAACAGCTTGATATATTGGGTCAGCAAATGCAGCAGCAGAACATGGCGTTCAACCACTATTTTCCACAAGCCCCTTCTCATTTCCAACACAACACTCAGCAGAGCTATTACAATTTTTTCTCTTATCAGGAGCAAAAAGAGCCAGTTCAGCGACCACCTAAAAAACATCATCGGCCAAAGTGATTTCATAAGCGAGAAAATTTGATGAGAAACGAGGTAGCGAGCCAAAGCAAAACTGATACTCCTGTGTATTTTAACGTAGCACCCTCTGCGGGTAGTGCATTAAATCAATTAAAGAGATTTGGTGAATACGACCAAAAAAGTCATCAAGGAATTAAACTTACGCCGAACGCTTTTTTTATTTAGTAATTTGTTCATTCCCCTCTCTCGCTTGCGGGAGGGGTTAGGGGGGGGTGGTCTTCGGAAAGAGAGCACCCTTAAACACACCCTTTTTACGACTTGTTGTTCTCCTCGGATTTAGTTTCTATAATCCTATCAATCATTTTAATTTCCCATTGGAAAACAGACCACGCTTATGAGTAGCGAATCATTAACGGTTATCGTTGGTTTAGGTAAAACGGGATTATCTTGTGCGCAGTTTTTAGCAGCAAAGAACCAGCCGTTTGCGGTGATGGACAGTCGTGAAGAACCCCCCGA
Source organism: Coxiella burnetii (assembly GCF_005280755.1). Classification (NCBI taxonomy): domain Bacteria; kingdom Pseudomonadati; phylum Pseudomonadota; class Gammaproteobacteria; order Legionellales; family Coxiellaceae; genus Coxiella; species Coxiella burnetii. Next base: position 118,019 of record NZ_CP040059.1, read on the forward strand.
GTGGGAAAATTTTATCAAAACTTACCCTCGCGTCGAATTGATCCGCGGCCAATTTTCGGAAAAATTATTGAACGAAGCGCAAGAGATTATTTTAAGTCCTGGCGTTTCGCTGCAAGAGCCGTTAATTGCCAAACAAGCAGCGCAAGGCAAATCCATTATTGGCGATATTGAATTATTCGCACGCAATGTGAATAAACCAATTATTGCTATTACCGGCTCCAATGGCAAAACCACCGTGACGACGGTAGTGGGATTAATGATGAAAGCCGCCGGCCGAAACGTTTCAGTTTGCGGTAATATTGGCGAGCCGGTCTTAGAACAAATTACACCTGAGCCGGATTATTACGTACTGGAATTATCGAGCTTCCAACTTGAAACGACTTTTTCTTTACGATCTCAAGCGGCAACCATATTAAATATTAGCGAAGACCATATGAATCGCTATGCGACTTTACAAGATTATCTCCGAGCTAAACAACGCATTTATACTGATTGTTTTATTCCCATTGTAAACGCGGACGAACCAGAAATTTGGCGCCATCTTCCGTTTAATAAAAAACCTTTGTCTTTCGGGTTAAATAATGCTGCTGATTTTTCGTTGGCAGAACATAATCAAAAAACGTCTATTGCCTATCAGGGTAAGATTTTAATGCCCATCCAAGAATTAAAATTAAACGCCCGTCATCATCTCCAAAATGCACTTGCTGCATTAGCATTGGGAACAGCAGCTAAAATACCCATAGAAAATATGCTTCATGTATTACGTGATTTTTCCGGTATCCGCCACCGTTGTCAATGGGTACGCAAGTATAAGGAAATTGATTATTATAATGATTCAAAAGGCACAAACGTTGGCGCTACCCGCGCTGCCATTGAAAGCTTAGGGCAAGCGGCAAAAGGGCAACTAATCCTTATCGCTGGCGGACAAGGCAAGGGCGCCGATTTTTCTCCATTAAAAGACGTCGTTAAACGTTACGTTAAACAAGTGATTTTAATCGGCGAGGATGCTCCGCTGTTAGAAAAAACCTTAAAAGAAATAACCGTTATTAAACACGCTGATTCAATGAACGAAGCCGTCAAACGATCCACTCAAGCCGCCAAAGCCGGCGATATTGTTTTATTATCCCCCGCTTGCGCGAGTTTTGATATGTTTACCAACTACGAACACCGCGGCGATGTTTTTACAGAAACGGTGGAAGCGCTTTAATGCAAAAAAAATCAACTATTTCTTGGTCATACGATGCGTGGATTGTCATTTGTACTTTGTCGTTATTGGCGTTAGGGTTATTAATGGTTGCTTCTGCTTCGATGGTGATTTCTGATCGTCAGTTTGGGTATCCTTTTCATTATTTTATCCGCCATCTCATTTATTTAAGCTTAGGTCTAACGCTTGCGTGGGTGGCGAGTCGCGTTCCTATTAAAGTTTGGAAAACCTATAGCGGTTATTTGTTTTTGGTGGGTTTTTTATTATTAATACTGGTTTTGGCCCCTGTCATTGGCAAAACTGTCAATGGTAGTCGGCGGTGGATTCAACTGGGATTTATCTCTTTACAAGTTTCTGAAGTCGTAAAATTTGTAACTATTCTATATCTCGCTAGTTTTTTGCAGCGTTATCAAAGTGAAGTGCAAAAAGAATTGAAAGGATTTTTAAAACCCATGTTGCTCGTGGGGATTTTATCGGGGTTGTTACTATTAGAACCTGATTTTGGTGCCGCGGTAGTAATTACAATGACTTGCCTGGCGTTGCTATTTTTAGCGGGAGTACGGTTATGGCCCTTTTGTGTGTTATTGGTTTTAGTCGCGGGCTCCTTAATTTTATTAGCTATATTGTCGCCTTACCGTTTACAACGATTAACGAGTTTCCTCAATCCATGGGCACATCAATTCGGGTCGGGCTATCAATTAACGCAATCACTTATTGCTTTTGGACGTGGTGGACTTTTCGGCGTTGGTTTGGGAAATAGCGTGCAAAAATTGTTTTATTTGCCCGAAGCACACACGGATTTTCTTTTTGCTGTGCTTGCCGAAGAGTTAGGATTAATCGGAGAAATTTTGTTGATGGGCTTATTCGTTTTATTAATCGGTCGTATTATTTTAATTGGCCGACGGGCTGAAAATAGCAATCAACTTTATTCCGCTTACCTTGCGTATGGAATTGCGCTCTGGTTAGGGTTACAAGTGATTATCAATATCGGCGTTACGGCTGGCGTTTTGCCAACCAAAGGATTAACGCTGCCTTTTATCAGTTATGGTGGTAGCAGTTTGTTGATGAATTGCTTGGCGATCGGCGTTATCTTGCGGATCGCTTATGAAACTGAGAATTAAAACTTATAATACACAAGGAGTATTTATTTTTTCGTTTGCAGGTACTGAAAAATGTTATCTATCACACCCAGTCAGGCATTGTTAATACTAATCGATGAATATAAAAATGACGTTCCAAGGCAAGTCAAATTGATTAAACTTTATCTTCGCGGTGAAAATAAATCCAAATTAAATAACCTTTTTAAAAGAGCAGAGAGCCTTAAGGAATTTCGTATTGATTTCTCTCCTAAAGCGATTTCTAACTGTCCGGTTCGCCGTTATTTTGAGTCCCATTTAGCATTCAACGTTTTACAATCTTTATCTAGCCGTCCTGTCATTTCTATAGTAGAAGAATTTACCGATTATCTAAAAAGCGGCATAACTTATTACGCGCGAGTAGTGGATAAAGAACTAGCAGATAAATTTGCAGAACGCGATAACTTGCCCTTTTTAAGATCCAGCTCAGCAATCGAGAAAGACATTGATGACGGCTATGAATGCGGGTGGGATAGCATGCGTGACGAAACTACGATTGCCATTAAATTAATTTCTGTTTCAGATGAAATGGCCGAATATTTTAATGAGCACCAACGTGAAAGCCTCATGAAATTTAATAAATATGCTTGTTTTTCGAGGCTCTATAGCATTGCCACCGATATTGCTGACTCCCAAGAAAAAATAATTAACCATTACCCTATCTTTCCATTAGAAGGGCTCTATGAAGCTGGGCTTTATTCGGACGAGCACAGAGGGCGGATTAATCGCGATCAACCCCAAGAAAATGTCACCTCCCCGTACCTAGGGATATTACGTTCAATACACCCAGTTCCTTTCTATGATAAGGTGATGGTCTTAAGTAGACCGCCGCAAAAAGACGCTGCCCAGAACATTCCACCTTTGACCCTAAAGCCAGTTTTCCAAAGCATCTTTTTGAATTAAATGTTCATCCGTTCGTAAAATCTATTTCAGGCATGATATTTGTTCAAATTAGAACAATTTTAGGAATTTGCGGGAGAATTAGGCAATTAAAAGCTTCTCCTCCGACGGGAAAGAGATTTTTAGAAATTATCCAATATTTTGTATTTAACTCGATTTATTTTATGGGCGGCCATAGTTTATATGAGTTTATTGCTCCCTTTCATATTAGGGTCTTTGTAGAAGAGCTTCAAGAGGCAGGCTTACATGAATTAACGTATTTAACCATTGACAAGTTATTAGAGGGCCATCAGGAATCCTTAGCTGAAGCTTTGAAATGTGCAATTCATTACAATCGAGTGTTTATAAATAAACAGAAATTACATGAAGAAATATCAAAAAGAGAGTTAGAAGAAAAATTGAAAACCTACTGGAAAAACAGAGTTTCTAATTCGAGAGAATACTTTTTTGTTAAATGGGGGGTCTCTAAAACCGACAAAATTAATGCTGTCGATAAAGTTTTAAATTTTCTAAAAGGAGAAAAAGTCACATTTTTTAAAAAGGACAGACGCGCTTTGCATAACAAAACATTGGGAAAGATTATAGAAGATGAAAAATACAGCGCATTTATTCCTTCTGAGATAAGAAAATCTTAGCACCCGTTTAGTCCTTACCCTCAAGGCCTGAGAGTGCTACCATCCTGTTATGAATCGAATATTAATTATAGCCGGCGGCACCGGCGGCCATATTTTTCCGGCGCTCGCGGTGGCGCGAGAGTTGCGTGAACAGGAGGTTGATGTCCAATGGCTGGGTGTGAAAGGAGGGCTTGAAGAAAAGCTCGTTCCTGATAGCTTTCCCTTGCACCTTATTCAAATTAAAGCTTTTCGTGGGAAAAGAGGGCTGCAACAGCTTCTTATGCCTTTGCGTTTAGTCAGGGCGGTTTTTCAAGCTTACCGAATTATTCGTCAGTTTAAACCCGATGTCATCTTAGGTATGGGCGGTTATGTGGCGGGTCCCGGGGGGCTAGCGGCTTGGATAACGCGCACACCTTTAATCATTCATGAACAAAACTCGATTCCCGGTCTAACGAATCGCGTATTGGCGAAAATGGCCAAATTTATCTTGCAAGGTTTTCCCGACACATTCCCTCAAAATCGCAAAGTAATTACAACGGGCAATCCGGTTCGTACGGAACTGGTTAAGATGCCATTGCCGCAAGTTCGTTTGGCTGCTCGTCGCGGGCCGTTACGCATTTTAGTTTTAGGCGGCAGTCAAGGGGCTCGGTCTATCAATCAAAAAATGCTGGCCGCGTTGAGCAGTTATCCCCGTTCTGAAGAAATCGCTGTCTGGCATCAAACTGGACAACGAGATTTTGAATTCATCCAAAAAGAGTACGAAAAGATAAAGATAGAAGCTAAGGTCGATAATTTTATTAGTGACATGGCGGGTGCCTATGGCTGGGCTGACTTAGTTGTTTGCCGGGCAGGCGCTTTGACTGTTTGCGAAATCGCCTCGGTCGGCGTGGCGAGTATTTTTATCCCTTACCCTCATGCCGTGGACAACCATCAATTCCATAACGCCCGCTTTTTGGAACAAGCAGGAGCTGCTATTATTATTTCAGAGGAATCATTAACGGAAACGGATTTGATGCGTTGGTTTGAACAATTTGCCCAGGATCGCGACCGGCTGTTAACCATGGCCGAAAATGCGCGAAAATTAGCAAAGCCCGAAGCCGTTCAGCGTGTCATTGCTCAATGTAAGAAATTTTATGCAGCTCGATAAAAAAATCATTAATCATGTTCACTGTTTAGGGATCGGCGGTATTGGCGTCAGTGCGCTCGCCGAAATTTTATTAAAAAAAGGCTGTCGCGTGACGGGATCGGATGTTTCTCCCAATAAGAATACCGAACGATTACAACGATTAGGCGCTGAAATTATATTTAATCACGACGGTACGGCCATCACTCAGGCGGATTGTGCCGTTTACTCGAGTGCCATCGGAGCGACAAATCCTGAATTGATGGCAGCAAAGCAAGCGAAAATACCGCTTCTAAAACGCGGCGAAATGCTCGCCAACTTAATGAAAGAGTATCAATCCATTGCTGTTGCCGGCGCCCATGGAAAAACAACCACGTCGGGGATGTTAAGCCATGCATTCGTGGAAGCGAATTTAGACCCTACGTTTATGGTCGGGGGTGTATTAAACAATTCTCAAACACCGGCACGGGTTGGTAACGGCCATTATTTTATTGCTGAAGCGGATGAAAGTGACGCTTCGTTTTTATTTATGCATCCCGATATTGCCGTTGTGACTAATATCGATGCGGATCACTTAAGTACCTATGATGGCGATTTTAATCGTTTGAAACAAACGTACATACAATTCTTAGAACAAACAGCGCAAGATGGCGTTGTGGTTTTGTGTTTGGATGATCCGATACTTCGCGAAATAGCACCGCTGTTGTCTCGCCGGGTAATCACCTACGGTTTTTCTTCCGATGCTCAGTATCGTGTGGTTGATTACTGTCAACAAGGTATCCAAAGCCTTTTTCAAATTCATTCTCCTCAACGCAAAGCCCCTTTAACCGTTAAATTAAGTATGCCTGGGCAGCATAATGCTTTAAACGCGACGGCGGTAACGGCAATCGCTGATGTGGTTCAAATGAATGAACCGGCATTACTTAAATCATTGGCCGACTTTCCTGGCGTGGATCGTCGATTTACTATTCGTGGCGAAATGATTTTGCCTAAGGGAAATGCGTTAATTATCGAGGATTATGGCCATCACCCCAACGAGATTAAAGTCACTTTAGCCGCAGCACGGGCCGCGTGGCCAGAACGGCGAATGGTATTGGTGTTTCAGCCACACCGTTACAGCCGCACTCGGGATTTAATGACGGAATTCGTTTCTGTTTTAGCGGAAACTGATTGGTTGGTTTTACTTGAAGTTTATAGTGCGGGCGAGATGCCAATCCCCGGTGCTGATGGAATGGCGTTAATTAAAATGATGAGCAATGGGATGGCGCAAAAAACAACTTTTGTGCCGTTGCTGCAAAATTTGCCTGAAACATTGCAAAAATTAAGCCAACCCAATGACATTATTATTTTACAAGGAGCCGGAAATATAGGCAGTATCGTCACTGCCTTGGTACAGACTCATGGATAAAGAGAATTTTACTCGTTTGCGTGGCGAATTATTCTGTGATCATCCATTAGCGCGTTACACTTCTTGGCGCGTGGGTGGAAAAGCAGAACGATTTTATCGTCCGGCCGATTTATTCGATTTACAAGATTTTCTGACCCAATTGCCTTCCGATGAACCGTTAACCTGGCTTGGTTTAGGGAGTAATGTATTAATTCGAGACGGCGGAATTAAAGGAACCGTTATTCTAACCTTAAACCGACTGAAAGAACTCTCTGTCGTTAATAGTCAATTAGTTTTCAGAGAGAAAAGCGGAACAGAGGATTTTTTCTCCGGGAACGGCAAAACCATCATCCGAGCAGAAGCCGGCGTCACTTGCGCTAAATTAGCAAAATTTTGTGTGAGCCAAGGCTTAGAGGACGGCGCTTTTTTCGCCGGCATTCCGGGAACTGTCGGCGGCGCTTTAGCAATGAATGCGGGCGCTTTCGGCGGTGAAACGTGGCGCACTGTAATTGGTGTGGAAACCATGAATCATCAGGGCGAAATATTAAAGCGTACGCCGGATGAATTTAAAATTCACTACCGTCAAGTGGAAGGATTAGAAAATCAATTTTTTATTGCTGGCTATTTTTGTTTTAATCACGGCGATCCGGACAAAGCAAAAACTGCTATTAATGCACTACTTAAAAAACGCAATCTATCGCAGCCTATCGGAAAATACAGCTGTGGCTCGGTATTCCGTAATCCGCCGGGTGATTACGCCGCACGATTAATTGAATCGGCTGGTTTAAAAGGGAAATCCATTGGAAACGCTGAAGTTTCAGAAAAGCACGCTAATTTTATTTTAAATAAAGGTAATGCCAGTGCTGCTGATATTGAAGCTTTAATCCATTATGTGGCTCAGCACGTTAGTCAAATCCATGGCATTCAACTTGTTAAAGAAGTGCATATTATTGGACGATCCTGATGAAGCGGTATAATGCGAAAAGAAAAACCCACCGAAATTTAAAAAGTATAAAAAAATTAATTCCGACTGTATTAGCGTTGCTTGCTTTTGTAAGTCTTTTAGCGGGAATTATAACTTTGCATAATCCAAAGACACTGCCTTTTCGTCAAATTAAAATTACAGTGAGTAGCGATCATATTAAAATGGCTGAATTAAAAGATATTGTTGTTCATCATATTCAGGGTGGTTTTTTTTCTTTTAACGCCTCGGCGTTGCAAACAGCATTAATGTCGCTGCCATGGGTGCACGATGTGTCGGTGCGACGAATATGGCCCAATGAATTAGAAATTCAGGTAGAAGAACAGCGACCGATTGCCCGCTGGAATCAAAATGAATTAATCACGCAAGAGGGTGAAATTTTTTCCCCGCCGATTGAAACCATTCCTCAAAATATTCCACAACTCAGTGGGCCTAATGATAGCGAAGAAAATGTATTAAACCGGTTTCAACAATTTAGTCAGTTGCTCATCCCCTTTCATGCCGCCGTCACGGCTTTATCATTAACAAAACGGGGCGCCTGGTCTCTGATTTTAAATGGGCATACTCAAATTTTTTTAGGCCGTGAAAACATCGATCAGCGATTTGAACAATTCGTGCATCTTTACCCTAAAATTATCGGCGCAAACATTAATCGAGTTGAACATGTTGATCTTCGATATTCAAATGGGTTGGCAATTCAGTGGAAAAATTAATTCTGGGCGTTGCTTATTAATTGCTGATATTTTTTATTTTCAAATGAATAAGCAAAGATCTCCCCTTCTTTAATATCAAAAAACCATAAATGGATAGACAATTTTTTTTGTTGAATGCGTTCTTTAATCCAAGGAAAGGTTAGGCAATTTTGATAAGAGTGCGTTAAGGCCTCTTTAGAAAATTGATTAGCATCTTGAATCATTGAAGAATTTGTTTTGATCAGAGAAACCCAGCGGGTGATGAAATCGTTTTGTTTTAAGTTTTCACTGTTGAGCAAAGCGTTTATGCCGCCGCACTGACTGTGTCCTAAAATGATAAGGTGTTTTACGTTTAAATAACAAATGCCAAATTCGAGCGCCGCGCTCGTGCCGTGATGGCTTTCGTCGGCTTCGTAAGGTGGAACAATATTAGCCACATTTCGGACAACAAATAAATCGCCCGGATCGCATTGAAGTATTAACGCAGGATCAACGCGAGAGTCGCAACAAGCAACGATCATGATTTCAGGTTGTTGTCCGTGATAGGCAAGCGACTGCATGCTCGAATTATTGCCGGTCGCGTATTTTTTTCGAAAATCGTGGTAGCCCCGAATAATTTTTTCAAATGATTTTTCCATTCAACCTCTAAAATACTTTAATATTTAAATATAATTAGCTGATATTAAATCATATATTGTAAATATCCATGGAAATCTGACTAATCACATGAAACAACATTCATTTTTTAATAGTGATTTTGAAGTATATCGCTTATACTAATGATTTAATAGTCAATGTCAGTGTTTTCACAGGGAGATTTTGGCGGCTATGCCGAAAAATCCAGATAAAAATCTCATTGTTGCCTTAGATATCGGTACGAGTAAAATCGCGGCTCTTGTCGGGGAGGTTGCCCAAGATAACCAGATTGAAGTTATTGGTTTTGGCACGCACCCGTCACGCGGTTTAAAGCGCGGTGTCGTGGTCAATATTGAATCAACGGTCCAATCGATTCAGCGAGCGATTGAAGAAGCGGAATTAATGGCGGGATGTGATATTCACTCTGCTTATACTGGGATCGCGGGCAGCCATATTCGCAGCCTCAATTCTCACGGCATTGTGGCCATTCGCGATCGCGAAGTGAACCAATCGGATGTGGACCGCGTTATTGACGCCGCTAAAGCGGTGGCCATTCCCGCCGATCAAAAAATACTGCATATTCTGCCGCAAGAATTTATCATCGATAACCAAGAAGGCGTTCGTGAGCCGGTCGGCATGTCGGGTGTGCGCTTGGAAGCCAAGGTGCATATTGTGACTGGTGCGGTGAGCGCCGCTCAAAATATTAACAAGTGTGTCCGCCGTTGCGGACTGCAAGTGGGTGATATCGTCTTAGAGCAATTGGCCTCCAGCCATGCCGTTTTAACAGACGATGAAAAAGAATTGGGTGTCTGTATGGTGGACATAGGAGGAGGGACAACGGACATTGCTATCTTCACTGAAGGAGCCATCCGCCACACCCACGTCATTCCCATCGCCGGCGATCACGTCACAAATGATGTGGCCGTAGCACTACGCACGCCGACCCAATATGCCGAACAAATCAAAATTAAATACGCCTCGGTATTGCCAGAAGAGGTCAACCCTGAAGAAGCCATTCAAGTCCCCAGCGTGGCTAAGCGCCCGCCCAAACAAGTGCAAAAACGGGCATTGGCTCAAGTGGTTGCAGCGCGTTATGAAGAATTATTCGAGCTTGTGCTGGCCGAATTGCGTCGCAGTGGATTTGAAGATTTAATTGCCGCCGGCATTGTGCTGACGGGTGGCGCTTCGCATATAGCCGGTTGTATCGAATTGGCGGAGCGCATTTTCCAAATGCCGGTGCGGTTAGGGCTGCCCCAGTATGTTAACGGTTTGGCTGATGTTCGTGACAACCCTATTTATGCTACGGCGGTGGGGTTACTCATTCATGGTCATCAAAGCCAGCTCAATAATCGGCCAGTTTTTGATTTGCAACACGGCATGAGTTTATGGCAACGGATGAAAAGTTGGTTCCAAGGAAATTTTTGATTGGCATTAGGAGACAATAACATGTTTGAACTGGGTGAAACCTCACCGCAAAATGCCCAAATAAAAGTCATCGGCATCGGCGGTGGTGGCGGAAACGCTATCGAGCATATGATCGCTGAGAATATCGATGGTGTAGAGTTTGTTTGTGCGAATACCGATTCTCAAGCCTTAGGGCGATCTAATGCGCGGGTCGTTTTACAGCTCGGTGATGAAATCACCAAAGGGCTTGGGGCGGGTGCTGATCCCAGCGTCGGTCGTCAAGCGGCTGAAGAGGCGCGCGATCGCATTCGTGAAATTCTCGAAGGAACAGACATGGTTTTCCTAACCGCGGGTATGGGCGGGGGCACGGGAACTGGCGCTGCACCGATTTTCGCGGAAGTCGCTAAAGAGTTGGGTATTTTGACCGTCGCCGTTGTGACGAAGCCATTCGTATTTGAAGGTAAAAAACGGATGGATGTGGCGGAAGAAGGAATCAAGGCGCTAGGTAACTATGTGGATTCATTGATCACCATCCCCAATAATAAATTACTGAATGTGCTGGGCAAAAACATAACCCTTTTAAATGCTTTTAAAGCAGCGAATAATGTCTTATTAGGCGCCGTTCAAGGGATTGCCGATTTGATTACTCGTCCTGGATTGATAAACGTCGATTTTGCCGATGTACGCACCGTCATGTCAGAAATGGGAATGGCTATGATGGGAACTGGCGTTAGCAGCGGCGAAAACAGAGCTCGCGAAGCCGCGGAAGCCGCTATCGCAAGCCCTCTGTTGGAAGACGTGGATTTCACGGGCGCTCGAGGCGTGTTAGTCAATATCACTGCTGGGATGGATTTATCGATTGGCGAGTTCGAACAGGTCGGCGAAGCTGTGAAGGCATTTGCTTCTGAAACAGCGACGGTCGTCATCGGTACCGTTATCGATCCCGATATGAGCGATGAACTGCGCGTGACGGTGGTGGTGACAGGATTGGGTTCGCACGCCGGTGGCGGCGCTGGTGTTCCCTTAAAACCTGTAAAAAACACGAAAAACGATGGCACATTAGATTACCATCAATTGGATCGGCCGACTTATATGCGAAATCAAGAACCGTCTAAACGCACGGTAGATCTCGAAGAACAACGCGACCGGGATTTTGAATATTTAGATATTCCCGCGTTTTTACGTCGCCAGGAGGAAGATTGAGCTGTCATTCAATGACTGAAACCATCGGTTATACCGGGCAGCTGAGTTCCTCAACGCGGGGATACAGTGGAAATGATTAACACTAAAATACATTAACCGTTACTAACAAGGATGTGCTAAAATGCGCCTCCTCTTTTCCAGTAAAGGATTGATAACACAATGATTAAACAGAGAACCCTAAAAAATGTCGTGAGAGCTACGGGCGTTGGCGTTCACACTGGAGAAAAAGTTTATCTAACATTGCGTCCCGCCCCCCCTAACACCGGCATTATTTTTTGCCGGACCGATTTAGACCCGGTGGTTCAAATTCCGGCTCGGGTTAATTACATTGGTGATACCAGTTTATCGACGTGTTTAACGAAAGGGGATGTGCGTATTGCCACGGTCGAACATTTATTGTCGGCATTAGCGGGCGTTGGCGTTGATAATTTATATATTGATCTAACCTCACCTGAGTTACCCATCATGGACGGCAGCGCGGGTCCTTTTGTATTTTTAATTCAATCTGCCGGCATCGAAGAACAAAACGCACCCAAAGAATTTATCCGCATCAAACAAAGAGTCAAAATCGAAGAGGCGGATAAAAGCGTCATGGTCGAACCCTATAACGGGTTTAAAATTAGTTTCGGTATTGATTTCGATCATCCTTTATTTAACGAACATAATCAAAATGCGACGCTTGATTTTTCGAGCACCTCTTATGTAAAAGAAGTATCGCGGGCGCGTACGTTTGGTTTTTTGTCCGATTATGAATTTATCCGAAAAAATAATTTAGCCTTAGGCGCTAGCTTAGACAACGCTTTAGTGTTGGATGAATACAAAATTTTAAATCAAGATGGATTGCGTTATCCGGATGAATTTGTCAAACATAAAATTCTCGATGTGATTGGCGATCTTTATTTATTAGGCCGTAGTTTAATTGGTTCTTTCAGCGGCGTTAAATCTGGCCATACGTTGAATAGTCAGTTATTAAAACAATTGCTCGCAACTAAAAGCGCTTGGGAAATTGTGACTTTCAAAGACCCCTCTGAATTACCCTTCGCCTATACCCCGGTAGCCATGACAGCGTGAGTATTTTCTAATGAATCGAAGCTATCATCCCCAGCTCGCCATCCCGCGAGGCCATCTGCTGTAGTATTGAAGCATACAAAACCTTCACGGCCGAGTCGGGAGACCCAGATTAGGGGGCTAAGAAAAACACCGATGGCGCTTTTCTTAGCCTTTTAGCCGGGATTCCCGTGACTTCGGCCGTGAAAGCCCTCGATTCTTTGTCTATCGTAGACGGCCTACGCATGGGAACGAGGAGGGTTCTTTGAATTTAAGGCTAAGAAGAAAAAATAACCTAGAATGGGAAGATTTATAAAAAGGTTTTGTTGTTAATCGTCATTCCCGCGCAGGCGGGGACCCAGCGCACACCGTGCGCAGCGCGCTAAAAGCGCGCCTGGTCTCCTGCGCGGGATCACGAAGTTTAAAATGGAAATGGCTGTGACTTGTGGATAATGATACATGACTCATCTTCTTCAAGCTCATCAGAAAAACTTGTGTCATGTAAAAACATGACCCTTTCCTTTTTAAGTTTGTTTTAATATCGATGTGTCAAGATAGTCACGTTTTAATAAAAGATACCGAGGGCTGATTGTATGAGACATCCCATAATTCACAAGTTTATTTCAAAATTATTAAATTCGCCCAATTCTAAAGGAGATTATAATTATTATTTTGCCATCATTAAATCGAAGTTTATAGAGCGAGCTTGTAAAAGGGGTAATCTTGAACTGTTGAAATATTTCATCATTGCCAAAGAATATCATGTCTATCAGCCTCTTTTTTTACGGATGGTCGCCCCCCTAATAGAACAGCGCTTCACATTGCAGCTATGTTTAACCAATTGGAAATAGTGAAATATTTAATTGAAGAAAAAGGCTGTGACCCAAACCAGTTGTTGCCTGGTGGACTCACGCCGCTTCAAGAGGCAGCTTCTGCGGGTCAGCTGGATGTTGTTAAGTATTTAATTTCTCGCCCAGGGATTAGGCTGGATGAGGCGGGGAAACAAGATCGTTGTGGCACAGCATTGTATTATGCTGCATTCTTCGGCTGGAGGGACGTAGTAGCGGCTTTAATCAAAGCTGGCGCGAATGTTAATAAGGGCGTCCAGCGAGCTGCTACTGGAATAACTCAAGCTCCGATAGAGACAGGCACAAGGAGATTGGGGGCGGCACAAGAGCTGACGCCATTGATGGGAGCGGTTAACCGATTATTTTCTCTCAGGGGGGTGGAAAATAAGAAGGATGCGCTAGTTCAACGGGAGATTGTGATCATGCTGTTGGCCGCCGGTGCGGATCCGAATCGGACTAAACCCGCTGCTACAACATTGCTGCAACGTGCTGTTCAATATGGCGATCGCGAGATCATAAGGCAATTGATTTGTCGCGGAGTGGATGTGAATCAAAGAGGACGTAACGGAGCTACTGCCTTGATGATAGCGTGTCGAATGAGACTTGAGGAGATTGTTGATCAACTCATTCAAGCACGTGCCGATGTTAATCTAAGTACTACAACAGGTAGGACTCCTTTGTACTTTGCATGTATGTGGGAGTCCGTGCGCATGGTGAGAAGTCTCGTGAAGGCGGGAGCGAATCCTCTTGCGTCCACAGTGAATTATGGACCCAATAGGTTTTTTGGGGGTAATCGGGGATGGCGTCCTAATTTTTTGACTCCGCTTAAAATGGTGAAACTTAAACTGGAGGCGCTTCAAAAGAGACACCTCCTGACCGGTGCGCAGAGAAGACAGCTGGCTAATTTGAGTAAGATTTATAACCTTTTATCACGGCAGGTAATAAGAATAATCGTGCGTTTAGCAGCGTCCAGCAATCCCGATCAAGAAACCAAGAGTGAATCATCTCACTCCCCGGGTAAGCACATGTAAATTTGTGTGACGCAGATGAGTATATTGAGTGATTTTCATAAGAATGAAACGTTAAGGTCGAACATGGCATTGAATAGCCGCGAGTTGGACCTCCTGTTGAGCGAGTTGTTCCAGAAGCGAAGGAGTTAGGTAACGAACGCGCATGGCGACAGCCCCGCTGTCGAGTTGAAGAATCAAGGTATTGCCCGAGATATTCATCACATGACAGTGAGGTACGAGTTCTTGGGGGAGAAAGCGAGCCAGTAGCTTTTCGAGTGTCGCGATTTGATTGGCTTTTTGGGCAATCGTTTTGAGGGTCCCTGATTGAAAACAGTGACTGATTCGCTTAGGATCGTCGGGCGGTATTTGATTCATTTTATTAAAGAAAATTCCCCTTTTTTGTCGAATGATATACAATGCCGTCTATGCTTGGCAACATCATCAAGAAAGCTTTCGGTACGCGTAATGAGCGTTTGCTTAAAGGCTATTCCAAAATAGTATCAAGAATTAATGCCCTAGAGCCAGAAATCCAGGCCCTTTCCGATGCCGACCTTCGCGCTAAAACCGATGAATTCAAAAAACGCTTAGTCGATGGGGAAGGACTCGATGCTTTATTGCCGGAAGCGTTTGCGGTGGTTCGGGAAACGAGCGTTCGCACGCTCGGCCTTCGTCATTTCGACGTCCAAATAATCGGTGGCCTGGCACTCCATGGTGGAAAAATTGCTGAAATGCGTACTGGCGAAGGAAAAACCTTAGGCGCTACGATGCCAGCTTATTTGAACGCATTAACGGGCAAAGGCGTTCACATCGTCACGGTAAATGATTATTTAGCTAAGCGTGACGCTGAATGGATGAAGCCTATTTATGAATTCCTCGGTTTGACGGTGGGCGTTAACGTGCCTGGAATGGAGCCGGTTGAGAAACAAGCGGCTTATGCGGCTGATATCACTTACGGCACCAATAACGAATTCGGTTTCGATTATTTACGCGATAACATGGTTTTTGATTTGGATCAACGCGTGCAGCGGCCATTGCATTACGCGATCATTGACGAAGTGGATTCCATTTTAATTGACGAAGCTAGAACACCCTTAATTATTTCAGGACAAGCGGAAGAATCATCGGATCTTTATGTAAAGATAAATAAATTCATCCCTCAATTAAAATTGCAAAAAATGGAAGAGGGGCAAAAAGAAGAGGAAGTTCCCCCTGAAAATCGAGGGGATTATACGCTGGATGAAAAAAATCGACAGGCTTATCTGACTGAACAAGGGCATCGTACGATCGAAGCGTTAATGATAAAGCAAGGGCTGATGCAAGCCGGAGAAAGTTTATACGATGTCTCTAATATATCGTTGATGCACTATGTTTATGCCGCTTTGCGCGCACACACGCTTTTTTATCGAGACGTTCATTACATTGTAAAAAATAATGAAGTCATTATTGTAGATGAACACACGGGCCGTCTGATGCCGGGACGCCGTTGGTCGGATGGTTTGCATCAAGCCGTAGAAGCAAAAGAAGGTGCAACTATTCAATTAGAAAATCAGACATTGGCTACTATTACGTTCCAAAACTATTTCCGCCTTTATGAAAAATTATCCGGTATGACTGCCACCGCGGATACCGAAGCCTTCGAGTTGCAAAAGATTTACGGACTGGAAGTGGTTGTCATCCCCACGAACAGACCCATGATTCGTCGGGATGAATCCGATCAAGTTTACTTAACGGCGGATGCGAAATTCGATGCGATTGTTAATGAAGTCAAGAAACGTCATGAGAAAGGTCAACCGCTGTTGATTGGCACGGCATCGATTGAAGCATCAGAATTAGTCGCCCGTTTTTTGAAAAAAGCGAATATTAAACATGAAATTCTCAATGCAAAAAATCACGAACGCGAAGCCAAAATTATTGCTGAAGCGGGACGTCCTGGCGCGGTGACTATCGCCACGAATATGGCGGGTCGAGGAACCGATATTGTTTTGGGTGGTAATTTAGAAGCGGAAATGAGTGAATTAGATAATCTGGCGGAAGAAGAAATTCAAAAACGAAAAGCTGATTGGCAGAAGCGTCACGATGCGGTAATTGCAGCCGGTGGTTTGCATGTGCTGGGGACGGAACGTCATGAATCGCGACGTATCGATAATCAGCTTCGTGGTCGATCCGGTCGGCAGGGGGATCCCGGTTCATCGCAATTTTATCTCTCTATGGAAGATAATTTATTGCGAATTTTTGCGGCCGAACGGATGTCTAACATGATGCGTCGCCTCGGTGTGAAAGAAGACGATGTGATTGAACATCCGTGGATTACTCGTGCGATTGAAAAAGCTCAACGTCGTGTCGAAGGAATGAATTTTGATATTCGTAAGCAGTTGTTGGAATATGACGACGTTGCCAACGATCAGCGTAAAGTGATTTATCAACAACGTTTCCAGTTACTTCAGACGGATGATATTTCTGAGACGATTGAAGCCATTCGTGAAGAAGCGGTAAGCGAAATGATTAGTTCGTTTGTGCCGCCACAGAGCCTGGAGGAAGAATGGGATATACCCGGGCTGGAAAAACAAATTCGTGAGGATTTTGGTTTGGCTTTGCCGATTGCGCAATGGCTTGAAAAGGATGAAACGCTTCACGAAGAAACGCTCCACAAACGCATTATTGATGAAATTACTAAAGCTTATAAAGCAAAGGAAGCAAAAGCCGATCCCAAGGCCATGCGTGAAGTGGAAAAGACGCTGATGCTGCAATTGTTAGATCATCATTGGAAAGAGCATTTAGCGGCGATGGATCATTTGCGCCAAGGCATTCATTTGCGCGGTTATGCTCAAAAAAATCCTGCGCAAGAATATAAGCGCGAGTCCTTTGAATTATTCACGCAAATGCTCAAACGAATCAAATACGAATTAGCGGCGACTTTGTCGAAATTAGAAATCGCAACTGAAGAGCAGGTCGCACAACAACAGCGTTTATACCAACAGTCTGCGCCCGAGCTACAATACCATCATGCGGAAATGACGGCGCTACAACCGGAAAAAGAAGTAGCTGTTGCCGAACAAGAAGAAGCAACCCAACCTTTTGTGCGCTCTCAACCCAAAGTAGGCCGTAACGAATCTTGCCCCTGTGGCAGCGGAAAGAAATACAAGCAATGTCACGGAAAATTAAGCTAGTTTCTGTTGCTGTCGGCATTATCATCAACCCTCAAAATGAAGTTTTGGTTTCGCTGCGCCCAAAGCAAGCAATCCAGGGAAATTTATGGGAATTTCCAGGCGGAAAAATAGAAGTTTTTGAAGATAGTTATCAGGCGCTGTGTCGTGAATTAAAAGAGGAAGTGGATTTGACGGTGATAGCTGCCGAAGCGATTATGAAAGTTCAGCATTGCTATGATGATTATGAGGTTACTTTAGAAGCGTGGCGGGTAATTAAATTTAAAGGTGAAGCGCGAGGATTAGAAGGACAACGTATTCGCTGGATGCCGATTGAAAATATATCCGAGTTGCCTTTCCTCGAAGCGAACCAAGTCATCATCAACTACCTACAACAAGATATCATTACCCAGTGAAGCGTGAAAAACTTAAAACCCGTCGTCTTCCCGCGAGGCCGTCTGGTGTATTGTTGAAGAATACAAAACCTCACGGCCGAGTCGGGAGGACCCAGATTAAGGGGCTAAGAAAAACACCGATGGCGCTTTTCTTAGCCTTTTAGCCTAGATTCCCGTGACTTCGGCCGTGAAAGCCCTCGATTCTTTGTCTGTCGGTAGACGGCCTACGCACGGGAACGACGGACATTTTTTCAATTACTTGTAAGTTGACGTCTATGCGCCTGCGCGGGGATGACGGGCTTTATACCCCGTTTAACAACAAGTAGCCCGTATGCAGCGAAGCGAAATACGGGAAAATATCATTAAAATTTTCGTATTATTTCGATTTTTAAATTCGACAGCAGTTTAATTTGAAAGAAATTTCTTCGGCAATTTGCTTCGTATTCTCGTTGTTGTTGACATCCAGCGGTAGAAAGCGAATAACAAGACGGTGCTTGCCAGCACAAATTTCCGGATAAATATTTTTTTCAATAGGTAAAATTAATTGAATTAATTGGCAAGGCGAAGTGGCATTTAACATTTGTTGATAAAATCCTTGACGAGCGACTATATTTTGTGGCGAGGTGCTTTCGCGAATTATTTGTAAAATCGCATTCACGATATTAATTAGTGGTTCAAATTCTTTGGCCCAATTTTGCAAATCGTTGATGCGATTCTCGCTGGGTTGCTGTAGCCATAGCGCATAAGCAGGTGTGGTGAAATTGCAGGGGCCGGCGGGATTGTATAGATGAGAACGAATTTGAGTTAAAAAAGCATTTTCGCGAAGAGGCTCACCGATTTTGCGCGTTGTCTGGTGTAAGTGCGTAACGTAACGATCTAAGGTGTCTAACAAGCCTTGTAATTTATGATTATCCACTTCTGGTGAGTGTTTTAATTGCAAAAGCGTCGATGTTTGTTGAGTCAGGGTTTGTGTTAATTTTGTTTTTAAATCGGGGCGGTCGATCACGTTTAATGCTTTGAGTAAAGCCAGCATAGCGAGATGACTGGCGGCGGGGGCGGGTTCGCGTATATGCTCATGAAGCTGACGGAAAAGATGTTCCAGCCGAAGGCAGATTCGCATCGGCTCATTAAGCGGTTGTTCGTAAGTAATCGTTGTTGCGACCATTGCCGGCCTACTTATAAGCCATTGATGCCTCATCATAACACATTTTTTGGGGTTATCGTGTCATTGACGGAATGAGCGGTGATTTTGAACGGAAAAGGTGGGGTTTGTGGAGCGATAAGGGTTAATATCGAGTCCGCCCCGTCGGGTGTAGCGTGCTTGAACGGTTAGTTCTTGCGGGCGGCAGTGTCGCAGGATATCCATAAAAAAACGCTCTACACAAGCTTCGTGGAATTCTTCATGGTTGCGATAGGAAATAATGTACTTTAGAAGTTGGACATGATCGATTTTAGGTCCCGTATAATGGATCTCGATGCTGCCCCAGTCGGGCTGTCCTGTAACCGGGCAATTAGATTTAAGGAGATGGGAATAGAGAGTTTCGGTAACTGTTTCTTGGCTGGTCGATAATAAGTTTGGATCAGGGCTATAAGTGTCAATCGCTATATCTAAAACATCCAAAAGGCTACCCTTTGGAGAATAGGCCACGGGTATCTCGGTTTCGTGCAGGATGAAATTAACCGTGACAGACTCGTTGACGCGTTTGCTAAGATCGCGTTTCATGGTTTGCGAAACGGCGGCTGCGTCGGCAAAACGTTCGTTGTTAAAGGAATTCAAATACAGTTTAAATGATTTAGATTCGATTAAATGGGATGAAGTGGCCGGAATTATAAATTCACCCCTGGCGGCAAAAGGTTTCCCTTTTTCATTTAACCAAGACAGCTCGTAAGCATTCCATAAGTCATAGCCGTAAAAAGGTGGTGGCTCACTGACGTTGACGTTGAGTGTTTTTCGATTTAAGTCCCTTGGGATAGGCAATAACAAATGAGGGGCGTATTCCTTAGGGTAAACCGTTGTTTTCCCAAGTTCGGATTTTTCGTGTAAGACTCGTAAAGTACTCATTGGTTAGCCTTATGTGTTTTTTATGTTTGTGCGATTTGCAAATACTTACAGTGTAGCTGAAAAACCGCTTTGCGCAAAATGGGGATCGTCTGATCGTTAACAATCACGTCATCGGCGATAGCGAGCCGTTTTTCACGCGGGCTCTGTGATTGTAGGATAAGTTGAATTTGTTGATCCGAAAGTTGATCGCGCGATTTTGTACGTTGTATTTGCAGCGTTTCTGGCGCATCCACCACCAAGATTCGGTCGATAAAATCGACCGACTGCGAGGCCTCGGCAAGTAAAGGGATGGCTAAAATACAATAAGGCGCTTTTATTTTTTTTAGTTGGGTTTTCATTTTCGCAATGATAAGGGGGTGTAATAAATTCTCAAGCCATTGTCGATCGTCAGGATTTTCAAAAATTAGTTCTCGTAATTTAGTGCGATTTAAAAATTTTCCCTTAGTAAGCACTGCATTCCCAAAATGATTGATTATTTGTTTAAACGCCGCTTGATCAGGTTTCGTTATTTCATGAGCGATTTGATCAGCGTCGATGACAGGAGCGCCTAATTCTGCAAAGTAGTTGGCAACGGTGCTTTTCCCGCTTCCGATGCCACCAGTTAATCCAATCCGTAACATAGCACCTCCTTTATAAATAAGAAATCAATTTGTGTATTAGAACCGGACCCGACAAAAGGCTGATCCAGCCCGCTACAGCAATAAAAGGGCCAAAGGGAATGGGTTGTTTCACTGATATTTTTTTCAGGGCTAGTAGCATGAAGCTTGTTATCAGGCCGAGAAAAACCGACAGCAATAAAACATTTAATACAATGCCAGGGCCGAACCAAGCGCCCAACATACTGACCATTTTAAAATCGCCACGGCCCATTCCTTCTTTTTTACGAATTAATTGATAAAACGCGGCGGTAATCCATAGAAGTCCGTAACCGAGTATAGCGCCAAATATTGCTTGATAAGGTGATACGAACATATAAAAGAGGCTGAGGGAAAGACCAAACCATAAAGTAGGAAGTGTGATCGCGTCGGGCAAGAGTTGCGTTTTTAAATCAATAAAAAAAAGCACAATTAATACCCAGGTAAGTAGTAATCCAGCCAGCGCTTGCCAGCTTATCTGATAACGAATCACAATAGCCACCGATAAAATGGCGCAGAGTAATTCAACTATGGGATAAAGCGGCGATATTTTTTCATGACAATATGCGCAGCGACCGCGCAAGGTTAAGTAGCTTATTAATGGCAGGTTATGGCGAATTTTTAGAGTTTTTTTGCATCGGGGGCACTGGGAGCGCGGGGTTGCTAAATTAAATTTTGGTTTGGGTTCGACAGGTAAATTAAGGTATTCCTGACACTCTCGGCGCCAACGTGCGGCGAGCAAGGTAGGATAACGGACGATAACCACGTTAAGAAAACTGCCCACGATCAATCCGATAACGGCGATTGCAACGATCGTTATATAAAAATGAAATTGTAAAAAAGAAATAATCTGCATTTCTGTTTTTCACTTGAAATCGCTGCTAAAGAGCGGAACCAATTCGGAATACGGGTAAATACATAGCGATAATTAGTCCGCCGATTAATAATGCCAATACTATCATGATAGCTGGTTCCAGGCACTCGCTGAGACGATCGTAACGCTCGTCTATTTCTTCCTGATAAATAACGGCCACTTTATTCAACATTTCGTTGAGTGTTCCGGAATTTTCACCGATGTGAATAATCTGGATTGCTTGGTGGGGAAAAAAGCCGCAGCGTTCAATGGCGGTGCTAAAGGAGACGCCTTCGCTAATCCAACAAGGCAGTTTGTCGAGGGCTTGTCTTAAAGCGTGGTTACGAATGATATGATTGGCAGTGATTAACGCTTTGTTCAAAGGGATACCTGCCGCGCTCAGGGTCGCTAGCACTTTTATCCAAAGGGTTATCATTATATTTTGAATACCCTTTCCAATGAGTGGAATTTTTATTAATGCGTGATCAACGGACTTGGAGAATTTGTCTGAATGTTTTTTTGCGTACACAAAAACGAATAGAAAAAGAGAAAAGCTAAAAAAAATAAGTAGGCCATAAGCGCGTACGTTGTGGGCGAGATTGATGATGACTTGAGTGAAGAAAGGCAGTTGTGAACCAAATTCAGAAAAAGCATTTTGGAATTGCGGGATGACGAACTCCAACAAACCAATGGTAACGCCTAGGGCAATTGAAAGAACGGTTAAGGGGTAGCGGATTGCTTTTTGAATTTTTTTCTTAAAAATAAACAAACCTTCTTCATAATGAATTAATAATTTTAATAATTCGCCGAGCTTCCCACTTTGCTCACCGGCATGAATTATTTCATGGTGAACGGTATGGAAATAGCGGGGGTAAATTTTTAACGTCTCAGAAAGACTCAGACCGTTTTCGATTTTGCTCCAAATGGCTAAGATTAACTGGCGCAATGAGCCTGAATGAGATCCTCCCGCCAATAAAGCAAGTGCTTGAGCGAGTGGGATTTCAGCATTTATTAATACATTTAATTGACGGAAAAGGTCCAAAATATTTTTTGATCTTATCCTATTTTTCCAGTATTTAAGCATAGTTATTTTCAGATTGAATCACGCGGTAAATTTCGTTGAGGTTTGTAATACCCGTCTTTGCTTTATTCAAAGCTGCTTGCCACAAAGTTTGCATGCCCTCTTGTATGGCGCAGGCATTAATTTCTTGCGCGGATCGTTTTTGTAAAATAAGTTCGATAATGGAAGGAGTAATAGGCAGAACTTCATAGATTCCCGTACGCCCCTGGTATCCGTTTAAACAAAAGGGGCAGGAAATCTTCGTTGCTTGGCAATGAGCGCAAAGCTGTCTGACGAGTCGCTGAGCAACCACGAGCTTTAATACGCTAGCAAGGTTGAATGGCTCGATCCCCATATCGATTAATCGTGTAATGCATTCGACGGCGCTATTGGTATGTAAGGTGGATAAGACTAAATGCCCGGTATGTGCAGCGCGAACAGCAATGGAAGCAGTTTCAAAATCGCGAATTTCCCCCACCATGATAACATCAGGATCTTGGCGCAAAAAAACGCGTAATACAGCGGCGAAATTAAGTCCGGCTTTTGGGCGAATATTAACTTGGGTAACCCCGGCTAATTGTATTTCAATGGGATCTTCTACGGTGGAGATATTTTTTTGAGTTGAATTAATCTGATTAAGCGCGGCATACAGTGAAACCGTTTTCCCGCTTCTCGTGGGTCCTGTGACAAGAATCAAACCTTGGAGTTGTTTGATTTTTTTCATGATGAGTTGCTTCGGTTTTTCTTCTAAACCCAACTCTTCAAATTTTAATAAATGATGAACGGGGTTTAGTAAACGGATGACGATTTTTTCCCCGAATAAAGTCGGGCAGCTACTAAGTCGGCAGTCACGTTTAAGATGGGTAAGCGTTGTAAAATAAAAGCGCCCATCCTGCGGCAAGCGTTTTTCAGAAATATCTAATTCAGCCAGTACTTTTAACCGGCTACTCATTGCTGGCGACTGTGTATTTGGCAAGAGAGTAGTAGTATGTAAAATCCCATCGATACACATCCGAATTCGGTAATGTTGTTGCATCGGTTCAAAGTGAACATCTGACGCTTCTCGATAGATGGCATCCGTGAGCACTTGATTTACTAACTCAACAATGGAAGCTTCACCTTGTGAAACTGTCTCGTAAATTTGACGACTCACAAAATTATTTATTAACGCAGCAAATGATTTATAGGGAGCAAAAACAATTTTGTATTGTTTATTAGTCTGAAACTGGAGCTCTTCGATTAAGGGAAAATATAGCGGATCGCTAATAGCTAGCGTAGGTGATTTTACTGCAAGTGGAATGAACGCATAGCGCATTAAATATTTCCGTGGTATTTCATGACAAAGCGATGGGTTCAGTGGTTGAGTCTGCAAGTTAATCGCTTCTAAACCAAAGTAAGTGGCGCAGGCTTCTGCTATTTTTTCTGAAGATACTATTTTCTCGGTAACTAAATAATGCAGCAACGGTGATTGTGCTCCCGCCGCCTGTTCAATAGCACGGGCAATTTGGCTGTTAGTTAACGCATTTGTCTGCAATAAAATATGAGCGAGGCCCTCGACCTTAGTTTGCATAACCAGCCGCCACGCCTCCGCCGCTGGAGGCCCAAGTCAACCCTTCGCGTTCAGGGGTCGGCGTTAAGATGTAATTGTCTTTCGCTTCAATCCCATATTTTACTTGAGGTGTGACTGTGATTACGCCATTTTGAATTTCGATGGCATCGACCAATCCTGTCCCACTCCCCGACGCTATAGCAGGGGGCACGCCATTATCCCCCGCTGAGCATTCTGAAAGGTCGTTTGTCATTTGGTAACACTCTTTGACCCCTAGTTTGTAGGGCGCCGTGGCTTGGACGACTTCCGTAAAATGAGCCCGCCGAGTGTAGGTATGATAAGAAGGAATCGCGATTATAATCAAAATACCAATGATAGCAATCACGATTAATAATTCCATTAATGTGAATCCCGCCGTTCGATTTCTCTGCATAATAACTTCCCCAAAAACGAGATGCCTTTATAGGCGAAGGGGAATGAAGTTGCAATACAGGGTTTTGATGATTGCGGTACCCGCCAACTTGACCTCCTGCCCCGCTTACGTGATCATAAGCGTCACGTCGGCCGGTGTAGCTCAGGTGGTAGAGCAACTGATTCGTAATCAGTAGGTCCGCAGTTCGAGTCTGCGCACCGGCATCAGTAAATCATTAAAAATCATTGCCTTGCATAAGACTGGTTGATTAAAAATATTTCACTGACTCGGCGTGTAGGGATTTTGTCACGTAAATACGCTTAGCTGCCTCTCGAAGGTGATGACTTGAGAGGTGTGCGTAACGTAAAACCATACTGAAACTTGACCATCCTCCTAACTGCTGTAACTCTTGCAACGCCTCCGCTAACATCCAAACTTTCTAAGCTGCCTGTGCGGCAGTGAACCAAAACATTCACAAAAATAACCAATAATTATAAGCAGTTAACTAAAAATGATTATTTTACCCAATGTGTTTTATATAAGAAATAACTTCTTGATTATAAATTTAATTTTTAAAGAGCTAAAATTATTGGTGATAAAAAGAAAATAGAGCCCTCCTTTTCTCCGCAAAATTCATTCAGTATTTTGGTATCACCAATACAATTTTCCTTCAATCAAACCAAGGAACCGTGACTGTTTTGGAAAGACCAAATTGATCAAACCCACCCTCTACAGGCTCATCCAGCAGTTCACCTAAAACAATATAACGTCGGTGTCGTTGGCAATTAGTACCACTAACTAAATCCAGATACGGATTATTCAACCCTTTTTCAGCAACCATTTTTGCTTTATAGGATTTCACCTCATCGTTCGTAATCGTGCCGCGCTTTAATAACCGCTTGAGTTTGGACTGACTCATAGTAGGCTGTTTACGATAAACTGTTCGGTGCTTTGTATTGACTGGCACAGTAGCAACTTCACTAATCTTACAATAACCGTTCATGCCACCAAGCCAGCTTACTTCATGCAGCTTTTGCAAATCAAATTCAGTACCGTGCAGTCTCAGAACATTTCCCAATGTAATCTTGTATTTTGGAAAACTAATACCAATCCGGGTTGAATCCAAATCGCAAAGTAATTTATGCAGTTTTTTGCAAACGGCATTCATTAGCACAGTACTTGGGATTTCGGCATCCGATAACAAATTAATATCAAAATAGTAATTCATAAAATCACCTACTTATCACTTTCTTTCTTATCACTTTTGCCAAAAACACCACCACGAACTAATACGGCCATAACATAGTGTTCATCTTCTACCCTTGCAAGCTGCTCGCCTCGCGCCCACGCATCAAAAAAGGTATAAAAGTCTTGTTTGTCTTTTGGCGTGCGATAAGACCTACCTAGGTTAGTTACGGCTCCATAAGGTTCAATAGCTATCGGACCTGCAGTTTGCTCTTGATTTGTAAAATCCGGGTACCATGTATCGATGGTGCGAATGGCATTACCTATTTTTTGTGAGTGCATGGCAGCAATATCATTTACTGCATACAAAATTTTGGTTTTCTTTCCTTTCTTATCTGACGAACTTTTGTCTAGCACCAACTCTTCACTGGGGTAAACTTCTTGAGAACTACCTACTTGAACATAGCAATTAACATCCAATAATAAATAATCATCTTCACTACTCAGCGCGTTGGCAATCAATGCCCCCAATTCTTTTACCGACGTATCGCTTGAGTCAAATGTATGGAGGTTGAATTTTGTCGCATCAAATGCCCATTTTTGGCTAACAGTTTTATTGCTGGCATTAACCCGCACTTCTATTCTCTCTGCGCCGAAACGATTTCGCCAAAGGAAACGTGCATTCGCTAGGTTTTCAGCGTAGCGTGTCGCCAGCTCAGTAAAGCCATGCGTATCGATATAGATTTTCGCTGCGGCCTTGTAACTTTGTTTAAATAATGCGTTATTACAAGCTGAAGGATTGGTAATACCACCTAATACTTTGAGTGTAAAACACAGTTTTAGTGTGTCTTGATTTTGGTCTAGTGCGCAAGCATCAACACGTTGTAAATTTGGGCGTTCAACGTCTGCATCCAGTTTCATAGGGTCATCCAGAAATGTCTTGCTGTCATTTTTGTTAAATCGGTTAGAGATTGTTCCACGCACTGCTTTTTCGCGCAATTTAAGTGGTGTCACTTCACTTTTTTTATCCCAGCTCGTGCCAAACATATAGCCATCACTGGGTATCAGCTTCTTTTCAAATGAGAGTACTGATGCAATATCAATATTTTCTTTCTTAGCCATGGTCGTTCTCCTGAGTTTTAAATTAACCAAATTCGTCATAAAGGTTTTCGGTAATCGTATTAAGGGCTACACATTGATAAAGATTGTTAGTACTATCCACTTGATAACACCACAACATGTCTGTTACTGACTCAAATCGGTGAGGCATTTTAAATTCGCCTAAAGTCACTAGGCTTTCTGCAAAACGGTGTGGGGTTTCTGGGTCACGTTGATTTTTGGCTTGTCCTAATTCACTAATGCCGTGAAAACCTGTCGCAATTGGAACAATCCAGCCTGGAGGTTTGTCTATTTGGGTTTTACGGTGACTTTCCCATAACACGTCGCCGTCTTCGGTTTTTTCGCAGCTGTGGTGTATCGCCACATAATCAATTAACGCATCCAGCGCGTCTTGGCCTTGTTGCATGGCCTCTATCATTAAATCGCGTCGCTCAATCAGCACATATCCGGGCATAATTTTCCGAGAAAGTCTTCGTAAATCTGCGTCGTTGCCATCTTCGATCAGCAAAATAGCAGGGGGGTTAAAAGATTGAATGTCTCCACCTGCCACTTTCATTTTACAGTTAAGCAAGTGGCTTACTTGTTCTTTTATTTCGTCATCCTGCTCTTGGCTCACCTTTCTCTCTTTTAGTTTTCGGAACAAGCGGATTACCTGTATTGATAATTGATGAAACATAATCGTCATTACCTCGATAAGTCTGCAAATCCATCTGATGGTTTACTACGCCTGTTGCCGGAATCGTTACGGGTATGCCACGTTCATTTAAATTTCGTTGCAACGCATGAGTTGCGCCTAGCCAAGCTGTCATCGCAGGAAAACCAATCGTAAATGGACTTGATAGTGCATTTGCGTTATGGATACGAAGATGCGGGATTAGCAATATTTTGTTATAGCTCATCTCAGTGCCTCCTTGTTTTTCACCACTTGTTTATGAATATGTTTAAATTCATCGTCTGAAAATATAAATGCTTTTTTACCTAGAAGCTTTTCATAGCCAGTAAAGATAAAACGGGCAATAGCTTGGCATAGATCATCTAACCAATCATTTTCAGTTTCTCGATTTTCTTTATTCACTTCACAAAGCCAAATTTTTTGAGTTTCGTTTAATCGAGTCGAATCCGGGTTGTATTGCACCTGACTCACGCTTCTTACCAACCACATTTTTTCGATAATGAGATCAATAATTGCTTGGTAATATTCGTCTCGCTCATGACGAATGTTCCAATCGTTTTTGTGATTAAGAAATAGTTCGTGTAATGAGTAGAATAAGTCTTTGCATTGGAAATACCTAAGGGACTGGCTAAAAAAATCTACTGTTGGAAAGTGAGCGTCACGTTTAATTAGTTTGGGTGGTTCACTTGAAATTAAGTGTACTTTTCCACCGTTTTGATTATTTAGAACGCTAATATTTTGAGGCTTAGTGCCACCATAGCCAATGGTTGTTATGTTGACTATCTGCTTATAATCACCATCATAAATTTCATTATTTTTTTCGCACGCTCGCGCTGCTTTGGCTTCATCGGAAAAACGGATCGTGTCGATGCGTTTTCTTAATTCGAACATGATACCTGATGCAGACAATATGGATAACTGATGGTAGCCATTATCTAAAGGGAAATAGACCTGTTTAATTTTTGAGCTTGTCACACAGTCTGAATTCCTATTGATCATTGCCAAAAACCCATCTTTTAGCGTGTTATATGACTCGCTCTTAATATTAAGAAGTTGTTGAGCCAAATCACTATCTTGCTGAATATGGCTAAGTAATGTTTGCCCATCTGCCATTTCAAGCGATAAGAATTTATATACATCTAACGCTGCTGCATTACCTAAAGCATCGGCCTTCACAGTTACATTTCCACTGCGTAAATAGCCATCCTCGCTGCGCTTGCTGTTAGCGATGATAGAAGAAGCATACCCATTTTTATTTTGGATGACTAAAAGTGCATGGGTGGGTGGATATGGATATTTGTCCTGCTCGTTTAGCAGCACTTGGTAGCCAATGCTCTAATGCAAAAACCTGCTCACACTCAAGCTCTTTCTCGCTAACTTCTATTTCATCCATGGAAGCATTAATGGTCTTTTTAAGCCATGCAACTTTCCTTTTTTTAAAAAATTCATCAATTGAACTATTTAACATAAGCACCTCTTTAAACTCTTACCAACCCAAACTGATCGTTATATTCATATTTATTTTTCTCATAATACGGAAAGCTTAATTCCCCATAACGCATTGACGCGTTCCGCATACTCACTTCTTGCTTCTCTGACAATGCTTCTATTTCTTTCTCAAAATTACGCTTTAACCACAGGCGCTTACTAGCATTATCATCTAGCTGAACGCGACTAATACCGAGAGGTAATTCACGTGGTACAGGAAAGCCTTTTTCATTCTTCTCACAAAACATATATACCTGCTTATCCTCATCAAACGTTAGAAATACTTTCAAATTCGACTGACCTTGTCTAAACGGCACTAGTTGTTGTGGGTACGCCGTTAAAACCATGCTTCTCGTAAATAACCTTGTAGATTAGCTGGACCATTGCTATCACTCCGGTAGTTAGCCAATAAACTTTTAATCACAGAGTGTTCTAAATCAGCTAATTTCTTTTTGGGTTGTAAGTCTTTAGGCTTTTGAATACGGGGAATGGCATCCACGCGTTGTAATATGGCATTAGCGTCTAGCAATTTTTTTAGGTCGTGGCTTTCGAGCCTATGTTTACTGTCTTCAAACCCTGGCCATTTAAATACAATGGCTTTTTCTCGATGGCTATCTCGAACACCCCTCCAGTTGTATTGCAGCAGGCTAATATTGGGGAATTGCACCTCAGTTTTACGATGACGGCGTACACGTTCAGCTAATTGGATAATAGAACGATATGACGAGGGCTCAACTACTGCCCAATCAAAGTCGTGGTCTCGACCAACTTCTTCTACAGGGGTGGCCACCAATACAAACATTACATTTTTAACCTGCGGTTCAGCTTGGTAAATGTGATCAAGATGCTGACGAATAACAGGGTTTGAAAATGCTTGGGGTTGCTCTCCCTCATCTTCTTTACGCTTTAACACTTCATCAAGGTGCTGCTCTTGCTTATGACGCATCAGCAAGATTTGTTGGCTGTGGTACGGTATGTTTCTAATTTGAGTATCTGCCGGCATTTCAACCGATAATAAATAGTTCGCTAGTGCAATGCAGGGTTGGATATTAGCCATTCGCACGACGCCAAAAGATACAGCCAACTTACTTTGATTATCGACGGTGTGGTGGTGCTGATGTTTGGCTATGGCACTATCGACAATGCACTTAAAATAAGCTTGCTGTTTGTTGACTACAACATCTTCATCGTTATGATTCTCGGCGAAATCTGAAAAGATACCATCGCATAAAGCAATATCGGCTTTGCGCTTAACCCCTTGCTTTAATAATTTGGCAACGCGCTTTTCTATAAACTTCGCGTGTTGCTCTCGATAGGCGAGAATTGCATCTTGAACTTCTACACCGACATTACTTGACACATCAGTATTAAATTCATCTATCCAAGCACAACCAATCGTTGGGCTAGCGTTGCGGGTATTGCAATAGATTTGCCAACCGTCTCGGTAAGCTTTAAAACAGCCTTCGGCTAAATCAGGGGGAATGGTTGCCGAAGAGATCATTACCTTCCGGCCTAACATCCCCGCTAAATGAACTAATCGACCAATCGCAACTAAATCTTTACCTGAAAAATCGTCAATTTCATCAATCACCACATCAGAAGACATGAGCCGTAACGTAGGTAAAATATAACGCCCGCCGCGCTTCGTTTCGGTTGCGGCCATCAAATGGTCAATCGTGCAGACTAACACAGGTGCATAGAGGAATCTTTTATCGCGCTGCTCACGCAATACAGTGGCGAACCCTTCTTCAGGAATGGCGGAATCATAATCAACCTCTTCATCCAATAGCGCTTCTTGTGATTCTGAACCGCTTTCCTCAAAGCTCTGCTCATCGGCTTCTAATTTAGCTTTTTGATGCAGTTCCATTACCGCACGCGAGCCGATCAGTACAGCCAGTTCAGTGTCATCCAAGCCGACACGTTTGCGATACTCATCTCCTGTTTACAAGGTTAAAGTCCGCAAGCCTA
This sequence comes from Coxiella burnetii, assembly GCF_005280755.1. Lineage (NCBI taxonomy): Bacteria > Pseudomonadati > Pseudomonadota > Gammaproteobacteria > Legionellales > Coxiellaceae > Coxiella > Coxiella burnetii. The sequence goes on from NZ_CP040059.1 coordinate 148,747, forward strand.
AAGCTAGAATAAAGCGCAGACTATTACCATCAGCTGATAAGGCTTGCATCACTTTGGCATTGGCAAAGGTTTTGCCGCAACCCGTGCTCGCCATATTCACGGCAAAAAAACCCTGCTTTTTGGTATTATCCTTTCGCCAAAGTTTGATTTTTTCCACCGCTTTGTCTTGCCAGCGGAACTCTTTAAGGCACGGCTTTTTAAGCGCCACAATATCTTGTGCTATTGGCGGCTCACTTTCAAATGCAGGTAATAAATGTGCTGTATTTAAGCCATGTTTTGAAACACCTACTAGATGTTCATCAAGTTTTTGCTTTAGAGCTTTAGTTTTAAAATCTGTATTAGCAAATAGACCCGAGATATTTTTCCATTTCTCATCGGCACCCTGGGATGAATAATAATGATCACCCAACATTAAGCACAAACGTGCATAGCTTAACACTGAGCGATAACTACCATCACTTAGAGATTGCAATGCTTGGCCTTCACAGGTCAGCAATCGTTGAGACCATTTTTGGATTTGTTTCATCCAAGATTTCGAATTGCTTAGCAATCCATTAGGGAAATTAAAACACTGCTCAACACGTTGTTGGTAATCAAGTTCATCGTAATTATTTTCATAGCCCCATCGTTGGGTAATTCGATTCAAGACATCATCAATTTCAGGGCAGTATTCTGCCCGCATATCCGCATCTTTGTTTAGTGGCAAGCGATGGTGTGAAACTATCAGCCACGCCACAAACTTTGCTATCGGCGGTAAATCAGCTAACGGCTTAATCTTCTGTTTTATTGTAAGCGCTTTTATCTTGGCTTCATCAATATCGCCGCTGATTAAAGCTTCAATCCAACCTCTATCATCCATCTGATCGCTGTTGTCTTGATGGATTTGAATCAGTGCATCCAGCAATAGACACGAAACCCATTCATGTCGAATTGGGTCACCCTTAAATCCGACTTTATTTTTAGGGTTTAACTTTTCTTGAAAAAGCTGACTGGCTTTTCCCCAATCATGCAAAAGTGCGGCAATAGCCACTAGGGCTTTAATTAAAGGCAAATACGTCCAATCATTTTCAGTATGAGCGTACATCAAATTTCGTGTAGTTCTATTAACAGGGACTACTCCCTCACGATTGAACTTCTGCCTATTCCCAACAACCCAAACCAAATCACTTCTTGAACGGCTTCTTATCCAATGACATGAAACAGCGGTATTTTTACTCGCCGTCTGTCGCAAAATTTTTTTAACGGTAACCAAGCGCTCTTGCGTAATCACTGTTTGCCAAGTGTTATCACCAATACGATTTGCAAACGCATCAAGCACCCGTCTTGTTTTTGAAAGCGCTTTTTTTTCACATTGGGAAATAAAGGTTACCATCATGGTGCACTGCCCTCATCGTGATCCAACGCAATTTTTTTCACCTGATTAAACATGAAATCTAATGATTTATGCTCTGCAAAAGATTGGAGGCATTGCTGACGAAATTCTTGCTCAGTTGCATTTTCTTTTGCGCAGATGAATGCCCAAGGCAAAACAATTGCATCTTTAATCAAATCAGCAACATCAAAAACCAAGGCGCCCCGACGAGTTTTTCCATGCATCACTGCGAAACCATGCGGAATTCCTAACACCCACAAGGTTGTTGCAGCTAATCCATACGCCAAATAATTACCATGATTTAAAAATCCGTTGGCTTTGTCGGTTGAATCTCTATTTCGCGTAAAAGTATCGATACTATTTGCGTTGCAGCAAATTTATACAATATCTTTGTTAATTGCGCCTCATTGTTGAGTAATATAGAAACTGTCGAAGAACGATCAATTTGAGCCTTCGATGCTTCAATTGCGCGCATGATAGCACTATCTGGAAAATCAAATTCCGATACTTTCAGCTCCCTGTCTTTTTTCCAGACAGCCTCTAAATATACCATACTAGCATGTTGTAATGTTTTTGCCGCGCGCAACCTTTTTTTATCGTCAAACCAAAATTTCATCCAGCCTTGCAAATATTCTGTAGGTCGATATTCACTCTGCGGTGTCATCCACTCAATATCATTCCCCATATACAACGGTGTTCCACCGCCACCACAAAATCCAACTAAAACACCTGCCTGCGCAAGCATTCGAATTGCAACCTGTGTAATAGAGGTGCCTGTGCCTAACAGTATTACGGTCGTATTAGCAATAGGAATATTGAAATAGAGATTGCTTTTTTTGGCTTCAGTGAGATACAGCACGCGACCATCTTTTTGCATGACTTGACAATGTTCCAAGTAATACAGATTCGCGCGCTTTGAGTGCAAAATGGTTTTTAGTTCAGAAGATGAAAATTGTTCCATAGTCATTTTACCCCGTCACTCAAAGCATTGAAGAAGAAGGTGAAGATTTTAGTCGATGTAGGGAATTTGTAACATAGTTAGGCTGATTTATTGCCTGGATAGGCAGAACTAGGCAGTTTTTCTGCCAAAATCGCATCGCAAGGTATTGATTTTAAGTAAGTTGTAAGTAAAAGTCCGGTTTCGTAATCAGTAGGTCCGCAGTTCGAGTCTGCGCACCGACATTTAAAATCAAACAGTTATCGTTAATCCTAAGTAGTCGAAATTTGATGTAGAAGCTATGTAGCCCGTAGGTTGGGCTGAGCTTGCGAAGCCTAACGGTATAAAATTTTATTTTCCCAAACAATCACCCTTATCAAGTTCAGCAGCCCAGTTGGCAGGTAAAATACCTTTAGCCACGTAACAATGAACGCTTGAGTAAGCCTCTGCGATATTGCATTTTTTGTTGGGCTTCGCAAACTCAGCCCAACCTACGGGCTATACACTTGCGAAGCCCAACCTTACGAACTTTTCATCACGATCTTCGTGTATTTTCCGCTCACGGGTAATTTCGAAAAACTTTTGTTCTAATCGATCGATTACCTTGTTAATGGGCAATTGGTAAAAATTTTTTTTGAATATTGCGATATCCTCATTACCTGCCAGATCAGGAATAACTCTATTAATATCCTCTCTTAAAAAGGGATAGCGAAAAGAATAATGTGTGATGACATAGTCTAGCCTAGAATAGGTAAGACGGTCGACAAAAATTGTTGCTATATACCCTAAAATGGCAGCACAGAAAAAAGAGGTAAATGGGCCTATTGTCACTCCGGCTATAAATAGCAAAGTGACTGCCTCCTCCATACGCCACACTAAACCACACTTATGACTTGTACGACTATAGGTGTCTTTGTCTATTCCGATTCTTCCATTTATGACGTTATACAGGATTTGAATGAGACGCCGATAACGGTATGTTTTATAATCAGGTATTAAATGTGGCGAAAACATCGTAATAAATTCTGCTTTCAGCGGCCCTGAACAATAGTCAGAGTTAAAGTCATAGGGCTGATATAAATAGGTCAAAACGATTTCGTCAATAACCGTTGGTGTATTGGGCGAAAGGGAAAAATAAAGTATTAACGAATGATCCCTTAATATCTTTAAATTGCTTAGGACGTGTATTAAATGGATAAGCAATGACTACCTTATCTTGATTACAATACAAGCTTATTAGCATTGCCCAAATTGTTTTAATAATATTGAATACGGAATGCCCACTTTTTTTACTAAAACTAGACAGTTTGCTGTAAAGTGAATTATCAAGTTCATACAATTTTGAGACTTGTTTTAATTGCGTTCTTTTTATTTCTATTGTTTGATAAGGCAAATTGTTATTTAATGGATATTTTTTTAATTTTGATACCCAATATTGTACATCCGCATTTTTGATCTTCTCTTCTTCCCAAGCAATGTAATCTTCAAGATGATTAATTTCATCTTTATCTGTTATATTAAGGTCTGGAGCATGGTGGTAATTATTACTAATACATTGCATCAGTTTACCATATTGAGTGCCATCTAAGATGATGTGATGGAAAACAACCAATAGTGTCACCGTTTGATTGTATTTACTATTTATTAACGCAAATCGAAATAATGCATCTTTCGCTAAGTCAAATGGCTGGGTTATTGTTTTTTGAACAATGGCTTTACTTTCAATTTGCTTTTCAACTGTATGTTCTTCTAAAACAGCTTGTACATGATCATGAATGATTTGTTGTAAAGTTCCAGCTTGCTCATCAAAATTACTGCGCAGATTATAATTAGTATTGACTGTGGCTTGGAGTGCTTGTTTCAAACGATATATATCTAAATCGTTTTTATAACAATAAGCACCATATAAATGATAAAAATACTGTTGATTCTCTGGCAGATTCAGCCTCTCAAACCATTTTACAAGGACAGATAGGGGTGTTTTGCACCGGTATGGATTTTACGAACCTACAACCGCCCAAATCGCGTCAACCATCGGATAATACGCTTTATATAAAATTATTACATCGCTTTGTTACGTTTTCACGCATAATAATTAGTTGTGTTGAGGGTGCGGTCATTGCAGGTGGTATGGGTTTAGTTGCAAGCAGTGATTTAGTGGTTGCGACCTCTCAAAGCCAATTCAGTTTGTCAGAAGCCATTTGGGGTTTATTACCTGTTTGTGTAACACCATATTTAATACGACGTGTCGGATTTCAAGCTGCTTATCGTTTGGGTTTTACTACCGAAACCATCGATGCCAAAGAAGCCTATCGTTTACAATTAATTGACTTATTAAGTGATGAGCCGCTAAAAAAATTCACTCCTATGTCTTGCGCATTAGCCGTATTGATTTACGCACGATTGAAGGATTAAAAAGTTATTATAAAAAATTATGGCCAATCACTGCTGAAACACAGTCAAGAGCTATCGCTGAAATGGAAAGACTAACACAAACACCTTGGGTTAGAGAGAATATTCTAAATTTTGTTAATTATGGAAAATTTCCTAAAGAAAAGTAATGGAGAAAGTTGTGAATACAAAAAAACGTGCATGGGTTGCTCTAACAGATACTATACAGAAAATATTACCTGATATTACACAAGAACAATTACAACCACAAAATAGTCTGCGTACGCTTGGCGCTAATTCAATGGATCGCGCGGAAATTATTATTTCTGTTATGGAAACTTTGGATCTTAAATTACCTTTATCTTATTTTTCTGAAGAAAAAAATTTGGGTGAATTAGCAGATTTATTAGACACCCAATTGCATATAATGGAGAGAAACAAAAAATAATGTTCCGCCTACTGAAAGAAAATGAATTAAATTGTGTAGAAAAAATTGACTTTCTCCGGCATTATTTAATTGAACACAATAGTGTTTTAGTATTGGGTTTTTGCATTGAAATACCGGATGATAAACTAATCCAAAGTTTAAAATTATTTAAAGAAAAGCATAAAATATTTAACTCTACAATTGAATTGAATGATGGTATACAATTAAAAGAACATCCAGAAAAAGAAATAATTTTTCAAAATAAAGGGGAAATAATTAACAACAAACAACTTTATGATCTTATGTACGAGGAATTCCGCAAAGCGTTTGACCCACAAAAAGAATTAATGTTACGCTTAACAAAAGCAACATACAATAATTTATGCGTTCTGATATTTTCAATCGATCATATCATTGTCGATGGTATGTCTTTTGTTTATTTTATTTCTGATTTTATAAAAATAATGACGTCGCCAAATGTTGCTAACACTTCAAAAACACACTTAACCGTCCAGATGTGTTAAATCTATCGCCCGATGAAAATCGGGCTCTCGATGAAAATATTAAAAGGGTCTTAAGTGGACCCCCAGTCAAAAAATTTACCGGCATGGAATTTATTCATATCGAAGTAAATGCTACAGATACATTAACTTTGGTAGAGCGCTGTAAAAAATATCAAGTCAGTATACATAATGCGGTTTTAACAGCAATGGCTTCGGCTTTAATTGTTTATTATGGTCAACCACAAATGACTATTAATTTTCGCACAGCTTTTAATTTACGTTCTTTATTAAAAACTAAATTAGAAGACTCTTTAGGAGATTATCATTCAGAGATAAACACGCTATTGGTGGTATCAAAATCCATTAATTTTTGGGAAATTGCCAAATATCTCAATAGAGATATTGAAGAAAACATTTCTAAAAACACTCCTTTTGAAAAGTTAAAATCTTCTATTTCAGACATCGAAAAAGCTAAAGATCTAACTGCTTATAAAGAACTGAAAAAATTAAATTTCCCTACGATTAGCATTTCTTCCAGAAAAATAATATTGCCGAAGTCAGCTGAATTTTTAAAATTTTCATTCGGTATCGGACCTTATAATTATTCTAATAACCCAAATTATTTTACTTATCAGGCAATAAATCATCTTTTTGAAGATAAATTAAGGTTAACTTTTGAATATGATGCGAAACATTTAACAAAAGTTCAAATAAATTTCTTAGTCCATCACACATTGAATTTTTTACTTAAATCCGAATAGGACTCTGGTGCAACTTTACCATTTTGTTTTAAGTATAGACTACCCGTATTTATGAAAAGCCTAGGGTAATTGATTTCCTGACTTTCAGATTTAGCGCGTAGGTTGGGCTGAGCTTGCGAAGCCCAACAGTGTAAAATTTTATTTTCCAAAACAATCACCTTCTTATCAAGTTCAGCAGCTCAGTTGGCAGTAAAATACCTTTAGCCACGTAACAATGAACGCTTGAGTAAGACTTTACGATATTGCATTTTTTGTTGGGCTTCGCAAGCTCAGCCCCTACGTGCTACCACTTGGAAAGGTATGGAAAATTTCGTCGAGCAAGGATTAACAAAGTCCATCGGTGTTTCCAACTCCGCCTTCTCACTTTTTAGGACGAATCAGCTTGGGATAGAGCAAAATAAATAAGAAACCAGCGTCGTTGTCAGATAGGAGGATAGCTGAAATATATCTTCATCCGCATTCGCTATGTTTTGTCCAAATGACATTACGGCAATCGTAAAGGCGCCCACAAACAACCCGGCTTTGAAAAAATCTTTTTTCCGGTAGTCTAAAAACTCAAGCTTGAATAGGGCAGCCGTTAATAAAAGTCCTGCCAATATTTGCAAGAAAGTGAGTATAAAGAAAAGGGGTACTACGAAAGGATCTAAAAACGTACCGCAAAAATGCGTATGCAACCAAGGAATCCACCCATTTGGAGCGACCCAAATTTGTTTTGTAATGATCCGGCTTACCTTGTGAAAGCCGCTGACGATCCACAGGCTCCAATTGACAATCAGGATGGGCAAAAACATTAATTCATCAACAATATAAGCATGTATCTTTTTTAGCATAGGGATTCCTTTCCGCTATTAACATTGCAAATATAGTCCCCCACTGAAATTTGCAATTAATTCGGGCAATCTAGGCTCTTGCTAAGAGATAGCGATCGTGTGCGCTCCAACAGCTTTTAAGCATTACTGACCTGATAATTGATTTCTGTCCACAGCAAAAGCTTTGCGGAGGGTTTGGCAGGGTTGTGAACCTGTGTTGTACTCGTCGCTAAGTGTTGAGCCGTAGTTTTGAAATCTGTGTATCCCCCTTGATAGTATTGTGCGGGGTCATTGAATTCAAAAAGGAGTTCGTTTGCATCGTTATCGGTAAAATTAACGGATGCAATTAAGCCGGTGCGGTGCCGTCACTAAAAATAAGGATTCTGGAGCGCTGACCAGGTAACAAGACAGTGTGCTCAACTTCTATTTTTTTAATAGTTCCCGCAGGCTCGTAAATGTTTCGGTAAGTCAATGTTTTATTGGTCGTATTTTCAACCGTTACCACTAACCTTTGCAAGGCATTGTCCGTATTGGCTACCCCAAGGAGTGGGAGGAACAAGGTTATTGACAAGGCAATCAGTCGTTTTATCATCGATTTACCCTCGGTGGGACTCAGTCGGAGTTACATTTCTGGCTAAAGATCTATCATACCAAAATTTGGACAAAAATTAAACAAGTGTATCCACCGCTTTCCTTTTAGCTGCTGAGGGGCTATCTTATTCGGCTTAATGTTAATGGCTTATATGAGGCTTAGTGTGGCTGACTTTTATGATTTGAAGAAGGGCAAGGTATTAGGGCGGAACTATCGGGTGCTGGAGTATTTGGGTTCAGGGTGGGAAGGCGAGGTCTACAAGGTGGAGGAGCGAAAAACCGGTATTATTCGAGCGGCGAAACTCTTTTATCATCGAAAGGCCAATGGTGAGAATCCCCATATCCACTACGCAAAAAAATTATATAAATTACGTAAATGCCCCATTGTTATTCAATATCATTTTCACGACATCATTTATCTCAAAAAAAAGAAAATTGATTTTCTGGTCTCTGACTTCGTCGACGGAGAAGTGCTTTCCAGTTACATCGCTCGTCAAAAAGGAAAGCGTCTCTTGCCCTTTGAGGCATTACACCTGTTGTACGCCCTAACTCAAGGCGTAGAACAAATTCATTTTCAAGGGGAATACCATGGTGACATCCATTCTGAGAATATCATGGTAAAGAAAAAAGGATTAGGATTTGAAGTGCATTTGATTGATTTATTGCACTTGGGATCTCCTACTAAGGATAAAATTCAACAAGATGTTTACGATCTTATTAATATTTTTTATGAAATGATTGGCGGGGCGACGGGCTATCGCTACTGTAACCCTCACATAAAGCAATTCGTTTTAGGCCGAAAACATAACCTCATTCGTGAACAGTTTAATACTGCGGGCCATTTGCGATTACATTTAGAAAATATTGAATGGGATTAATTAATTAGAGTTAAAGTGCATCAGTTTTTATGTGCTATAGTAATGTGGAGGAGTTTCGGTAATTATGAAATGGAGTCATTGGCCAAGGAAAACGGCTAGTTTCTTATTTATTGCTTCTATAACATTCCCGCTGATTAGCGTTGGTTTAACCGCGCAGGAAGTCTATCAAAAAGTAAAAGATTCCGTCTATACGCTCTACAGTGTCGATCCTCAATCCGGGGTAGTTAGAGCGCGAGGGAGCGCGATTGCAACCAGTAAAACGACTTTAGTTACTAATTGCCATATTGCTTTAATTGGTGATCTCGTTGTGAAATTGCCTAATTTACCTAATTTGCAGCCCGCAACTATTTTTTTCAAAAATGAAAAACAAGATCTTTGTTTATTAAAAATTCCCAGTGCCAATTTTGCGGCTGTTAAAATGCGTCCTTCTTCCGAAGTTAATATTGGAGAAGAAGTTTACGCGGTTGGGAACCCACAAGGCACTGAGAAATCTTTGTCGAAAGGGATTATTTCAAATAAACACCCGGTAAAAGATGGAGCGTGGTTACAAACAGATGCTGCTATTTATTTTGGTTCGAGCGGGGGAGGCTTATTCGATGCTCAGGGAAATTTAATCGGTATTACCACTAAAATGGGAGGCAATTTCGGATTTGCCATTCCTACTGAATGGATTACGCACGCTCTAGCACAGATGCCGGTGAAAAACATACGTGCTGAAAAAAATAATTTCGATAATTCTCCGATTATTTATCCAGATGCTATTAGCGCATTGTCTTTTTTAGGAACGTATGGTTTGGATAAGATTGGACTGTACCGAAATAATAAAGAGTGTTTTTTGTTAATTCCGGGAACAGACACAAACGGTGATTTGGCGAGTGCCATTTTATGGAATCCAAAATACGACACCACATTAATCGTTTTTCCTTCCACCGCCAGCATCAAAGAAGCGCTCAGTATTATTTATATGGCTTTGCTTGATAAGGAAACAAAAAATGAAGTTTCTTACCGATCTAAAAGTCGGCTGTACATTGCAGGGCAGCCTTATCCGCTTTACGGTTCGCAGGTGGATAACCATAAATACCCGTTCTTAGTGATGCGCTTTAGTCAGAATCCTCGTTCGGTATTTTTGAATTCTCGTGCTTTTAGAGTGGTATTTGATGATCCCGATCCGAATATTGGGAAAGCGATTATGGTTTATCATCTCGATGGTGTGGCTCAGGCGCTTTCTTCTTACAATGCAAATTGCTTTTGATTCTCTTCCTATTTCTCTCCCGCCTGAGGAGACAGTTTAATTAAACCTTTTTCTACCAGAAAATCATGCGCCACTTTTTCTGGCGATTCATGCTTAATATCCACTAAGGCATTCAAGTGTTGCATGGTTTTTTCATCGATCAATCCGGCCAACGGCGCTAATGCTTTTTCGACTTCAGGATGAGCTTTTAAAAAAGCTTCGCGAATAACGGGAGCCGCGTAGTAGGGTGGATATAGGTGTTTGTCATCTTCCAAGGGAACTAAATGATAAGCCGGGATTCGCCCGTCAGTTGTAAATACTTCGATGACGTTAACATCTTTATTTCTAATGGCTTGATAAATTAAATCCGGTTGCATTTGAATAACGCGTTTAAAACGAAACCCATAAACCCTTTTAAGGCCCGGGAGCGCGTCGGGGCGTTTTAGAAATTCTGCCGGCGCAGCAATAGTGAGTCGGGGTGAAATGACAGCGAGATCGCTCAGGGTTTTAAGACGATGCTGTTTTGCAAAATCGGCCCTAACCGCTAAAGTTTGTGAGTTATTAAAACCAAACGGATTTAACCAAATTAAATTGAATTGCTGCTGGTATTCCTTTTTAACTATTTTAAAGATCTGAGGAGCGCTAACAAGGTTAGCATGATGTAAAACGGTTAAGTAAGCCGTTCCGGTGTATTCAGGATAGAGATCAATTTCCCCGTTTAATAAAGCATTTTGAATGATGGCGGTTGATCCGAGATTAAATTTCTTTCTCACAGTTAAGTGAGTTCGGGTTTCAATCATGTCGGCCATGATATCGCCAAGGATATATTGTTCAGAAAAATTTTTAGTGGCAATAACGATCGTATTTTTTTTCGATTTAAAAGCAGTTGGGATGATTGTATCAATCATTAAGTAAAGAGAAGCAAATAAGAGAATAAAAATAAACGTTAATTTAATTTTTTTATATTTCATTAACTGCCGTTGGCGGTGCGACAACGCACTTTCAATATAAGCGATAATGAAATTTAAAGCGATAGCCAATAGAGCGGTCGGGATTGCTCCGAGTAAAATTAATCGCGGATCGTTTAAAGACAGGCCTTGAGTGATAAAATCGCCTAAACCACCCGCGCCAATAAATGCAGCGATTGTGGTAATGCCAATGGTCATGGCCGTTGCTGTTCGGATGCCGGCGACAATAATGGGTAAGGCCAGGGGTAGTTCAACTAAACGCAAGCGTTGCCAGCGAGTGAATCCCATTGCTCGTGCTGCCTCGACGCTTTCAGGAGGAACACCAGTCAATCCCATAAAGGTGTTACGAATAATGGGTAATAACGCATAAAGCGTTAAAGTGACAATGGTGGGTTTGAATCCGATGCCAATAAAGGGAATTAAAAAGGCGAGTAAAGCAAGGCTAGGAATAGTTTGGAAAATGCTTGTAACGCTTAAAACCGTGTTTTTCAGGGCAGGTCGGTTTAAAATTACAGTGCCCAATGGAATTCCGATAATAATGGCTAAAAGGGTGGCTGATAAGGAAAGATAAAGATGTTCTAATAATTTTACTCCGAGTAAGGAGGCGTTATTTATCAAAAACATTCCTGTGGGGGTGCTCATCGATTTTTTTCCAAATCTTCAATTTGCTGCGCAGGCTGTTTAACTAATTGTTCTACGAATTCGGTAGCGGGATTATTGAGTAATTCATTTTTTGTACCTATTTGTTCAAGCTTGCCTTTGTGCATCACCGCGATGCGATCGGCGATACGGAAAGCTTCAAAGATATCGTGAGTGACAAAAACGATTGTTTTACCTAACTTTTGGTTAAGATGAATCATTTCCTCTTGTAAAGCAGAACGTGTCATTGCGTCTAACGCGCCGAAGGGTTCATCCATTAATAAATATTTGGGATCGGCTGCCAAAGCGCGAGCCACACCGACACGCTGTTGTTGGCCACCCGAGAGTTCATCGGAATAACGCTGTGCAAACTTTTGAGGATCTAAATGCACCATTTCGAGCAATTCAGCAGCACGTTGGATGCGCTTAGCTTTCGGATAATGCAGCAGTTTTAACAAGATAGTGATATTTTTTTCAATTGTCATATGAGGGAATAATCCGATTTGCTGAAACACATAGCCGATGGAGCGACGCAGTTCGCTCAGGTTGTATTCCCTAACATCTTTTCCTTCAATTTTAATTGTTCCCGAGGTGGGTTCGATAAGTCGATTGATCATTTTCATGAGAGTGGTCTTACCGCTTCCTGAAGAACCCAGCAAGACAAGGGTTTCACCATCTTTGACTTCAAAGGAAACCGAATCGACAGCGGGGGATTTGACCGAGCGGTAGAATTTCGTAATGCGGTCGAGCGTGATCATGATGCTATTATAACGGATAGAGCGAATCGTAAACAGACTCTAAATTTTAATAATTAAATTTTTCACCCCAATAAATCGCGCCTAAAATAGCGGATTTTTTAGCGCCAGTGACGCTAGGTAAATTGCCGGGTTTTTTTTCTAAGGTTTGTTTGGCAAGCCAAGCGAAACAAACGGCTTCAAGCCAATCGGGATGAATCCCAATTTCTTCTGTTGTGGTAACACGCAGTGGTTTGCACAATACTTTTAAACGATTAACCAAATGATGATTGCGGGCCCCGCCGCCGCATAACCACAGACTTCCCGAATCCATAGAAAAATTTCGACAGCAATTGGCAACGCTTCTTGCCGTTAATTCAACGAGCGTTGCCTGAATATCGACGGGATCAAATTTTTCGCCATTCAAATTTTTTTTAAGCCAATTAAGGTTAAAATATTCGCGACCGGTGCTTTTGGGGGGCGGGGTTTGAAAATAAGGTTCTGCCAACAATTGCGCTACTAATTTTTCTTGCACACGTCCACTCGCGGCCCACTGTCCTTGATCATCGTAATCTTTATTTAAATTCATTAAGCACCAGGCGTCCAACAAAGTGTTTCCTGGCCCCGTGTCAAAACCAATGGTAGATTTTTCAGGGTCGCGCGGAAGAAAGGTGAGATTGGCAATACCGCCAATATTCAAAATCAACCGGTTTTCGCTTTGATCGCGTAAAAGAAATTCATGAAAAGCAGGCGCTAACGGCGCTCCTTGCCCCCCTAAAGCCATATCGCGACGTCGAAAATCGGCCACTGTCGTAATGCCGGTGAGGGCGGCAATGGTGTTAGGGTCGCCGATTTGGAGAGTAAAAGGATGTTTCCCGTTGGGCATGTGTCGAATTGTCTGCCCGTGACTGCCAATGGCCTGAATGGAATCCGAGGAAACCTTCGCTTTTTCTAACAGCGTTAAGACAGCTTCGCCAAAAAGCCGTCCCAAGGCAACGTCGGTTTCTCCCATGCTGGGGATGGAATTATCAGTGCCGGTGGATAAAGCCACAAGATTTTTTTTCAATTCCGTCGGGATAGGTTCCCCATGCGTTGCAATGATTTTCAATGGATCGAATTGAACGAGAGCGGTATCAAGCGCATCCATGCTCGTGCCGGAAATAAGACCGATATACCGTTCTTTTGGCACCGGTTAACTCGGATGTTTCATTTTCATGTTATTCGCCGCTAATTCAGTGTCTTGATGGAGATGCAATTGAGCTAACAACTGTCTAGCTTCTTTGTGAAAACGGGTTTCATAACTGCGGGGAATGGATTGGTCGGTAGGCAGTTTCATGGCTAACCAATCTTTGGCTTTACCATCGATGAAAAATCCAAAATGAAGGTGAGGACCGGTTGCCCAGCCGGATTTACCCACGTATCCGATGATTTGCCCTTTGTGCACCCACTGGTGGCGTTTAATTTTCGCAAAACGCGACAGATGCCCATACAGCGCCAGATAATGATGCCCATAACTAATTTTAACGGTCCTTCCATAGCCGCCATCTCGTCCGATAAAAACGACACGCCCTTCGCCGATGGACTTAACGGGCGTTCCGAAACGTGCGGCAAAATCGACTCCCAAGTGAGGGCGTATTTTATGTAAAATAGGGTCTAAACGATGATAGGTAAAACGACTGCTGATGCGAGTGTAATGCAATGGCGCATGTAAGAAGCGCGCTTCAATCCCACGACCGTCCGGCGTGTAATAGGCCGTATGCGCGATCGGATAAGTGTAGCGAACAGCTTGATAGGTTTTGCCCCGATGGCTGAATTCCGCGGCGATGATATCGCCGTCGCGATACTTTTTCCCGTTGACGTATTCAACTTGATACAAAAATTCAAAACGATCCCCGCGGTGAATATCGCGTGAAAAATTAATCTGCCCGCCAAAAATCGATTGAAGTTCTTTTTGCATCCGATAGGTCAAACCGGCGTTTCTGGCATCTTGATTCAGAGAATGATGTATGGTTACGGATTTGTAACCCAATGCGGTGGTAATCGGTTTTTGGTCTATTTGGCTGATGAAGCGATTGTTCTCGCGTTTAATGATCAAAGTCTTGGCGGATGAGAGGGGATATTTGAGCGCGGCCAATTGGTGGGGCGGTTTGATTTGAAAATAGAGTGTTTGATTGGGATGAAGAGCGGTCAACGATTTATATTTTTTTGCCAGTTGAACTAAATCTTTTTGGTTAATCTTTAGACGATTAAAAATAGCCGCTAAAGTATCCCCCTTTTTAATAATTATTTTTTTCCAATCCGAATTAGAGTTGTCTATATTTTTTACAATAGTGATTGAATGAGGTTCATTGAGCGTTAGTTGTTTCGTGTTCGGGGAGGCATGAGCGTAAAGTAAACTTGCGAGTGCGACGAAAAGTAGGGGGATGACAGTAAAAATTACGATTGTTGATTTCCAACCTTTCATTGAGGTTCCCTTTGTTTTGTCCGGGGTTGCCAGTTCCAATTCTGAATCATACCACGTAATATAAAAGCACGGAATAAAATACTCCAAATTATGATTAGGAATTTAACGTAATGATTTCGTCACAAGAAGCTTTCGAAGAAATTAAAAGAGGGGCTGTTGAAATTATTCATGAGGATGAATTGCTTTCCCGATTGGCGGAAGAAAAGCCGCTTCGAATTAAATTAGGATTTGATCCAACCGCTCCCGATATTCATTTGGGCCATACGGTGGTACTGAATAAATTGCGCCAATTTCAAACGTTAGGGCACGAGGTGATTTTTTTAATCGGTGATTTCACTGCGATGATCGGTGACCCGACAGGAAAAAATATCACGCGCCAACCACTCACGCGTGAAATCGTGATGGAGAATACCAAAACTTATGAAACGCAAGCCTTTCGGATTTTAGATCCTGATAAAACGCAAGTTACTTCTAACTCTACCTGGATAAATAAATTAAAAGCCGATGATTTAGTGCGGTTAGCTGCCACTTATACGGTGGCGCGCATGTTGGAACGCGATGATTTTAATAAACGTTATCTGTCGCAGCAACCGATTGCCATTCATGAATTTTTGTACCCCTTATTACAAGGCTACGATTCGGTGGCGTTGAAGGCGGATGTTGAATTAGGTGGCACGGATCAAAAATTTAATTTATTAGTCGGGCGTGAATTGCAAAAACACTTTGGGCAAAGACCGCAATGCGTATTAACCGTGCCTTTATTGGAAGGGCTAGATGGGATTCAAAAAATGTCGAAATCATTAAATAACTACATCGGCATCACCGAACCACCCGAGGAAATGTTTGGGAAAGTGATGTCAATATCGGATGAATTGATGTGGCGTTATTATGAATTATTGAGTTTTCGACCGATGCGAGAAATTAACCGATGGCGTGAAGAAGTGTCGGAAGGAAGAAATCCGCGTGATATAAAAATCCTATTAGCCGAGGAATTAGTGACGCGCTTTCACAGTAAAGAAGCCGCAACAAAAGCGCATCAACATTTTATTGACCGGTTTAAACGTCATGAATTACCGACCGATCTTGATGAAATTGAATTAACGGCTGAAAATACCCATTTAACGATAGGCTACATTTTGCAACGCGCTGGATTGGTGAATACCA
The DNA here is from genome assembly GCF_005280755.1 of Coxiella burnetii. Classification (NCBI taxonomy): domain Bacteria; kingdom Pseudomonadati; phylum Pseudomonadota; class Gammaproteobacteria; order Legionellales; family Coxiellaceae; genus Coxiella; species Coxiella burnetii. Next base: position 164,616 of record NZ_CP040059.1, read on the forward strand.
CCTCGGAAGGCTTACGAATGATTGCACAGGGAGCTGTGCGCATCGATGGTGAACGTGTTGAAGATATTAAATTAGCTATCCCTCGAGGTGAAAGCCATCTTTTTCAAGTGGGAAAGCGGCGGTTTGCGAAAGTGAAGGTCATTTAACACAACCCGGACCTGCTGCCCGGGTGGTTAACTTCATTAGAAGGCGCTTTCGGTGCTAGCGCTCCATTGAGTGGTGGTAGAATTCTCCCATGAGGTTGCATGAGGAGTCATCGCCAAAAGGTATGTTGTCATCAATACCAAGCTCATGAAAAGCAGACCCATTTTTTTGATTCTATACTTCATCTCTTTACCTCCGTCATTGAAATCTGTAACGCCATGAAGCAATTGTCTAACATTTGGCCAAACTAATCTGCTGGCGATCGCCCACTTGTAATGTGAGCAATATCTGATCAAAAATAATGCTAAGTGATTGATTTTTTAATGAAAAATAGGGCTAGTATGCTATAATTGAATTTGAGAACGTTTCCCAAGGAATCTATTGTCATCCAGCGTACACTAGGGTACTATTTCCAACCCAGCTATGGAGTTCTTGCTCCCAAGCGGGGTTAAGGAAAAGCACGCGATACTTGTTGACATTGCTTACGGGACGCGTAAAATAGCCATCCATTTCCTTAATGGAATTGCTCTTTAAAAATTTAGCAGCAAACGGAAGCAGTTTGTGTGGGTACTGTGCAAGTCGTTGAATCACCAAGATTTTCGACACACAGCCTGCTAACTGCAGTGTTTTGTGTCGAGCCTTTTTTGTGCCTTTTTTATAAAGGCATAACGTTATATTTAATTGAAGAGTTTGATTCTGGCTCAGATTGAACGCTAGCGGCATGCTTAACACATGCAAGTCGAACGGCAGCGCGGGGAGCTTGCTCCCTGGCGGCGAGTGGCGGACGGGTGAGTAATGCGTAGGAATCTACCTTGTAGTGGGGGATAACCTGGGGAAACTCGGGCTAATACCGCATAATCTCTTTGGAGCAAAGCGGGGGATCTTCGGACCTCGTGCTATAAGATGAGCCTACGTCGGATTAGCTTGTTGGTGGGGTAATGGCCTACCAAGGCGACGATCCGTAGCTGGTCTGAGAGGACGATCAGCCACACTGGGACTGAGACACGGCCCAGACTCCTACGGGAGGCAGCAGTGGGGAATATTGGACAATGGGGGAAACCCTGATCCAGCAATGCCGCGTGTGTGAAGAAGGCCTTCGGGTTGTAAAGCACTTTCGGTGGGGAAGAAATTCTCAAGGGTAATATCCTTGGGCGTTGACGTTACCCACAGAAGAAGCACTGGCTAACTCTGTGCCAGCAGCCGCGGTAATACAGAGAGTGCAAGCGTTAATCGGAATCACTGGGCGTAAAGCGCGCGTAGGTGGATATTTAAGTCGGATGTGAAAGCCCTGGGCTTAACCTGGGAATTGCACCCGATACTGGGTATCTTGAGTATGGTAGAGGGAAGTGGAATTTCCGGTGTAGCGGTGAAATGCGTAGATATCGGAAAGAACACCAGTGGCGAAGGCGACTTCCTGGACCAATACTGACACTGAGGCGCGAAAGCGTGGGGAGCAAACAGGATTAGAGACCCTGGTAGTCCACGCCGTCAACGATGAGAACTAGCTGTTGGGAAGTTCACTTCTTAGTAGCGAAGCTAACGCGTTAAGTTCTCCGCCTGGGGAGTACGGCCGCAAGGTTAAAACTCAAAGAAATTGACGGGGGCCCGCACAAGCGGTGGAGCATGTGGTTTAATTCGATGCAACGCGAAAAACCTTACCTACCCTTGACATCCTCGGAACTTGTCAGAGATGATTTGGTGCCTTCGGGAACCGAGTGACAGGTGCTGCATGGCTGTCGTCAGCTCGTGTCGTGAGATGTTGGGTTAAGTCCCGTAACGAGCGCAACCCTCGTCCTTAGTTGCCAGCGAGTCAAGTCGGGAACTCTAAGGAGACTGCCGGTGATAAACCGGAGGAAGGTGGGGATGATGTCAAGTCATCATGGCCCTTACGGGTAGGGCTACACACGTGCTACAATGGGCAGTACAAAGGGTTGCCAAGCCGCGAGGTGGAGCTAATCCCAGAAAACTGCTCGTAGTCCGGATTGGAGTCTGCAACTCGACTCCATGAAGTTGGAATCGCTAGTAATCGCGAATCAGCATGTCGCGGTGAATACGTTCTCGGGCCTTGTACACACCGCCCGTCACACCATGGGAGTGAATTGTACCAGAAGCGGGTAGGCTAACCTTCGGGAGGCCGCTCACCACGGTATGATCCATGACTGGGGTGAAGTCGTAACAAGGTAGCCGTAGGGGAACCTGCGGCTGGATCACCTCCTTACTTTTAGTGATCCAATACTTGTACCGGTATCCACACAAACTGCTTTCTTAATTTTTAAAGGATCCAGGATCTGAGTATTCAGATCCGATTCAATTATCCATGAACTCGGGTCTGTAGCTCAGTTGGTTAGAGCACACCCCTGATAAGGGTGAGGTCGGAAGTTCAAATCTTCCCAGACCCACCATCTCGGGGCCATAGCTCAGTTGGGAGAGCATCTGCCTTGCAAGCAGAGGGTCGGCGGTTCGACTCCGCCTGGCTCCACCAAACTTTAAAATTAACCGCTTCCAAAACTTGATTTCTGGCATCAACAAACCTGTGTTAATTCCTTGACACAGGTTTGTTGATGCGTGAAACTTGCACGCTGCTCTTTAACAATTTGGTGAAATGTAAAGTAAAGGCGCCATTTAGGTATTCTATGTCGTTATTGACATAGCAACCCTGGAATCATTTAGGGTTGCATGGTCAAGTGAATAAGCGCATATGGTGGATGCCTTGGCAGTAAGAGGCGATGAAGGACGTAGTAGCCTGCGATAAGCTTCGGGGAGCTGGCAAACAAGCGATGATCCGGAGATTTCCGAATGGGGAAACCCAACCTTTCGAGGTTATCGTATACTGAATTCATAGGTATACGAGGCGAACCTGGGGAACTGAAACATCTAAGTACCCAGAGGAAAAGAAATCAACCGAGATTCCGTCAGTAGCGGCGAGCGAAAGCGGAACAGCCCAGTTACTAAATCATTATTTGTTCTAGCAGAATGTTCTGGAAAGTTCAGCCATAGCGGGTGATAGCCCCGTACGCGAAAGAGTAAATAATGTGGGTAACGATGAGTAGGTCGGGACACGTGGTATCTTGACTGAACATGGGGGGACCATCCTCCAAGGCTAAATACTCCTTACTGACCGATAGCGAACCAGTACCGTGAGGGAAAGGTGAAAAGAACCCCGGCGAGGGGAGTGAAATAGAACCTGAAACCGTATGCGTACAAGCAGTAGGAGCATTTCTTCGGAAATGTGACTGCGTACCTTTTGTATAATGGGTCAGCGACTTACTTGTTGTAGCGAGCTTAACCGTCTAGGGGAGGCGTAGGGAAACCGAGTCCGAAATGGGCGTTTAGTTGCAACGAGTAGACCCGAAACCGAGCGATCTATCTATGGCCAGGGTGAAGGTCAGGTAACACTGACTGGAGGCCCGAACCCACTAATGTTGAAAAATTAGGGGATGAGCTGTGGATAGGAGTGAAAGGCTAATCAAGCTCGGAGATAGCTGGTTCTCCTCGAAAGCTATTTAGGTAGCGCCTCGTGTATGACTCTTGGGGGTAGAGCACTGTTTCGGCTAGGGGGCCATCCCGGCCTACCAAACCGAGGCAAACTCCGAATACCAAGAAGTTTTAGCACGGGAGACACACTGCGGGTGATAAGGTCCGTGGTGGAAAGGGAAACAGCCCAGATCGCCAGCTAAGGTCCCAAAATCACAGTTAAGTGGAAAACGATGTGGGAAGGCTCAGACAGCCAGGAGGTTGGCTTAGAAGCAGCCATCCTTTAAAGAAAGCGTAATAGCTCACTGGTCGAGTCGTCCTGCGCGGAAGATTTAACGGGGCTCAAACTGTGTACCGAAGCTGCGGCATCAGAAGACAGATGACAGATGACAGATGACAGAAATATGAAAAAAGAAATATCTAGCTTTGAAGATTTAGTGGTTTTTCAGAAAGCGTATAAGCTTTCTTTAAAGCTTCATAAACTAACTTTAAGTATGCCTAAAGAAGAGCAATATGGATTGGCAAGCCAAATCCGTCAAGCAAGTAAATCAATTTGCGCGAATATTGCTGAAGGGTTTGGAAAGCAGAGTGTTTCTACGGCTGAATTTAAGCGATTTATTTTAATTGCAATGGGTTCGGCAGATGAGATGCGTGTGTGGTTACGATATTGTTTTGATTTAGGTTATTTGAATGAAAAAACCTGGGTAGACTTCCGCAATAACTATCAGGATATTGCGAAAATGCTAAAGGGTTTGCACAAAAGCTGGAGTTAATTTTTATCTTTCTGTCCTCAGTCTTCTGCCATCTGTCTTCTGATGGGTAGAGGAGCGTTCTGTAAGCCTGTGAAGGTGAATCGAGAGGTTTGCTGGAGGTATCAGAAGTGCGAATGCTGACATAAGTAACGATAATGTGGGTGAAAAACCCACACGCCGAAAGTCTAAGGTTTCCTGCGCAACGTTAATCGACGCAGGGTGAGTCGGCCCCTAAGGCGAGGCAGAAATGCGTAGTCGATGGGAAACGGGTTAATATTCCCGTACTTTATAATACTGCGATGGGAGGACGGAGAAGGCTAGGTCAGCCACCCGATGGTTGTGGTGGTTTAAGTGTGTAGGAAGGGTTCTTTGGCAAATCCGGGAACTCAATTCCGAGACATGATGACGAAGTACGAACTTGTTCGTGCAAAGTGATTGATGCCACGCTTCCAGGAAAAGTCCCTAAGCTTCAGGTATTGTAAAACCGTACTATAAACCGACACAGGTGGACAGGTAGAGAATACCAAGGCGCTTGAGAGAACTTGGGTGAAGGAACTAGGCAAAATGGCACCGTAACTTCGGGAGAAGGTGCGCCCTTGGTAAGTGAAGGTCCTTGCGACTGGAGCTGAAAAGGGTTGCAGATACCAGGTGGCTGCGACTGTTTACTAAAAACACAGCACTCTGCAAACTCGTAAGAGGACGTATAGGGTGTGACGCCTGCCCGGTGCCGGAAGGTTAAGTGATGGGGTTAGCCCTCGGGCGAAGCTCTTGATCGAAGCCCCGGTAAACGGCGGCCGTAACTATAAATTAACCGTTGTAGTTACGTAAATAAACTTGGCTATATGCTGGAAACTCCGAGTATCCTCCAGTACTCATCTCAACTAAAATTGAGGTAGTAAAAATCTGCGAGGTGCGGACAATCAGCAGGAAAGACTAATCTTTTTGATTAGAATCCTCAGAGACTAATACGCCGAGCGTACTTAGAAAAAATCCATTCTAAGTGTGATGATAGAGTCCGATCTCTATAGCGATATAGAGGGTTTTCAAAAGAAACCTGTTAATCATTATCCCATGATTAACATAACGTCAATAAACGGTCCTAAGGTAGCGAAATTCCTTGTCGGGTAAAAAATTGCCCCGCTAAACTGTAAAGTTTAGTGATAAAGTCAGCTCATATCGGGGGAACCCTCCTGCTTTTTAGCAAAGGGCAATCCCGAGGGAAGTCTTAAATGACCCCGTAACGACTGATCCGAAAGGTGAGGCACGCATTTGTGTGCAATACGCTGACTTCTTGCCCTTGGGTTTATACTCAAGAAGTAAGTGACTATGGAGAATTTATTTATGTATTTACATTTAGAGCCATGGTATGTAAGTGGTTTAACAGAAGGAGAAGGGTGTTTTTCGATATCATTTAACTTCAGAAAAAAGTTAAAAATTGGTATTGAAACAAGACCATCTTTTTCCATCACGTTAAATCAAAGAGATTTACCTCTCTTAAAAGAGATACATTCGTTTTTTGAATGTGGAGCAATTAGATTTTCACGAGGGGATCGTACGTATAAATATGAAGTCCGTTCCGTAAAAGATCTTGTGAAGCGAATAATTCCACACTTCGATAACTATCCTCTTAGAGGAGGTAAACAAAAAGATTTTCGATATTTTTCTGAAATCTGTAAAAAAATACATACCAATTTTCATTTAAATAAACAACATTTAATTGAAATAATAAAAATGGCTTATCTGATGAATCCATCAGGTAAACGTAGGCATGAAATAAATGATCTCCTAAGGTTGCTTGGTGAGAAAATGGTATAGTCTACTCCCTATGGAAACATAGGAAAGAGTGAAGTTCCGACCTGCACGAATGGCGTAACGATAGCCACGCTGTCTCCACCCAAGACTCAGTGAAATTGAAATCGCTGTGAAGATGCAGCGTACCCGCGGCTAGACGGAAAGACCCCGTGAACCTTTACTACAGCTTTACACTGAACTTTGAATATGCCTGTGTAGGATAGGTGGGAGGCTTTGAAGCTGGAGCGCTAGCTCCAGTGGAGCCAACCTTGAAATACCACCCTGGCGTGTTTGAGGTTCTAACCCTGTCCCGTAATCCGGGTCGGGAACAGTGTATGGTGGGTAGTTTGACTGGGGCGGTCTCCTCCAAAAGAGTAACGGAGGAGTACAAAGGTACCCTCAGCACGGTCGGAAATCGTGCATTGTGTGCAAAGGCATAAGGGTGCTTGACTGCGAGACTGACAAGTCGAGCAGGTACGAAAGTAGGTCTTAGTGATCCGGTGGTCCTTTATGGAAGGGCCATCGCTCAACGGATAAAAGGTACTCCGGGGATAACAGGCTGATACCACCCAAGAGTTCATATCGACGGTGGTGTTTGGCACCTCGATGTCGGCTCATCACATCCTGGGGCTGTAGCCGGTCCCAAGGGTATGGCTGTTCGCCATTTAAAGTGGTACGTGAGCTGGGTTTAGAACGTCGTGAGACAGTTCGGTCCCTATCTGCCGTGGGCGTTGGAGATTTGAGAGGAGCTGCTCCTAGTACGAGAGGACCGGAGTGGACGTACCTCTGGTGTTCCGGTTGTCACGCCAGTGGCATTGCCGGGTAGCTAAGTACGGACGGGATAACCGCTGAAAGCATCTAAGCGGGAAGCCCCCCTCAAGATGAGATCTCCCGGACCTTTAAGGTCCCTAAAGATTCGTTGAAGACGACAACGTTGATAGGCAGGGTGTGGAAGCTCAGTAATGAGTGAAGCTAACCTGTACTAATTAATCGTGCGACTTGACTATGTAACCCTAAATGGTTTCTATTGCCTTTACTAATTTTCACCGGTTTCCTGGCGGCCATAGCGAGCGGGCCCCACCTGATTCCATTCCGAACTCAGAAGTGAAAACGCTTAGCGCCGATGATAGTGTGGGTCTCCCATGCGAAAGTAGGTCACCGCCAGGTTTTATATTAAAAACCCTGTCACTGTAAAAAGTGACAGGGTTTTTTGTTTAGATTAAGAGTATTTTAAGTTTATGCAGATATAATGCACTGATATATAAAATAATAATGAGGGTATTATAGGACACTTCGTGACATACACGCGCAACTTACAGATCTTACTGAAACTATGAAAGCTCTTTCCAGAGAAATGTATGGATTTCTCAGAGATAGGGAGCAAGAAAAATATTTAAGAGGGGTGGAAACAGTAAAAGAAAATCGGGAGGAATTAGCAGCGATTCGAGAAAGGTTGATGAAGGTCGGTGGGGAGCGGATATTTAGTTTTTTTGAGCAAGAGCTATATCAGGAATGCTTGTCATTGGTGAAAGAACTTGAAGAATGTTGTGGCCAATTAATAGAAGCGATCCCAGAACTGGAGCATGAACATAAATTTGAGTGTTAATACTTATCTCTTAAAATGAAATATTCTAGGTTCTAACTCCAACTCTTCAAGGCAATCTTATTATAATAGGTATATTTGTTATTTATTTTTTACACGCCAATTTAATATACCTCTCCAAGGTCATAAACTTTAATATCCGACCTAAGAGAATCCAGGGAAGCTTTCTGAATAACGGAAGATGTTGATAATAAACGGCGTTGTACTGAAAAACTGGGGTTCCTCCCCGATTTAATTTAAATCGATCAGCGCCCGTGCTTAAATTAAGCACATAATTATTTGTCTTAGCATATTTTAAGGTTAGTGCTGTCAATTGGCGATATAAATTTAAATTTTGAGGTAAACGGGTGTCATAACCAACAGGCGTGCAACTTATCAATTTGTCCTTTATCCGTAGACAGGCAAAAGCATCGATAGTTCCACTTTCCTTTGCTAAATATAAAAAAAGATGATCGTTTTCATGGATAAGTTGCTTAAAATACTCTTCCGTGTAATTCGGGTTACATTTTGAATGCCTACCTAAATATAACATTTTGTATAGGGATCTAACGCGTTGGATTTGTTTTTTAGTTAAATCTGTGAAGGAAACACTTTTGTAACCTGAAGTATTTAATAATTTAGTATCGTTTTTAGCGTGTCTTTTAGCACTATAACGTCCTTTAGAATTATTTTTAATAATATTTTTTGGATCTAATAAATAGGCTACCATCGTTGGCATGCACTGATAATTATTTAGCTGTAATTGTGAATAGAGGTTATCAATATTAATAAATCGTGGGATATAAATCGCATAGTTTGGATATTTTAATATCAAAGTTTTCGTTATTTCTGATAAATTTTCGGCTAGGCACCGAGGATGTTCAAGGCTTAATGCTAGTGGATTATTGAGCTGAATGACTTGATTAAACTTGCAAAGTTTTGCAATTAGACCAAAAACGTTTATTATAATTCGAAAGAATAAAGGAATCGCTCCGCTTAAATTTTTAAATTCTGATTTCGCATAACTTACAAAAGTAGTATAAGGCGAGCAGATTACAGCATTATCATAATCAGTTTCATTGAGAGTGCAAGGGATTAGATCATCCTCGCAGCGAAGTAAAAAAAATTTTGTTTTGACATTTTTTACAAAATATTGGCTCTCTCGCAAGAGTAACTCTACCGCAAAATGAGATTTGTACTTTTCATAAAAAATCCTGTTATTTAGAACTTCCCTTTGTTCAATAATTTCAATTTTTTTCTTGTTCATACGACTAATCTTCTAAAATTTTAATAAAAGTAAAAAAATTCATTTGGAAACAACCTTCAAATACCTTTCAATAGTCATAAATTTTAGTGCTCGTTGTAATAGAAACCAAGGAATTTTTCGAGCGAACGAAAGATGATGAAAATAAACAGTGCTGTACTGAAAAACAGGAATTCCGCCTCGATTTAATTTAAAACGGTCTACACCTGGGCCTAAGTTCAAAAGATAATTCTTTGCCTTGATGTATTCTATAGTCAGCGCGTTTTGTTGTCTGTATAAGTTAAGGTTTTGCGATAAATTACTATCATAACCACCGGGGGCGGCGGTAGCTAAATTGTTCATAATTCTCAAACAAATAAAAGCATCTATTTTTTGGTTTTGGTTTAGCAAGCCTAAAAAAATATGGTTTTCGATTTCATATGCCATTCAAAATAATTAACGGTATAATCCGGATTAAATCTTGCATGCTTATCCAGATAAATTAATTGGTAAAGTTCATGGGCGCGCCTAATTTGTGCTTGCGTTGGATTTTCTAACGAGATAGCTTTGTAGGTGGAAGTATTGAGTGTTTTCAAGTCGCGCCTATGATCGCGCTTGAGGCGAAATTTAGTTTTGGTAGACTTTCTAAAATCAAAAAAATAAGCTACGGCGATTGGAAGACATTTATAATTATTGAAGAGAAAATTTTTATATAAAAAATTACTAGTAAAATTGAAAACTCTCGGTATGTAAATGGCATGGGTTGGATATTTCGACGTCAAAATTTTTGTGATTTCCGGTAAATATTCTGACAACCAGGCTGGTTGTCTATCATTTATAGATAAAAAATTGTTGACTTGAATAACTCGATTAAATTTAAAAAGCTTCGTGATCATGTCAAATAGAGATAAAATAATTCGTAAAAATACAATGGGTAATCTTTTTGTTTTTTTAAGTTCCAACTTTGGGTAAGAAACGAAAGAAGTGTGGGGTGAGCAGTTTACTGCATTATTGTACTCAGTATTGTTAAGCGTGCAAGGAATTATGTGATCATCGCACTTTATTAAGAATATTTTAGTCTTAATATTTTTTACAAAAAATTCACTGCCTCGCAAAAGTAATGCTAATGCAAAATGTGATTTATATTTATTACAAAATTCCTTATCATTTAAAATGTCGTCGCGTTCGAGAATTTCAATCTTTTTTTCATTTGAGATTCCTGATAATTTAACATAAAATTTTTTATTTTTTACGTGAAAATTTAATGTATCTTTCAATACTCATTAATTTTAAGGTTTGGTGAAGTAGAATCCACGGAATTCTTCGGCTCCATGGAAGATGTTGATAGTAAACAGCATTATATTGAAAGGCAGGGATGCCACCACGATTTAATTTAAATTGATCCACGCCTGCGCCGCCGTTTAGAAGGTAACCCTTACTTTTTGTATATTTAATGGCGGAAGCTATTAATTGCCTATATAGATTAACGCTTTTGGGTAATGTAATGTCATTCCCCATAGGAGCACCGACTACCCAATTATCTATAATTCGAAAACAAAAGAAAGCATCAATATTTTCTCTCTCTTTCACTAAAAATAAAAAACGATGATTTTTATCATTTAGATGCCAGGAAAAATATTGTTGAGTATAGTTCGGATTTAATTTTGTATGCATATCTAAATATAATAGCTTGTAAAGTTTACAAATACGTTGAAGTTGTTTTTTTGTTAGCATTTTTAAAAAAATGCTTTTATACTCTGATTTTTCCAATAAGCGAAGATCAGATTTATAATTTTTTTTGCACGCCTTGTTATATTATCTGAGCTTTCAAAAAAATAGCTGACTAAGGTTGGCAGGCAGCGGTAATTGCTCGATAGTAAGTTTTTATATAAGAAATTATCGGTAAAATCAAATATCCTTGGAATATAAATAGCATGCTTTGGATATTGTATGGTCAACAGCTTTGTTATTTTAGGTAAATATTCTGCCAGCCAGTCAGGCTGTTTATCATTTATAGATAAACAATTATTAATTTGAATAACTTGGTTAAATTTACAAAGTTTTGTAATCAAGCCGAATATGTTTAGTATAAATCCTAAGAATAAACCAAATAGCCCTTTTATTTTTTTGAGCTCTAATTTTGTGTAGCTCACAAACGTGGTATACAGAGAACAGTTTACAGCATTATGATACTCCGCTTTATTCAACGTGAAAGGGATGATATGCTCGTCGCATTTTAGTAAAAAAATCTTAGTTTTGATGTTCTTTACAAAGTATTCACTGCCTTTTAGCAAAAGTTCTAGAGCAAAGCAGGACTTATATTTGTTACAAAATTCCTGATCCTGAAGAGCATTCTCGCGCTCAATGATTTTAATTCTTTTATTCATGGCCATTTAAAAAACATTCCGAAAGCCAACGAGATAAAAAGCAAATGTTCCTATAAGTATGTGTGCGGTGCAAACGCCGACCAAGCTTTGATGACGTGCATAGAGCCATCCAAAAAATAAGCCAAGAGGAAAAACCAAGGCGGCGGATATCGGTGATACCATAACATGAGTGCTCGCATAAATTAGATTGCTCATTATAATAGAAAAGACGATACTGTATTTTCCTACAAAAAAACGCTGTAAAGAAGTTTGTAACACCCCTCTAGCCATAATTTCTTGTAAAATGCTGAAGGTAATGTAAGCTACAATGATTAGAATCCTAATTCCAACCGAGTCGCCGTCAAACGCCAGGCCGGAAAAAAAGACCGGTTGTGATATCTTTCCTTCGTAATAAAGTAAAACTAATTTTATAAGCGGTATTAGAACTAAAATAGGTAAACTAAACATTATTCCTTCATAGAGAGAAATAGACCAATTGTTAAGAGTGAGCCCGTAAGTTTGAAAACGATAAGAACTTAGGATAATAAACAACAGGGCTGGTATAAAAAACGGTATAAAAACTAAAATCAAAAAGAATATACGAACCATGGCTGTCCATAAATAACTTGAGGCAAAATCTAATATAAAAGGATAGAAAGCCATAATAATTATTATGGTTGAGATAAACAAAGTTATTTCTTTACTTTGTGTAATTTTACTTTGCAATGAAGCAACAACGACATCATTGGTGTAACGCAATCGTCGACTTAACGTAGCGCTTAATTGCGACATTATTTTTTTATACAAATCCGGTTTGGCGTTGATAAGAGAGTTAAAATCATCCATGGCAAGGACGAATACGGTTACATCGTTCAGGGCTTTTATCGACGCTGAACGAGGTTGCTTATCCAATAGACTCATTTCACCTATGGTATCTCCTGCTTTAAGTGTAGCGATTTGATGTTCATGTTTTTCCTCGCGTAGTTGCCTTATGACGGCAAGTTTTCCCTTCAAAACAAAATAAATCGCTTCAGGTTTTTGTTTTTCACGAATGATGAAATCGCCTTTATCAAAGTGAATGATTTTTCCTTTATTTAAAAAAAGGCTAATTCTTCTTTAGTGAGCTCTTGAAATAATGAAATTCGACGGATTTTAGAGAATAGGGCGTTGGTTACTTTGTGACTCATTCTATCACCTAAAAATCCTTTTTTAGAGAATAATTCCCTCCAGTTTAACACCGAATAGAATAATTAAGCCATAATAATTCTTTAACTGCAGATAAGCGGAGTCTAATTTTCACCCAGCCTGATAATTAAATAAACAGATTTTGTAAAAATTTTAGTAGGCTAGTGGTTTATGATGTCGTCTATCGTCCCCGTATTTCGCTCCGCTCATACGGGGCTACTTGCTAGATATTAACTTTATCTTTAAAGTATTATTGTGGTTACGATCCGGAAAATTTTAACATTCCTGCTTAAACCTATTTTGGTGTTGAATCGACTCCCCGCCTTTAAGTTAACAAAAAAAACCTATTTTGCTTCTTTTGGTATTTTTAGTGCTATTGCTGTGCTTCTGGGTATTAGTTTAATCGTCTATTTACTTAAACTGAATTTCCCCTCTTTTGGGAATTATGAAGAATACTGGTTGTTGATTATTCCTTTTTGGACGGTGGTAATGAGTAAACTTTTCCACATCGTGGTGACGGGGTCAGCTTTTTGGAAGCATCCGTTAGAACAATTGAGATCCACAACATTCTACGCTCAAGGAGGCATCATTGGAGGCTTTATCGGTTTTATCAATTATGCGTGGGTGACCAATATTCCCTTTACTGTCATCATTGACATAGGTTTTATAGCGGGTTGTCTTGCTTTAGCGATTGGTCGATTAGGGTGTTACAATTACGGCTGTTGTCACGGCCTTCCTACAAAGGGTAAATTTTATGTGACCTATGAAAATAGACGTTCAAAGGTATTGCGCATTCATCCCGAATTAAAAGGCGTCCACTTGTATCCCACTCAACTTGTATCCTCATTATTTAATTTTTTATTGTTTATGGCATTGTTGATTGTTTACCAAAACATCACTAAATCCGGTATTATCGGTAGCTTAGGATTAATACTCTACAGCGTCTTCAGATTGTGTATTAGCCGTTTTAGAAGTAACGACGATTAAAAAATAGCCGTTGTTAAAGAGAATAAAATATTTTTTAGAACGGCAATTAGTTTTATTATCGCTAGCTTTGCGATATTGATTTACATGCTCCTTTTTCCTACTTATCAGTATACCCACAGTACTAATATTGGGTGGCGCACTTTTAATGATCTGGTGATTCAGGACAGCTTTATTTTTTATACGGCTATCGCGGTATTTATTTACCTAATTGTCTTTGGAATCCATCGGGGCAGGCTGGGAAAGCATTTCTGAAAACAACAAGCACCCCCTGATTTGGCCCCCCCCACCAGCACCTGCCTTGTCAACTGACTGATAAACAATGGGATGCTGTGGCGAAGATTATTCTCACGAAAATACAGGAGAAAAGCCATTCATTTACTATAATATTCATTGCTATGGAAAAGGCGACCCATCCAATCACTGTTTTCACTCCCAAAGACGCGGATCGATTTCTGGAAGAGCATCGCGAAAAAACGGGCAGTATTGAAGCGATTTTGTTAAAAAATGACCTTTCCCTCTTCGTCACTAATTTGAAAGCCGGCCGGGTTATCCTCAGTAATGGAAGTGTATCGATATTGGCGACTCTTAATAAAGCAAAATGCGAAAATACCCACATTTGTTCGCCTTACAATGCGTATATCACTTACGCCAAAGCTTACGCCGATCATTTTAACAGTCTATGGGCTAAGCTTCTTATAATTACTTTTACTAAAATGTTTGGAAAATTATTTCAATGGACAAAAATCGATAAAATTATTCAGCTCAATAATACTATTTCAACCATTAATTTGCATTCGACCGATCTTTCGGCACTTATTCCTGATATTGTTTTAAAATTAAAAAAACGTTACCCAAAATATACTATTATGGTGCCGCGCTTAAATCAAATAATGGACTCGACTTTATTTACGGCTTTAAAAAACGGTGGTTTTGTATTAATTCCTACTAAAATGGTTCATATCTATGATCCTGAAGACAACTACCTAAGCAAAAGGAATGTAAAAGCCGATTTATCGTTATTAAAAAAACGACCTTATCAAATTGTTTACCATGATGAACTTTCTAGTGAAGACATAAAGCGTATCCGTGAATTATACGAAATGCTATTTATTAAAAAACATTCCCGTTATGCACCCGATTTAACGATCCATTATTTCCAACAATGCTATCAGCATCGTTGGTTTGAATTCATTGCATTACGCAATCAATCTGGCATTATTGATGCTTTTATATCGTATGCCCGAATGAACGGAGGAATGATCTGTGGTCCGCTTGGTTATGACACCACCAAACCTCGTGAGATGGGGCTGTTGCGCATGATTATTTCTTTGAGTCTTGATCGCGCCAAAAAAACAGGGTCCATTTATAATTTAGGTTCAGGAAATGAAAAATTTAAACTAATGCGCGGCAGCCACCGCGAGATCGAATACAACGCCATTTATTATCAACATTTGCCTTTTTATCGGCAACTTCCCTGGAAAATTATAGCGTGGTTTAGCAATCGTTTTTTAGTAAAGTTATTTAAAAAGCATTTAATTTAGAGCAAAGATTTTTTAGAGGTCTACACCCTAACATTCCGTGATATTCACCGCCACGGCCAAACCGCCTTTCGAGGTTTCTTTGTAAATAGTATTCATGTTACGGCCGATTTCACGCATGGTGTCGATCACCATATCTAATGAAATTTTATGCTCTCCATCCTCAGCCAGCGCCAAACGCGCTGCATTGACAGCTTTTACCGAACCCATCGCATTGCGTTCGATACAAGGAATTTGCACAAGTCCTGCAACAGGATCGCACGTGAGTCCCAAATTATGCTCCATCCCGATTTCTGCTGCATTTTCCACTTGAAAAATAGTTCCGCCTAAAGCAGCCGCTAAACCGGCGGCGGCCATAGAACAAGCCACGCCCACTTCGCCTTGGCATCCCATTTCCGCTCCAGAAATAGAAGCATTTTTTTTGTAGAGCATGCCAGTAGCGCCGGCTGTTAATAAAAAGTCAATCACGCCTTTTTCGCTCGCGTCCTTACAAAAATATTTATAATAATTCAAAACGGCGGGAATAATGCCAGCGGCTCCGTTAGTTGGCGCGGTGACAACACGACCGCCGGCCGCATTTTCTTCATTAACAGCCATGGCATACACATTCAACCAATTCATCGTCTGCGGATGCGCGGCACCCGGTGGGCCGATGGCAAGTAATTTGCGATACAGCGAGGGAGCGCGGCGACGCACATTGAGCGGCCCAGCGAGGAAACCATCCGTTTGGCAACCTTTGTTAATACAATTTTCCATCACTGTCGCAATGTGCATTAATCCCATAAAAATGGTTTTTTCATCGCGGCGCGTTTTTTCATTCGCTAGCATAACCGCTGCAATGGAAAGCGATTGCTGTTGGCAATGCGCCATCAGTTCTGCGGCGGAATTAAACGGATAGGGAGCATCATCTTCGGTTTTTACTAATTCATTTCGCCGTTCATCATTAACAATAAAGCCGCCACCGACAGAAAAATAAAGGGATTTTTGGATGAGGGCGGCATTTTTATCATAAGCTCTGAACTCCACGGCATTGGGATGGAAATCAAAAGCTTCCTGATAATTAAAAATAATGTCATCCGCAAGGGAAAAATTGAGAGGATATTGATTTAATAAAGCCACTTGGCCTTCCGTTTCAACGTTCCTTATCCGATTCTCAATGGAGTCCGGATTGACCGTTTCGGGACTTTCCCCCATTAACCCGATAACAACCGCCTTATCCGTTCCATGTCCTTTTCCGGTAAAAGCCAATGAGCCATACAAAGTAATCGTCAACCGGTCGATATCCGACATCCGATGCACTAATTCCCGAGCAAATTCATTCGCTGCCCGCATGGGGCCAACCGTGTGCGAACTGGAAGGGCCGATCCCGATGGAGAATAAGTCAAAAACGCTGATCATGTGAATTTAAACCTAGCCAGTGAAGGGTAAATTTTATCCTATCTTAACATTTTCACCGAGCCCAAGTCCAAGTGGTGAGAGCAAGGCGGAGTTAAGAAACGGGTATTTTGGAACCCTATCCGACCGCAAAATTGACGAACATCTATTGACAGATCTAGTCGATTTCTATATCAACACCTAATGAACCACGAAAATCAGGAATCTTCTGCCCGCCTTTTGTTCAATCGTCGTGTCATGACGGTGCTGTTCCTCAGTTTTTCTTCCACGTTGCCGCTTGTGTTGCTAACCGGAACTTTACAAGCGTGGTACACCGCGGCCGGCGTTAGCCTTATGGTCATTGGAAGCTTGAGCCTTTTGCAATACGCTTATTTGGTTAAATTTGTGTGGGCGCCTTTTATGGATCGGTATGCGCCGCTCGGATTGGGGCGGCGACGAAGTTGGATTTTGTTAACGCAAATCAGTCTTGCCGGAGCGCTGGCGGTTATGGCTTTTATGAACCCGGCGTATCATCCGTGGGAATTATTTTGGCTGTCTGCCGTGGTGGCGTTTATTTCTGCTTCGCAGGATGTCGTTATCGATGGCTATCGAGTGGATGTTTTGCGCCAAAAAGAACGTGGCTTTGGGGTGGCAGTGACGACGGTCGGTGGTCGAATGGCGATGTTGGTGGGGGGCGGATTAGCGTTAATTTTGGCGGCAGATTATGGTTGGCGGGCCACTTACTTAACCATGGCTTTATTAATGCTGATCCAAATTATTCCGACTTTGACCGCACCTAATCCTGAAAAACCGGTCTATCCTCCGGTAACGCTGCACGCTGCTGTTGTGGCGCCTTTTCGGGAATTGTTGACCCGTAAACATATCGTTATGATTTTGCTGCTGGTTTTAATTTATAAATTTGGCGATGCACTCGCTTTAGCTTTAAACACGACTTTTTTAATGCGCGGCGTTGGTTTTACGCTCTTAGAATTGGGTTATAGTTATAAATTAACTAGCGTAATCGCTTCATTATTGGGTGGGTTTGCCGGCGGATTTTTTATGCCGCGGTTAGGGCTTTATCGATCGCTAATGGTTTTTGGGTTTTTACAAACCGTGACTAACCTTTCTTTCATGGTGTTGGCGTTGGTAGGGAAAAATTTTCCCGTCATGATAGGATCGATTTTTTCCGATTATTTTTGCGGCGGCTTATCAACAGCCGCTTTCGTTGCCTTTTTAATAGCGCTTTGTAAGCGGGAATACTCTGCAACGCAATATGCAATTTTATCGGCATTAATGGCCGTAAGTCGCGTGGTGATTGGGCCCGTCGCTGCTTATCTCGTCAAGCATATGGGGTGGGCTCCTTTTTATTTAATCACTTTTTTTGCGGGTTTTCCCGCCTTATTGATTTTACGCTGGTTACGGGACCGGATTGATTTTAGCGCGGATACGCTGCATTTAAAGGGAAACCCATCCCAAAAACCTTCTCCTCGCAGGGTAGCCATATAATTGACAAGTGATCGCTGATCGCGACAAACTGGTCATTAGTTGGACAACTTGGATGTTTTTCTATCACCTGAAAAAGAGGTAACTCTATGAAAAAATTAAAATTTCTAACTGTTGTTACAGGCGCTTTTTTGTTTTCTAGTATTGCGCTCGCAGCGCCTCAAATAGGACTTCGTGACCTTCAGTCGGGCACGGCAGGCCTTCGTGATTTTCATGCTAAGGCGTTACAGGATTTCGATGCTAAAGCAGCCTTGCGTGATATTGACGTTAAGGCATTACAGGATTTTGATGGCGCGCTTTAAAAGAACCGCCATACATAAACCTTCTAAAAAAACGCCTCACGAGGCGTTTTTTTATGATCTGTTTCCAAATTAATTCCTTTCAATCGAATACAAAACGTCTACGCCGCTACCAAGCGAGCTAGTTTCGGTTTGAATAGCCCAATTTTCGCTAATTAAATAACGGATTTGGATGACATTGATGGAGGTGGTAATTCCCCGGCTGTAGCGGATATAAATTCGTGGGGAAAGATAGCGTCCGACCACAAAAGCGCTTTGCGTAGGGCCGGTGGGGCCGCCCAGTGCGGCGATAGTCGTTTGAGATTCAATGCCAAGTTCAGTTAATCCCAAGCCTTGGGTAATCTGATCGACCACACCGCCGGCTGAGGTTTTCCCACCGCCAATGTTTAACGTATCAACCGCGTCCACTAAGAGATTCACATTGGCGGGTGTGTTTGCATTTGCGGAATGGCCAAAAATTAAAAAAGATAAAATGTCGGCTTGAGTGAGGTTTGGATCAGAAGAATATAACGCCACTTCGGGATGGTGAAGAGTACCTTCCACATCGAGACCTACCGTAACCGTAGGGCCGCCAAGTTGAGGAACAATTGGTGACGTTTTCATTGTTCGGATGGCGCGAACGCTCAACATAGGGTTAGTAATGGGGCTTTGAATAAACGTTACCGCTGAATGAGGGCCAATATCTAGAGTGCGCCCATGAGTCGTGAAAGTCCCATCGATAATGGTGATCCGGCCATTGGCTGTCATGACCTGATTGGGCGGTTTTAATAAAGTGAGTTCACCGGCCAACCGACCCTTTGCGCCGAGGGAATCCAATAGAATTTGGTCGCCTAAAATGATTTTGATATTAATATTGGTTCGCCAAGGCGTTTGTTTTTCATCAGCGCCGATAAAAACAACATCTCCCGTTAACGCGGCAGCCCGGCTAAAAGTAGTGGGTTTGAGGATGGCGCGGGGGACGGTGAGAGTTCCCGTAATATCAATATTACGATCCACAATATCGATTTTTAATTCCCCGGACCCGTAAATAATGTATTGATGCGTATTTACAATTAAAAGATTTTCGCCATGCACGGTGAGAGTGGTGGGGCGTCCCGGCGCGTCTAATCGAGTTTGGCCCGTGATTTGGATGGGCTGATTTTGGGAATAACCTTCCATTCGGTAATTTATGGTGGAACCCGTTGAAGCTACGGAACCGCGAACCTGAGTAAGGGAGACCTGAAGCTGGGGAAAATCGATGCTGCCTGCTTCTAATTGTAATGTGCCATTGACTGAGGGGCGTTCGGTTCTGCCGCTGATAGCGAAATTGGCGACTAACCGCCCATGCAGTTGAATGGTATCCGGCAAGAATAATTTAACGATGGAAGCGTCACCGGAATTAACGGTCAAAGTGCCATTAACGGTAGACAAAGGAATTCTGTTCCAGCGCCCTTGTAAACACAAATGATTCGGTCCCGAACGCAAGCAAAACGGTGAAATAGTGGCGTGATCGGCAGTAACGGTGAGCGTTGAAGAACGATCGATATCCCACTTGCCGAATTTTTGCGATTGGATAGTAAAATTATTAAATACCCCGCGCCAAATTTTATTTTGTAAATTGCCGTCTAATAATAAATTAACGGTGGTTCTACCCACTTCACCATTATCAATAAATATATCGGCTTTTATATGATGAGCATGGGGCTGACCACTAGCGTCAATTTTTAACGCGGATAATCGATGAACAGGCGTATGGACGTGCTGAGCGTTGATTGTAATCGTGGAAGCTTGATTAAAGCTAGTATCAATATTCCAATGTCCTTCGAGTGCACCAATTCGGTAAGCGGGGAATATAATGTTGTGTCCGGTTGCTTCACCATTAATAATAGGAAATTGCGTAGGACCTGAAATAGTGCCGTGACTTTGTAGACTTCCTGTTGCCGTAGCGAGGAGACTCGAAAAATCAGCCACATTCAGGGTCCATGCTAAGTTCCATTGTTGGTAATGTTCACCCGCAATATGCATATAGGCCTTTGGTGTTTGTAGCATGCCGTTTAAGGTAAAATCAGGTGACTCACCGATTTTATGTTCGCCTTTGGTTTTGAGTTGAACCGTTAATTGTTGTGGCCAATTGCGATTAAATTTTCGCAAGTTTAAATCAACCATATCCAGATTGATATCCCACTTGAAAATAGGATCAAAATACACTTTTACAAAAGCATTAAGATGGCCATTAAGCGTATGGGCTTCATGCGTTTGTAATTCTATCCATTGACGGGTTCCTTTTCCTGTCATCCGCCAATTAATATCTTTACTTTTTGTTTGCAGGGAAAGCTGATAATTATCGCGCGTGCCCTTTGAGTGTAAATAGACATTTACCGGATAAGGCTGGGTAATTTGCGCCTGAATATCGCCATTTAGCGCATGATTAAATTCGATCTGATTCAATAAAATAGTTTTAAAATGAACGGGATCGTAGGCGGGGTATTTGATACTTAAATTTTTTAAAAGACCTCGATGAATACTGATATCAAAGGGAAGACGGGACTTCGTTTCTTCGGTGTGAAGAGGAAGCACGATTTTTATATTGTCGGCATGCAATTGGGTAATGTGCAGCACACCTCTTAATAAATAAAAAAGCCGCCATTTAACCTGTAATTTAGCCACAGTAATTTCCAATCCCTTGTGACGATAGCTAAAGTTAGAAATCGCGATAGGGCCTGTGGGAATTCCGGAAGCGCTGGAATAATTAAGTTCGCCAGGAACCACTTTTTTTGCAATTCGCAAACCGATGTTTAATCCTGCGGGCGTCATCATTAAAATTGTCAAAAAACCAACGAGAATGGCGAGGGAGATCAGTATTCCAGTGACCCACTTAATCATAAAACCGACCCCATCGAAAATTGAATAACCCACGGTTTTTTAGGTTCGCTAATGGCGTTGGCAATGGTCAGTTCAAACATCCCAACCGGCGTTAACAAAACAATTCCAGGACCGACACCAATTTTTAATTTTTCATTAAAAAGTCGATCACTCACATTTCCGACATCAATGAAACTAGCGAGATAAATATTTTTTACAATTTTTTCTTGTATTTCAAAACTTCCGACGAAAAGGCCGCGCCCGGGGCCAATGGAATTGAAGCTAAAGCCACGCATGCTTTGAGCACCGCCGGCAAAAAATTGCAGGGATAAAGGTAAATTAAGGATATTTTTAATGGCAGTATAGCCCACAGATGCTCGAATGATAAAACGAGTTCGCTCCCACGCCGTAAATAAGAATCGCGTATCTAAACGTGTTTGAAGAAAACTGGTTTTTGAAAGAACGCTTTCACTCGCGCCGCTAATGGTGGCTACTATGCTATGACCCCGGGAGGGGTTTGGCGTGTTGTCAGCGTGCCGATGCTCCCACGAAATTGAAGGATACAACACCCCGGCGTTCGTCCTCGGTAAATCGCGCAAATTATAACGTTCTCTTAGTGCCGTTAATGAAATAATCTGTTGCCAATTTCCCACATTGGTTTGATAGCTCACGCTGAGTCGACCACTACGGCCTTTCCCTGTATCTTGATCTTGATCTAAAAAGGCCGCGGAAAATGTGTATAGATCGGTTGCAGGATTACTCCCCGGAATAATGTAATTGGCGACCAACGCGCTGTTAGAAGGTGAGGCACGCAAATAAGCGTTAAAACGATGGCCGTAGGGATTAATCCAACGAAGATTAGTACTGACTAAAGCGCGCGGGCCTGTGTCCGTTCCAAACCCCAGCCCAAAATTGTATTGTTTTTTTGGCTGCATATCTAAATGGATTTTAACAGGAACGTATAAACCTTGGGCCTTTTGCGGTTCCGGTGTCACGACGACAGTCGAAAAATAATCGCTGTTAGCGAGCCCTTCCCGTGTACGTCGAACTTTATCTTGACTGAAGTAATGTCCTTTTCGATATTGTAAAAAACGATGGAGAAAACTTTCATGGAAAGGCGTGGCTGAGAAATCGGTCGTGCCAAAAAGGAAACGGGGACCCGTATCAAAAACAATAATGACGGTGGAGCGATAATTTTTTAAATCGACAAGAATTTGGTTTCTTATCATTCGGGCTTTAAAAAAGCCGCGTCCTGCGGCGACATTAAATAAATCATTTTTAGCGGATTCGTATTTTTCTGAATCAAAAAAATCACCCGCTTTTACGGGGAAGTTTTCGTAAAGGTGCAGAAAAGCGCGGTCGTAAGCGCCAGGACCAGTGATTTGCAATTTAACCTGCGTAAACTGCATGCGTGGCCCGGGATTCACGGTAAAATGGCCAAACCAAAAATGGGGATAAGGGTGGCGAATATAACCGTGAATATGAGGTTTAAAATAACCATACGGCTTTATGCCTTCTTCAATCTCTTTGGGAATTTCTTCATAGAATTTTCTAATGGTGGCGGGGACAAAGTCGTGTTTAATAGTTTCATGTTTTTCGGAAAGTCGTTTGAAGACGTTTTCTAAAGGTGTGGGGGGCAAACCAGCAATTTGTACTTCAAGCGTATTAGTGGCGGCAGGCAACTGTTGCGCCCAGGCCAGACCTGAAAAAAACCAGCAGAATAAAATAAAAATGGTGCAAAGATGTTCCTTCATCTACTGAATTATACCGCCAGCCCCTCGCTAGGGGTACCCAAGATTGTTCTTTCTTTCTCAAGACCCGTATTTCGCTTCGCTACATACGGGCTACGGTCCTCCATTGACCGCAAAAGCAGAGGCGAGAATAATAGAGCCTTATGACGGTCAAACCTGAATTAAACGAAATAACACCTTATTTGCAATTTAACCGGCAGCAATGGGGTAATTTTCGTAAAGACACGCCACTGACGCTCACAGAGTCCGACCTTGATAAACTCCAGGGTCAGATTGAAATCGTTTCGCTCAAAGAGGTCACCGAAATTTATTTACCGTTATCCCGGCTGTTGAGTTTTTATGTAACGGCCAGACAAACTTTACAGCAAGCGACATATCAATTTTTAGGAAAACCAGAACCCAAGGTGCCTTACATTATAGGCATTGCCGGCAGTGTAGCCGTGGGGAAAAGCACGACCTCACGGGTGTTGAAGGCATTATTGTCCCGCTGGCCCGATCATCCCAATGTGGAAGTGATCACAACGGATGGATTTTTATATTCCAATGCGAAGCTTGAGAAACAAGGGCTTATGAAACGTAAAGGGTTTCCTGAAAGCTACGATATGCCCAGTTTGCTGCGTGTGCTCAATGCCATTAAATCGGGACAGCGCAACGTACGCATCCCGGTTTATTCTCATCATTATTACGATATCGTTCGTGGTCAATACGAAATTGTCGATCAACCGGATATTGTAATCTTAGAAGGACTGAATATTTTGCAAACCGGTGTTAGAAAAACACTTCAGCAACTCCAGGTATTTGTTTCCGATTTTTTTGATTTTTCTTTATTCGTTGACGCGCAAGCGCAAGTGATCCAAAAATGGTATATCGACCGCGTTTTAAGTTTTTGGCGGACCACGTTTAAAGACCCGCATTCCTATTTCCATTATTTGACACAAATGTCTGAAACTGAGGTTGCCGCATTTGCGAAACACGTATGGAATGAAATTAACAAAGTGAATTTAATGGAGAATATTTTACCCTACAAAAATCGAGCTCAATTAATTTTGGAAAAGGCGGCTGACCACTCGATTCAAAAGGTTTACTTGCGAAAAATTTAAATGGCTCATCATACACTTATTAAAAATCGGGAAACAGTCGCTATCGTTTCTGAGGATGGCTCTACGCAAGCCACTTTTGTACCAACGCTCGGAGGAGCAGCATCCTCGATTATAATGCCGGGAAAACAAGGCCCTCGTGAGCTTTTGTATTTGCATGAATTTTTTTGGGATGAGGAAATCTCAGATCTGCCTGGCGGGTGGCCGTTTTGTTTTCCGGTTTGTGCACGGCTTTCACGGCAGGGAAGCTACGGGGCTTATTTGTATGATGGTAAAATTTATAAATTGAAAATACATGGTTTTGCTTGGTATGAAGCCTGGGAGGTGGAAGATGAAGGTGTGGATTTTGTGACGCTCGTGTTACGCGATAATCAACGCACGCGCGAATGTTATCCTTTTTCTTTTGAAGTGAAGTTGCTTTATCGGATAACGACGGGCAAGTTGACCTGCCAGCAGGTGTACCGCAATTTAGGTGATCGCCCCATGCCTTATTACGCGGGTTTTCATCCTTATTTTTTGACCCCACCGCCGGGAGCCGGGAAAGAAAAAGTGATATTGAATTATCATCCCACGCGACGTTTTGTTTATAATAAGGATCTTACGGAGATTGTCGGTGAAACAGCGCTCTTCCCGTTGCCTATTTCCGTTGCTGACCCAAGGATCAACGAACAACTGACGACGGTAGATGAAAATAAGGAAATAACGCTGCATTACCCTGAGGGTGATACTATTCACCTGACGGCCGAGGGTGTGGATAATCCGGAACTTTTTTCTTATGTCCAGCTTTATACGATGCGGGATAAGCCATTCATCTGCGTGGAACCTTGGATGGCGTTTCCCAATGCCATGAAGCGTCTTCGGCGCACGATTTTTGCCTCCCGGCACCAGTGAGGAAGGGCGATTAAGGCTTTGGATGGATTAGGGGTTAGGACGAACTCCCGTATTCCGCTTCGCTCCATACGGGCTACGCGTTATTGCTGGGTTTCGTGATTGACTTTCACGCCGCAGAATCGCTGCAATACTTCAAGGACTTCTTGGTGTTCGTGACGTTTCGCAATCATCAAGGGTGTATCATCGTACTCCGTCGTGGCATTCAGGTCAGCCCCCGCCATGATTAGCAATGGAACGACATCGGGCGAATTATAAAGCGCAGCGAAATGCAACGGCCGGATTTGGGCTTCATCCTCGAAATAATTGGGATCGGCGCCATTCTCTAACAGCCGTTTTACCGTATGAAAGTGATTGCCGATAACGGCATCAAGCAGTTCTTTGTTAATTTTGCTGTTCACCCCGTGCTCAGCTCCTATTCTCGATTTGCAGGCAATCATAGCATATTTTGGGAGAGATTGGAGGCTCGGGATTAACATTGCTTTAAGCTTAAAGTGATATCTTGTTGGTTATAAATTTAGCTATCAGTGAGGTATGAAGATGAGGGGATTTTTTAAAGGTAAGATTAAAAATAATATTAAAGATAATATTGAAAAGTTTCAGTCCGCAACAGGTATTGGCCCTGATGAGATTGATAGAATTTTTGCAGGTCTCCAGTTTGGGGGCGAGGAAAAAAAACTAATTTACCGTTTGGGGTAACTTTTTTCACACCACCGGACTTGTCGAACCAACCCTCGATAGAGGAATCTATTAATTCAACGAGCAACGACGCCACAAGCAAAGCGCTAGTAGAGTGTGCTAGAGGAATAGCAGCGAAATTAGAAGGCCTTTCTTATAACAGTGTATA
Source organism: Coxiella burnetii (assembly GCF_005280755.1). Lineage (NCBI taxonomy): Bacteria > Pseudomonadati > Pseudomonadota > Gammaproteobacteria > Legionellales > Coxiellaceae > Coxiella > Coxiella burnetii. The sequence continues at coordinate 190,278 of NZ_CP040059.1, forward strand.
TTATACGGGAAGATTCTATGAATATGACCAGGAGCGTCATCAGAGTTTCGTTCAATCAGAAGAGATATGGAAAATGGCGCTCTCCGATGACGATTGTTTGAAGGAGGAATTTAACAATTTTAAAGATGTGATTAATTTCTTAATAGAGAAAGTAGGGACAGATCCAGTTATCTTCGTTGAGAAAATAGCCCCAGAAGAGGCTGCAATCGTAAAAAAGCGTTAGAAAAATATGAAGAACTGGCGGCGGAATATGCAAAGAAACACATTAAGAGAGTCAATGAAGTACGTTTCGAACTAGCAACGTCACCGATTGTTAAAGATTTTGAAAGACTTCGACATTTGCTTCAGGATCATCACAGTAGCGTTATTGCCCCCCTACTCAAAAGCGTCCTAGGAAAAACGGGCGGGAGCACTGAGGCAGGCATCATTAATATAATCACAGCATATTCAAGTTCTCTCTAACGCGCCATTTCGGGGAAATGGCGCGTTAGTTGAGCAGGGGATCGCTGTTTTCTGCTTAAGAGTTCCGGTATGCTATCGCCCATGAAACACATACGCACTCGTTTTGCCCCCAGTCCGACCGGTTATCTTCACATCGGCGGCGTTCGTACCGCCTTGTTTAGCTGGTTATTTGCGAGGCAGAATAACGGGGCGTTTATTTTGCGGATTGAAGATACCGATGTGGCGCGTTCGACTCAAGCGTCGGTTGACGCTATTTTAGAAGGCTTACGCTGGCTACAAATTGACTGGAACGAAGGACCTTATTATCAGTCTCAGCGGATGGATCGTTATCGGGAGGTGATCGAGCAGTTGGTCAAGAGCGACGATGCTTATCGTTGTTATTGCTCTAAAGAACGGTTGATTGAGTTGCGTAATACGCAATTAAAAAATAAACAAAAGCCCCGCTACGACGGTTTTTGTCGCGATAAAGCACCGCGACAGTCGAATGAGCCTTTCGTGATTCGTTTTCGCAATCCAGTAGAAGGTGCGGTGGTTTTTGATGATCTGATTCGCGGAACAATTTCTATCGATAACCGTGAGTTGGATGATTTAATTATCGCCCGTAGCGATGGGGGACCAACCTATAATTTAACGGTGGTTGTTGACGATTGGGACATGAAAATTACTCATGTTATTCGGGGTGATGACCATATTAACAATACGCCGCGCCAGATTAATATTTTACACGCATTAGGCGCAGAGTTGCCGCACTATGGTCATGTCCCCATGATTTTAGGCCCTGACGGCAAACGCTTGTCAAAGCGCCACGGCGCCGTCAGTGTTTTGCAATACCGTGATGAGGGTTATCTCCCTGAAGCCTTGATGAATTATTTAATTCGATTGGGCTGGGCGCATGGTGATCAAGAAATATTTTCGCGTGAGGAAATGGTTCAACTTTTTGATATCAGTGCTGTTAGCCGATCCCCAGCTGCATTTAACCCTGAAAAACTGCTGTGGCTGAATCAGCATTATTTGAAAACAGTAAGTCCGACCATAATCGCCGAGGCATTCGCCACCCAGTTGGAAAAAGCTGGAACGGACTTGCGCAACGGCCCTTCGCTCGAACAAGTCATCGCTTTGCAGGCTGAACGCACGAAAACACTCAAGGAAATGGCGCAGCGGAGCCTTTATTTTTATCAAGAGGTCAGGAGTTATGATGAAAAAGCAGCTCGCAAGCATTTATTAGCGACAATTGTGGAACCTTTGCAGCGAGTTCGCGAACGGCTCGCCAGCTTGCCAAGCTGGGAAAAAGAAGCTATCCATGAAGTGATCGTGGAAACTGCACAGTTGCATCAATTGAAGTTAGGGCAATTGGCCCAACCGATTCGAGTCGCGTTGACAGGCGATACCGTCTCGCCCCCCATCGATGCGACTTTGTATTTAATCGGTCGGGATTCTGCTCTTAAACGCTTGGATCATGCCATTCGGTTTATTCATCAAGGTATGGGCTAGACAAGAAGCAAAGTCCATCATGGGCTATAATTAACAGAATCCAGAACCAAGGAGAGGGACAATGGAAATTTCAGTTTTTCTGGCCCGAGTGATCGGCCTCTACTTTGTGATCATCAGCTTATTTATGCTCATCCGCCATAAATCGGCGGCTTCGATGCTAAAGGATTTTGCTACTCAGCGAGGAGTTTTATTATTAAACGCAATTATCACTCTCATTATCGGCATCTTGTTAGTGGTGAGTCATAACTTATGGGTAGCCGATTGGCGAGTAGTGATTACAATTATCGCCTGGTTGGTTTTAATTGCAGGCATTGTTCGACTTTTCACTATTGACGCCACAAAATCCATTGTAAAATGGTGGCTTAAACGCTCCGACCGCCTCATCGTAGCAGCCATCGTGTACTTGATTGTCGGTATTTATTTGCTTTTTGTGTCAATGGGCGCAGGTATTTAAACGGCGCGTTCGCCCTTAAAACGCCATTTTACAATTATACGACTTGACCCGACTACGCTGTTACGTGATCATAAGCAACTCAGTAATGTCTAGTAAGTAGCCATACGCTGGCGTAGCTCAGTCGGTAGAGCAGCTGATTTGTAATCAGCCGGTCGTAGGTTCGATTCCTATCGCCAGCTTCATTGATCAATGGTCTATTCCGGAGACATGGGTTACAGATTATACCGAAGCCCGTAGCTTGGGCTGAGCTTGCGAAGCCCAACAAAAAGTAAGCAAACAATGCAATATCGCAGAGTCTATATTCCCAATGGCACTTATTTTTTCACAGTTAATTTGTTTGAACGAAAGCAGCCACTTTTAATTGATCATATTGATCAATTACGTTTGTCATTTAGTCAGGTAAAATTAAATCATCCATATAATCCGGTAAAACACGGGTATGTGAAAAATCCTATGGACTGGCAATACTCAAGTATTCATTATTACATCACTAAAGGCATTTTACCTGCTAACTGGGCTGCTGACCTTGATAAGAATGATAGTTTTGAAGAATAAAATCTCATACCGTTGGGCTTCGCGAGCTCAGCCCAACCTACTAAAGCTATCGCTTATGAGGCAATTACTGTCAATACCGTGGGACACTTGTCAGCAACAAATAGCAACATTGCACAATAGATCACCGCACTTCTTTTCATCTAACCTGTTTGTTTTATTTGTTATGATTTATTATAGTTTGTTGCTATTAACCAATTGGTTATACGTTGTAATCAGCCGGTTGTAGGTTCGATTCCTATCGCCAGCTTTTTAATCAAAGGGTCCATTCCGAAGAAATATGAATATAATTAAGAACGTGCACTTCCTTAGAAATTTAGATCCTTAGAAAATCAAATGGAATTTAGTAAAAAAAGTTGGCAAGGGTATTCGCTTTTATTGCTTGCTCAGTTAATGGTTGGCGTTGGCATTGTAGGGTGTAAATCACTTTTGCAAACGATCCCGGCTGTTATCATTTTGGCCATACGTTTTACGATAGGCTCGACATTTTTACTGCTTGTCCATTTGGCGGTGAGTGATCAAAAGTTTCGTCCATTAAAGCAATTAACGCGTCTCGATTGGGGGTTTATTATTTCGCAAGCACTTTGTGCCGGTGCGTTTTTTAATATTTTACTTTTGCTTGGATTAAAATATACGAATGCCAACGTTGCTGGAATTATCACTAGTGCTCTGCCTGCGATTGTAGTGATTTTTTTTCTATTATCTTTCTGAAAGAAAGAGTTACCATTTCTACGCTTCTGTGCGTTGGATTTGCTGTGATTGGTTTAATAATTATTAAATTTCACAGTTTGCAATTCGGAAGTAGATATCAAATTTATGGCGATATACTAATATTAGCTTCACTCATTCCCGAGGCCACGTATTATATTCTTTCTAAACTTCGCCCTAATAAATTACCTGTATTCCTTGTATCTGCTTTAATGAACGGGATCAATGTTCTCCCATTTTTATTATTTCTATTTCTCCGACATCAGAGCCTTCTGATGCAGATTGCCCCTGAGCAATATATATTGCTATTTATTGTGGGCATAAGCTCAGCATTGTTTTATGTGTTTTGGTTTTCAGGATGTAATCATGTCTCTAGCTCATCAGCGGGGTTGATAACAGCATTTATGCCTATTGCTACATTAATCATCGCTTATTTATTTTTAGGTGAAAGTAATTCACAGTATCATCGACACTTTAGTTATCAAGGCAATTGGCAATGATAAAGCACGAGTTATTTCCGTTTTGCTCTACAGTGCAAAATTGGGCTACATGCGACACACTTTCCCTGAAGGCCGAGCTGAAAGAATGTTAGGAAGGATCCGAGGCGTCCTCAAAGACCCCAGGTCGCAGACTATTGCACCGTTTACTAAGATCGACATGATAATTGCATTAGTCAAAATGGAGATGTTCCCCAAAGCGTTCCCTCGTATTTCAAATGGAATAGCAGAAATATTCTCCTTTTTATTAGAAAGGCTCGAAGATTTCTTTCAGCAAACCTCCCTATCAGAATCAACGTTGGCCGATTTTTTAGACGCCGTTTCTTACCTTAATCTTCGGCACTTAACGCCACGCTCAACTTCGACTTTAGTAAGTAGGCTTCAAACTGTGATAGAACGCGCTCTATACCTAAAAATGATGGTGGATTATGATATTGATCCGAATGAAATTAACGAATGGCGAAGACGGTATCAACAAATCTCTTCCCAAAGAGAGGGAGTAATACAAGATATTGCTATTAATAAAATTGCATACGACGCCACTCGTGAGAAAATCAAGTCGTCTGCATACCTCATTGAGGCAGCGATTAAGGCGGGAATGAGGCCACAAGACGCTCTATCTTTATACACTCCCTATAATATTTATCAAACTTTTGGGGAGAGGGAATCTATCACAGATATCGTTTGGGGAATAATTACTGAAAAAACTTGGGGTTTCCAACCAGTCGAAGAAATTTCTGGGATTTATTCCCTCTATTTGGCTCTTCGTCAGGCATTTCCAACCGACACCTCGGTACTCGAGCAGTGGCACGACCTTTCCAGCAAAATGCTGCGGGGGATGCCATTAGAAGAGTTTGAACGTACTTACACTCGCATTCTATATCCACCCTCCCCGCCACAATTGGTGATACCAGCAACGACATTTTTCCAAGAGCCGGTATGGGGTAGCCAACGGGGACAGGCCATTGATTTTTTGAACCAAACTTTCAGTGAAATTAAAGCGTCGAGCACATGGGATTACACTTCGGTTTAGGCGGAAAGGAAGACAACAGCATTCATTTAGATTTAGTGAGCGCCGACAGCCAAATTTATTTTGACGATAAAGTTATTTTCAATGAGAAATTACTTTTTAGCGGCGATTTTAAATGAAAGGGATCAGGTACTGACCCTATCATTACCCACAATGGGTAAAGACTAAAAACTTAAACCCACCACCCCGCCTCCCTCGTCATCCCCGCGCAGGTGAGGACCCAGCGTACGGTGCGCAGCGCGCTAAAAGCGCGCCTGGACTTCTGCGCGGATTACGAAGTTTAAAATGGAAATCGCGTCCGTACCTTACCTTCCATTTTATAATCGTCTCTTAACGCAGCGAATATTTACGCTACGTTCTTTTTTATAGCATAATACCTGGCAGTGAAAAAACGAGGGGTTAGTGGTGAGTCGAATAATTTATGATGAGAGTGAAGGAGAATTTAAATTTCAAGCAGAGCCGCCCGATCAAGCATTTGTTGCCGCGGCTGATTCCTTTAAAAAAGTGGTTATTGTTGTAAATGAAGTGCTGGATAGAGTGTATGCTGACGTGAAGTCTTCGGAAGTCAAAAGCGAAGACGATGACTTACAGAAAAAAATCACGTTTTTAAATAATATCGTAAGTGCCTTGGCTTCTTTGCATGAGAATCCAGATTCTTCGCTATATAATATCCATGATATCAGCGCCTTGGTGAAAGAGGAATATAAAGTTGTTTTAACTCAACCACGGGATTTTTTTCTGGAGACTCCTGGAATGAGGATCCAAGATCCCGAAACGGTTCGGTCGTTGTTGGAAATGGCTATCTGGAATTATCTCTCAAAAACCATTGGAAAAATATTTCAGGATGAGGCGGCATCAGCCGTCAGGGGATGCCTTTGCCAATGGATAAATCCAGAAGTGATACTGACAATGGCACAACAGAAGATCAACAGACTCGTACCTTTGGATGCGGAAGATGCCGACATGATCGTCGTATACCAGGGTGATCGACAGCTTGTCATTTGGAGAGGGCTACCGGAACCGGAGGAAAAATCAGAAGCGCCTAGCACATCCGAATCACGTCGGTTGTCTTCCCTCATGATCGTTTTCTTTTTCGGAGTTTTAGTACTAGGGATTTATGCATTAACTCGCTCCGGTTTAAATGCAAATCACAACAATAGGCAGCTTGAACGGCTGCTGTCTGGATTGTTCGCATCTCTTATCGGTATCGTGGAAATTATGTGCTCTGTGCAATATTGGAGAAGAGGGAATGATTTTTTTATAGATTTAGCTCGAAGTTTGAGACTGTTCCCTCGTCAGTCTGAAGTTGATTTACAGGAACGATTATTAGCGGCAATAGCTAATCTTAATGATGAGAGAAACGAGAGAGAAGTAAGAGGAAGGGCTGGAAGGGGTGCCAGAAGAAGATCCGGAGCACCCGTTATTGATTAATCTTCAGGAGGGTAATAATAGACACCATAACCTTTTCTCCTTGAGGGCAGAGGAGAAAAGCCGGGAGGGGAATTCAGGTGGTATGGTTCGTCAAACTCCATTCTTAACTGTGCACGAAGACAGACTTGTCATTCGTAATTTTGATGAGGGTCCTGATAAGGAAATTCTACTGAGTGTGAAGAATGTTTTTTCACAAAACGAGGAAGAAGCCCCCAGATTTAACTTTTAATCAGAATAGGTCGAAAGGGGGGGCAGGTACGGATTTAGTGCTTGTTAGCACCAATGAATGAGAAGCGCTAAGTCCGTACCTGACCTCTCCATTTTCTATACCGTTGGGCTTCGCGAGCTCAGCCCAACCTACAGGCTATTATCGGCTTAAGCCTTCTTCAAGCAAATAAGCTTCTTCATCGGCGGTATCATTTTTTTTGTTACAAAATAAATTGGAGGCGGCTAAAACAACGGGGTCGTGTCTAACAGGGTCCAAGGAATAACAGCAGCAACAGAAGAGAGAAATGAAGAGATTCAAATGCTGATAAAAAGGCCAATACTACTTAAAGTAATATCCAAAAATTAATTCAATCTTAACGGGCTAAATTACACCTGCTTTTTTGGACAAAAATCAATAGCCCGTATGGAGGGCAGAAGACAGAGGACAGAGGACAGAGGACAGAGGACAGAAGACAGAAGACAGAGGACAGTGGTTGTGTCGCTATGCGACAACTAAATTTTATAAATTAATGTTGGCGAAGCCACACAACTCTGTTTTCAGTCCTCTGTCCTCTGTCTTCTGGTAATCAAAGATTCAGCTCCTACCTCATTACCCCTAGCAAAAAAGTTAAAAGGCGAGAAATTGCGGACAAGCAGCAACTTATATATAATCACCCGACAACCATTCAAGGTGGGGGTTTTATGCGTAATTTATCAAATGCCTATCAGCCGAGACGATCCGGCGTTCAAAGCCTTACAGTTGCTCAGTTCATGAGTAAGGTGTACTTATGGATGGTCCTGGGTTTAGCGCTTTCAGCAGGCACAGGGTATTATATTTTTTCTCATAGCTATCTTTTTAATAAAATCGTTCACACGCCAGGGCTCTTTTTCGGCTTGATTATCGCGCAATTTGCGGCGGTTATTGGACTGACGTGGTTAAATCAGCGGTTAACGGCTACGTTAGCGGCGTTGATTTACGTGCTTTATACGGTATTGACGGGAGTCACCCTAAGCGTCGTTTTATACGCTTATACCAAACAAAACGTCTTCGATGCGCTGGCCGTCACCAGCGTTGCTTTCTTGGGGTTGAGCGCCTTTGGGTATGTAACGAAACGTGATTTGGGGCCCATCGGAACGTTTTGCATCATGGGTCTGTTTGGAATGATTGGGATGATGCTCCTTGCTTTTTTCATCCCCGGATTACGTTCCGATACCATGCAGCTCACCATCTCGGCCATTGGTGTATTGGTTTTCTCAGGCTTAACCGCTTACGACACCCAACGTATTAAACTTTCTTACCTTCAATCGGGCGGCTGGGGTGAAGGCCAACAATTAAAAGCGGCTGTCAATGGCGCTTTAATGTTGTATTTGGATTTCATCAACTTATTTCTTAGCTTGCTGCGACTTTTTTCGCGACGATAAATTGAAAAAAGGCGCCGATTTGAAGGCGCCTTTTTTTCTTCAGATTTTATTAGGTTACTCCGGTGCCATCAACGCTTTTAAATTAATGGTATTTAATTTAAAAAGATAATTGGGTAATTCATCCAAGTAAGAAATTTGAAAGTATTTTCTGTTGGCGAGTGAAGTTAAAGAAGGATCTTCTGGGTATTGGAGCAGCATAGGAAAGAAAACCGCTTCACCAACAACAGCACGGCGTGTGGGCGGATTCGGGCTCAAACCCCAAAGATTTTGATAAGTCATGGCCATCGTCGCATGGTAGGGGTCATTGGGATTCGGGTAATTACCGATAAATAGGACAATATGTCCTCCAATATAAACAAGGGTGACTAGGTGATGGCCCTTTTCTATTAAATAAGCTAGCCTTTGCTCTTCGTTACCCTTGGACATATCCACCATTTTCCCTGCATACACTTGAGCTGAAGAATGCCTGGGTAACCAAACACCGAACGGCGTAAATAAACTTTTCAATTCGGCAGAGCAGTCGTTATAAAAATACATGCCACCCCATCCATAAGGACGACCCATTAAGGTCGTAATGACCGTGGCCATATGATGGGGTGTAGGTTCGAATGGCATAAGAACCGCATTGGTTGTGGAAACGGTGGAAAAGCCGATAGCGGCAGAACCATTCAAAGCAGGGACCGGAATCATTATTTTAATTTTTTCTGCTGCTTGGGTAGCTGGAAATACGGAGCCTACATAAGCTAAAAACCGAAATTGGTCTTGATCATCGATAACATTAGTTTTCGTATGAATAATGGCAGCCAATTGTTTTTTAGCGGCTGTCGTCCATGTATTGATAAAAGCTTCATCCACATGCGCAATTCCATTTCTTTTGACCCAAGCAATATAGTGTGGTGTGACCACTAACGACCAAGCGCGATCCTGTGTTTCACAAAGAATATAAACGGGCGTGCCTGCCCATAGTGCTGACATTTGTAAATTATCAAAAGGATAACCTTGACCAGCAAGGTGGTAATCGTAAAAAGCCACGTCGGTAGTAGGAAGCACGCGGGCGTTTAAATTAGTCATCGCAATCCCACGGTTACTGGATTGATACGCTAATTGATCTAATCGTTCAGGATCAATATTAGCGGAAAGTGCTTCGATCCACGCGGAAGAATAGGGCCTGAAATTTTCACCATAGTTAATTTTTTCTGAGGGTTTATCTTTGTTGGAGAAAGAAGCAATAATATTTTCTTCAATTGTTTTTAAATCATCGGGCGGTGATTGGTGTAAGATTTTGTTGATGTAATCCTCGTTCCACGGAGAAAAAGGGCCAAAATAATGGTCATAAAACAATTGCAGGTGTTTTTCTTGGACCGCTGGGGTAATTAAAGGTTTATCGTAATTAGGATCATCGGGTTGTATCCAGGAAGAAAGCGTTTGATCGTAGTTATCTAAAGGAAACAAAGAAATCGTGCTATCGTCAGCCGCACCGTAATTTATCTTTAGTAAAATAATGCCGAAGAACAATAAGGAAAAAAGAGGGCGGTAGATACGCTTTACATTAAAAAATGAATTACTCTTTTTAAGAGTGCCCAATGACTTACTCATAACCAATCCCCCAAAAAACAGGTTTTTACTGTAAGTCGTCATCACACTGTCTCTCATGTGACGCCGTGGCTGAGACTAATCTGAAAATACATTATCTTGCACTTTTTGAGTTTTATCAATCATTAAAAATCATAGAGGTGAAATCCCTAAAATTAATTTTCTGTTAATGTTTGTTGGGGTTATTTCTCGATGATACTACTAATCACTGTAAACCTTTTTTCTTAACTTAGAGGGAGCTAGTATGCCATTGAGCCATTCTAAAATAACTTCAGAAAGTTACTTGCTGTTCGATTTAGACGATGAGGGCGATGATTTCAGTAATGTCCTCGCTTCCTTGAAAAGTTTTTTTAAAGCAAACAAAGCGCCGTTTAAGGAAAAACCCATTGCTTTTATTGTAGGTATGCAAGACAACGAAATTCAATTGAAACGACTAATCAACTTTTTAATTTCAATGCAAGAGCAAGGAGACATACCGGAAGGATTCGATATAGAGAATAATATCTGCTTTATTCTAGGGGGCGATTCCCTTGCAAAAGCGGAATTAAAAAATATCCATGGTTGGGAAATAGCACAAGAAACAAGAGCGCAACAACGCAAAGTGAATGAGATTTTTAATGGACTAATGGTGCGTTACAAAGAGGAAGCTTCCATTTTAACTCGAGAGAGTGAAGTTGAAACGCTTGAATCGAAAGAAGAAAAAGCAAGCTCAGAATTGGAGGAGAAAAAAAGTGAAAGAAAGGACTCAAAAAGATTAGAAGGTTACCAAAAAGTTTCAGAAAAAATTTTTCATGAGTGGTTGATGGCTGTACCAAACTCTTCTTTGCTCGTAAGCATATCAGAACCTCCGCTTTTCCTGGCCTCGTTTGTTGAAAATGATGAAAATGCTGAGTTACTTGAGGGAGCGGTTAGCGACGCTTTAATGTACGCAGCTTTTAATATTCGCAATGTTTATGAAAAATTTTTGAACAAAAGGAAAGCGAGTTTTTTAAGCAGGAGAAAGAAGCAAAAAGAGGATTAATAGGAAAATATCAGAAACTGAAAGAGCAGCTTGATGCTATCAATTTAGCGGATCACTCTCCAAAAAATCTAGACGCTTTTAAAAAAGTGCAAACGCAATTAAGGAATACTTTTGTGGAGCTGGAACAGCTTGCGGAGGAAAGGTTAAAAATTCTGAGTCGACATAAAAATATTGTTAATATTTTTAAATTGGGCTCTGTGCTTTCGAGTAAAAAACCATTAGGCATCTTAGGGAATTATCCGTTAATAGTCGAATTAGGATTGGATAGAGAGATTCGTCCTAACTCATGTCCTCAATTTCACCAGCTTATTAAAGATAATGAACAATTGCCAGCAGTGGTTCAAACAATGGGAAATAGTATAAAAGCATGGAACGTTGCGACGCTTAATAAAATTTCGAGAAAACTTATTGAAAAAATGTCCCTCGTTCCCGTGCGTAGGTCGTCTACCGATAGACAAAGAATCAAGGACTTTCACGGCCGAAGTCACGGGAATCCCGGCTAAAAGGCTAAGAAAAGCGCCATCGGTGTTTTTCTTAGCCCCCTAATCTGGGTCCTCCCGACTCGGCCGTGAAGGTTTTGTATTTTTCAATACTACAGCAGACGGCCTACGCACGGGAACGACGAGCATTTTTTGTAACTCGTCAGGCTATGGATAGAAACTTTTTTAAACGTGGTGATTCCGCATAGGCGGGAGTCCAGGCGCGCGCTTTTAGCGCGCTGCACGGTGTGCGCTGGGTCCCCGCCTGCGCGGGGACGACGAGAGAGCGGGGATGACGGATTTAAGTTTTTAGTCTTTACCACTTGTGAGTAATGATATGAAGAGGAGCACAAGTTGTTATATCTTATCCCCTGTGTTACGATTTTTTTCGTCTGAGTAAGGATAAGGATATTCAATGTGTTTCCAACGGACGAGCTCGTCAATCTTTCCCGTTTTCAATTTGCGTTAACAGCACTCTTTCATTTTCTTTTTGTTCCTTTAACGTTAGGTTTGACTTGGATTTTAGTCATCATGGAGTCGGTTTACGTTAAAACCGGAAATGTGATTTACAAAGACATGACTCAATTTTGGTCGAAATTATTAGCCATTAATTTCGCGATGGGCGTATTAACCGGCATTACACTTGAATTTGAATTCGGTCAAAATTGGGCTTACTTCTCACGGATGATTGGCGGCAGTTTTGCGCCGGTGTTGGCGGTTGAAGGGATTACCGCTTTTATGTTAGAAGCCACCATGTTCGGCCTATTCTTTTTTAGCTGGAATAAAGTGGGTAAAAAAGCCCATTTGGGAATCACCTTTTTAATGGCATTAGGCGCGAGTCTTTCTATCGTTAATATTTTAGCAGCCAACAGTTGGATGCAAAAACCCACCGCGACGACCTTTAATTATCAAAACATGAGCTTAGAATTGCACAGCATTATTGCGCTTTATTTAAATTCCTTGGCACAAATACGAATCAGTCACGTTGCTTTTGGCGGTTTTTTAACGGGTTCAATATTTGTTATGGGGGTGAGTGCTTTTTATATATTAGTAGGAAGGGATATAGAGTTTGCGAAACGCTCTTTTGCCGTGGGAGTGGGTTTTGGATTAATTTGCGCTTTGGCGGTTGCTTTTTATGGCGATCAAAATGGATTGCAAGTTGCTAAATACGAGCCGGAAAAAATGGCCGCCATAGAAGCGCAATGGCAAACGCAAAAACCGCCGGCGTCTTGGTCTCTCATCGCTTTTCCCAGTCAAAAGGAACAAAAAAATTATTTTGTCATTTCCATTCCCTATGCGCTGAGCCTCATTGCCACACACTCTCTAAAAGGTGTTGTGCCCGGTGCGCTTGAATTGATGAAAGGTTATAAGCAACGCATTGAAAATGGCATGCTCGCTTACGGTGCTATGCGAAAAATGCTGGAAGCTAAAGCAACCCCGCAAGATCGCAGTCTTTATAATCGTTATAAAAACGATTTGGGTTTTGGGTTTTTATTAGATCGTTATAATCCCCACGTTGTGAATTCGACCCCGGCGGAAATTGAAGCGGCGACGCGCGATACTATTCCTAACATGGCCATTGCTTTTTGGTCCTTCCGATTTATGTTTGGGCTTTGGGGCCTGATGCTTTTATTATTAATTTTTGGGTTTTTTTATTGTTATCGCAATACCCTTACGCAACACCGCTTATTTTTACGCTGTGCACTTTACGCCATTCCATTGCCTTTTTTAGCCGCCGAATTTGGGTGGATTCTAGCAGAAAGTGGCCGCCAACCGTGGAGCGTACACGAAATATTGCCAACTTTTATGAGCGTTTCAACAATATCTGTATCGACCGTAATGACGAGTTTATTAGGCTATATTGCTTTTTATTCGTCATTATTTGTTATTGAATTATTTTTAATGTTTAAATACGCCCGTCGCGGACCCAGCAGTTTAGAAACCGGGCGTTATTATTTTGAAAGGTAAAAAACGACGTGGAATTATTGAATTATACTTTTTTGAAAGTAGTTTGGTGGATGATCATCGGATCAATTTTGGTTGTCTATGCAAGCACCGCTGGCTTTGATTCCGGAGTCACTATGATCATGCCTTTTTTGCGCAATGAAACGCAGCGACGGATTTTGCTTAATACGAGTGCGCCCGTCTGGGATGGTAATCTCACTTGGATTTTATTTGCGGGTGGCGGACTTTTCGTTGTTTGGCCGGTGGTTTATAGCACAGCGTTTTCCGGGTTATATTTAATTTTATTATTTATCATGTGGTCTCTTTTTTTGCGCCCGCCAGGCTATGATTATCGAGGAAAATTGCCGAGTCCTATTTGGCGGCGCTCATGGGATGTCGCTTTATTCATTAGTTCTATCGTGCCAGTATTTTTCTTTGGGTTGGCTTTTGACAACTGCCTGCTAGGATTTCCTTTTCATTTTGATTCTCTATTTCGAGATTATTATACGGGAAGTTGGTTTGAATTATTTAATGGCTTTGGAATTTTATCAGGGGCAGCTTCTGTTCTGATGGTGCTCATGCACGGTTCAGCTTATATTCAGCGGAGAACCGAAGGAGATCTGCGCGAATTAGGTCGAAGAATCCATTACATTGCCACTGTGCTTTTAACAATTGCCTTTTCAGTCGCCGGTCTTTTGGTACTTTATCGCATTAAAGGCTATACATTAATTTCTTATCCTAAAGACGCCACGATTTATCCGCTTAATAATGTAGTTATTCGCTCCGTGGGTGCGTGGTTAAATAGCTATAACCACCAGCCGTGGAAATATTTCGGACCTATTTTTGCTTATCTAGGAATAATATTAACTTTGTTAAGTAATTTTTTTCGGTGGTATACTTTTTGTTTTTGGTCGAGTGCGTTAGCGATCATGGGACTTATTGGCACTATCGGATTCACCTTGTTTCCTTTTATTATGCCATCATCAACAGCGCCGGACCTAAGTTTAACGGTATGGAACGCCACTTCCAGTCAATACGGATTAAATGTAATGCTTTATGTCGGCGTCATTTTATTTATCGTTATTTTGGGTTATAACTTTATGCGTACCATACGATATGGTCCAAACAAAAAACCATTACCGAAAAAGATTTGGAAACGGATAAACATTATTATTGAGGGCGTATGTTTTATATAATTACAGGTTTGTTGTTATTGCTCGCCATAGGATTTGGATTTTATTTAACGTTGCGAATGAACAAATGTATCGAACGACCCAGCGATAAAAATCACATAGATGGATAATACTTGGAAAATTATTGACGAAAAGCCTTCGCTTCTCGAAGGCGATGTGCATGTGTGGCGCGTCTTTTTAGACCGTCCCACTCAAGGAATCGAAAAGAAATGGGAAATTTTATCGCCGGAAGAGCAAGCGCGGGCTGATCGTTTTGTACAATCCGAACATCGGCGTCGTTTTGTAACCTCGCACGCAGCATTGCATGCTATCTTAACGAGCTATTTACCGGAATTAAAAGGACGAGTCCGATTTCGTTATAACGATCATGGAAAACCCTATCTTAAGGACAGCCCTTCACTACAATTTAACCTTTCAGATTCACGCGCCTTCGCTTTGTGCGCGGTAACGCGGGATCGGGAGGTCGGTATTGATATCGAATTTATGAAACCGGGTATTCACGCCGAGCAAATCGCCGAGCGGTTTTTCTCGCCTGAGGAAAGCCAAACGTTGAAAGCATTACCCGCTGAAGGGCGGCTGGAAGGATTTTATCGAATTTGGACATTGAAAGAGGCTTATATAAAAGCGATTGGCCAGGGATTATCTTTCCCCTTGCAGAAATTCACAACGGATGCGAAAGCGGAAAAGGATGCCCTCTTATGGGTTCAAGGTGAGCCGGAAGCGCCAACTCAATGCTCGCTTTCTCCTATTCCCAGCGCAAAAGACTACATGGCGGCTCTCGCCGTCCAAGTCCCAATCAAAACCATCCATTATTTTGATTGGGCCCCAGACTGACCAAAGCCTTTCTTTTTCCACATTCAGGTTGACATCCACTGCATTGTTACGCACAATATCACGCTTGATTTTTGAGGCGATTTGTGTATGGCATCGGTGAAAAAGCCCGACAGGGTTCTTTCATTTTTTGATTTGAGTGGGTAAGCGTATTTGGAGGGGTTCCCGAGTGGCCAAAGGGATCAGACTGTAAATCTGACGGCTCAGCCTTCGTAGGTTCGAATCCTACCCCCTCCACATCAGAAGACAGAGGACTGATGAAAGAAGACAGATGGTTGTGTCGCTTCGCGACAATTTAAAAAATATATTGCGGCGAAGCCGCACAGCTTCACTGTCTTCTGCCATCCGTCCTCTGTCTTCTGAAAAAGCGGGTGTAGTTCAACGGTAGAACTTCAGCCTTCCAAGCTGATAGCGTGGGTTCGACTCCCATCACCCGCTCCGCCCACATAGCTCAGGCGGTAGAGCACTTCCTTGGTAAGGAAGAGGTCACCGGTTCAAGTCCGGTTGTGGGCTCCAGACTGGGGTACGATGTTTACAGCAACGTCTTGAAACTTATTTTTGATTAATCGTTTTTTCGGAGGTCATCTTCATGTCGAAGGAAAAATTTGTAAGAGAGAAGCCGCACGTGAACGTGGGTACGATTGGTCACGTGGATCATGGGAAGACGACGTTAACGGCGGCATTGACGAAGGTGTTGTCGGAGAAATACGGCGGAGAAAAGAAAGCCTTTGACCAGATTGACAACGCGCCGGAAGAGCGCGCGCGAGGGATCACGATAGCGACGTCGCACGTGGAATACCAAAGCGACAAGCGCCACTACGCGCACGTAGACTGCCCAGGCCACGCGGATTATGTGAAGAACATGATCACGGGAGCGGCGCAAATGGACGGAGCGATATTGGTGGTGAGCGCAGCGGACGGCCCGATGCCGCAAACGCGGGAACACATTGTATTGGCGAAGCAAGTGGGTGTTCCGAACATAGTGGTTTACTTGAACAAAGCGGACATGGTGGATGACAAAGAGCTGTTGGAATTAGTGGAAATGGAAGTGAGGGATTTATTGAACAGTTATGATTTCCCTGGGGATGAGACGCCGATAATAGTGGGGTCAGCGTTAAAGGCGTTAGAAGGTGACAAGAGTGAGGTTGGGGAGCCATCGATAATCAAATTAGTGGAAACGATGGACACGTACTTCCCGCAGCCGGAGCGAGCGATAGACAAACCGTTTTTAATGCCGATCGAAGATGTGTTTTCGATATCGGGCCGAGGGACGGTGGTGACGGGACGCGTAGAGCGAGGGATCATCAAAGTGGGCGACGAGATAGAGATTGTGGGGATCAAGGACACGACGAAGACGACGTGCACGGGCGTTGAGATGTTTCGCAAATTATTGGATGAAGGTCAAGCGGGTGACAACGTAGGAATTTTATTGAGAGGGACGAAACGCGAAGAAGTGGAGCGTGGTCAAGTATTGGCGAAACCGGGATCGATCACGCCACACAAGAAATTTGAGGCGGAGATTTATGTGTTGTCGAAGGAAGAAGGGGGACGCCACACACCGTTTTTACAAGGCTATCGACCGCAATTTTATTTCCGCACGACGGACGTGACGGGCCAGTTATTGAGTTTACCGGAGGGGATAGAGATGGTGATGCCGGGAGATAACGTGAAAGTGACGGTTGAATTGATTGCGCCGGTAGCGATGGATGAAGGGCTACGATTTGCGGTACGGGAAGGTGGCCGCACGGTGGGCGCCGGAGTGGTAACGAAGATTATTGAATAATCGGAGGTTGCAGAAGACGGCGAGGACAATGACAGAAACGTTGTGTTGCTGATACAACCAGTGAAATTAATGACGGCGAAGCCGCACCCTTCACTGTCTTGTGTCCTCAGTCTTCTGTCTTCTGTTTAGGCCAGTAGCTCAATTGGCAGAGCAGCGGTCTCCAAAACCGCAGGTTGGGGGTTCGATTCCCTCCTGGCCTGCCAACGAGAGCTGGCTCTCTGAAGCAGTGGATAAGAGAAAATTTATGGCCCAACAAAGTGTAACGCCAGAAAAAAAGTCACGGTTCGATGGCTTAAAATGGCTGTTAATTGTCGCTCTTTTAGTCGCGGCGATTGTAGCTGAATTTTATTATAGCCAAGTGGCGTGGGCTATTCGTGCAGCCGTTGGGATTGTCGTGGTTGTGATATTATTGGCGATCGCTTCACAAACTGACAAGGGGCGAAGGGCTTGGGGTTTTATTAAAAACGCGCGGACGGAGTTGCGCAAAGTAGTTTGGCCGACTCGCCAGGAGACGCTTCAAACAACGTTGGTTGTTATTGTGATGGTTGTAATTACGGCCCTCATTTTATGGGGTCTTGATAGCTTCTTTATGTGGGCTATCGGGTGGATGGCTGGACAAAGAGGATAATAAAATCTCGCGTCCGAAGAATTATTGTTCTTGTTGATCGCGCCGGGGGTTTTGAGGAGTTTATTAAAGATGACCGAAGAAAAAAAACGTTGGTATGTGATACACACTTATTCGGGTGACGAAAATTACGTTGTTAAAGTGCTTAAAGAACATATCCACCTAAAAGAACTCGATGAATTCTTTGGTGAAATTATTGTTCCAACAGAAGAAGTGGTGGAAATGCGAAGTGGACGAAAAAGAAAAAGCCAACGCAAATTTTTCCCCGGTTACGTCTTAGTGCAAATGGTGATGAATGATAAGACCTCTGACCTCGTACGAAGCATACCCCAAGTCGTACGTTTTATCGGGGGCATTACTGATAAAGATGCAGCACAAATTTTACGACGGGTTGAAGAAGGGGAGACCAAACCCAAACCGAAAGTGCTTTTTGAGCCTGGCGAAGTCGTTCGTGTGATTGAAGGTCCGTTCGCCGATTTCAATGGCGTGGTTGAAGACGTCAATTACGAAAAAAACCGTTTGCGAGTCTCGGTGCTTATTTTTGGACGTTCGACGCCGGTCGAATTGGAATTTGGTCAGGTTGAGAAAAGTTAGGAGCACAGAGTAAATCTGTGCGTTTAAAGTAAAATCTTTTGGCGTTTGCGGCCGAGATTTTTTAAAAACAATTGGGGAGCTCATTGAATAACAGATGATGAGCGATTGAACCCAGGAGAAAATTATGGCAAAGAAAATAACGGGCTATATTCGCCTTCAAATAAAGGCCGGTGAAGCCAATCCCAGTCCGCCGGTGGGCCCAGCGTTGGGTCAGCATGGTGTTAACATCCGGGAATTTTGTGAATCATTTAATACGGCAACCAAAAATATTGAAAAGGGCTTGCCGACTCCCGTCATTATCACGGTGTATGCGGATCGCACTTTTTCTTTTATTACCAAAACGCCGCCGGCTTCTGTTTTATTGAAAAAGTTTGTGCTTAAAGGTAAAAGCGGTAGTGCGCGCCCTAACACGGAAAAAGTAGGTAAAGCGACGCGTCAGCAATTAGAAGAAATTGCCAAAATGAAAACGCCCGATCTGACTGCGGCTGATTTAGAGGCTGCTATTCGCACCATCGCAGGAACGGCGCGCAGCATGGGTATTGATGTAGAGGGGGTTGAATAATGGCGGCAAAACTGACGAAAAAACGAAAAACCCTCGCCGAAAAGGTGCAACGCGATAAAACTTACCCTCTTTCAGAGGCTATTAAATTAATAAAGGAATGTGCGAAAGCGAAATTCAATGAAAGCATTGATGTAGCAATTAACTTAGGAATCGATTCTCGCAAGTCTGATCAGGCTATTCGTGGCGCTACCGTTTTGCCACACGGAAGTGGGCGCACAGTGAAAGTGGCTGTTTTTGCTCAAGGGGATAATGTAGAAAAAGCCAAAGCAGCCGGAGCGGACATCGTTGGCTTGGATGATCTCGCTGAGCGTATCCAGGGCGGGGATATTGATTTTGACGTGGTAATAGCAACGCCCGAAACCATGCGAGTTGTGGGTAAATTGGGCCAGGTATTGGGACCCCGGGGTTTAATGCCCAATCCAAAAGTAGGCACGGTAACCACGGATGTCGCTTCGGCGGTGAAGAATGCCAAGCAAGGGCAAGTTCGCTATCGTACTGATAAAAATGGTATTATCCACTGCACTATTGGCAAGGTGAATTTTGAAGAGAAGGCGCTGGAGGAAAATTTCCTGGCTTTATTGAATGATATCAAAAAAGCTAAACCGAGCGCAGCTAAAGGAACGTATTTAAAGAAATTAACGTTATCGAGCACAATGGGCCCCGGAATAGCCATAGATCGAACAACAGTAGGAGCCTAATTGCGCACACCATCCGGAATTGGTAGCCCGTATGGAGCGAAGCGGAATACGGGGCACGGGTGGGGATGACGATAGAAAAGATTTCGCGGTAGACGTCATTGACGTTAACCGTCGAAGACCGTGAGTACCTGATGGTTTAAAAGCACATCTAGGTGTGCTGCTCACGCAGACGGTGGTTACCGAACAGGTTGTCACCGAAACGGTGGAAATAGCAAGAGCTATTTCTTTGTAATAATAACGGGAGAAAGAGACAGTGGCTTTAAATCTCGAACAGAAAAAGGCAATGGTTGCGGAAATCACAGACATCGCCAATCAAGCAGTTTCGGCGGTGGCTGCTGATTATCGCGGCTTAACAGTCTCTGAAATGTCCGACTTACGAAAAAGCGCTCGCGAAGCGCGCGTGCATATGCGCGTGTATCGCAACACACTGGCGCGACGGGCATTTAAAGAGACGACCTATGCCTGTCTCGAAGAAGTACTAACGGGTCCTATTGTATTGTTCTTTTCGCAAGAAGAACCCGGCGCTGCTGCTCGTTTGATTGAAAAATTCATTAAGGAACACGAACGCCTGGAAGTAAAAGGCTTGGCGTTGGGTGGCGAATTGCTGCCGGCAGAGAAATTGAAAGCTGTCGCGCGACTACCGTCCCGTGAAGAGGCCTTGAGTCAATTGGCGGCTGTATTATTGGCGCCGGTGACTAAATTGGTCCGCACACTTAATGAACCTATTGCTCAGGTTGCCCGAGTCATGGCAGCCGTGCGCGATCAAAAAGCAGCTTAGTACTTAATAGTAAACTTTTTGGAGTAAATAATAATGGCACAATTATCAAAAGATGACATTTTAGAAGCAGTCGCCAATATGAGCGTCATGGACGTGGTGGATTTAGTGAAAGCAATGGAAGAAAAATTTGGTGTTTCTGCTCAAGCAGCCATTGCGGTGGCGGGTCCGGTAGCCGGTGGCGAAGCGGCTGCAGCGGAAGAAAAAACGGAATTTAACGTAAAAATGGTCAGTTTTGGCGACAACAAAATTGGCGTCATCAAAGCTATCCGCACCATTACCGGTCTTGGATTGAAAGAAGCTAAAGATTTGGTGGAATCAGTTCCGAGTGTGGTGAAAGAAAGCGTTTCTAAGGAGGAAGCGGAAAAAATTAAGAAAGAGCTTGAAGAAGCAGGTGCCAAAGTCGAGTTGGAATAATCGACTCGCCCAATGCTTATTGAGCGCTCCACGGCGGTCCCGCGCAAGCGGGGCCGCCATTGGAAAGAATGTCTAATGGCATTCTGGCTTCTCGGTTTTGCGAGAATGACGTTAGTATCATGGTTTACTTAGTTTAAAAATGAGGTGTGTACATGGCGCAAGCGAATAGTAGAAGTAGGAATTCAGCTACGATTTCTTATCCTGAGAAAAGACGCGCGCGCGTCAATTTAGGGAAACGCGAAGTCGAAATATTAAAAACGCCTTATTTATTAGAAACACAGATAGAATCTTATCGAAAATTTTTGCAAAAAGATATCGCCGCAGAAAAACGCGAAGATAACGGTTTGCACGCTGCCTTTAAATCTGTTTTCCCTATTACCAGCTATTCTGGGTACGCAGTGCTTGAATACGTAGGTTACAGTTTGGGGGGAGAATCCACCCTTTTCGATGTTGAGGAATGTAAATTACGGGGATTGACCTACGCGGCTCCTTTGAAAGTTAATATGAGGCTGGTCATTTACGATAAAGAAGCCCCTGCCGGTAAAAAAGCCATCAAAGATATTAAAGAGCAAGAAGTTTACATGGGCGAAATTCCATTGATGACAGAGACGGGCAGTCTTGTCATTAACGGGACTGAGCGCGTAGTGGTTTCACAGCTCCATCGTTCCCCCGGCGTCTTTTTTGAACATGACAAAGGAAAAACGCATTCCTCAGGAAAATTATTATATTCTGCCCGCGTCATTCCTTATCGTGGTTCGTGGTTGGATTTTGAATTTGATCCTAAAGATTGTTTATTTGTGCGTATTGATCGTCGGCGAAAGTTGCCGGCTACGGTTATTTTGCGCGCGCTTGGTTATGATACCGAGCAAATCCTCGATATGTTTTATAAAACCAATCACTTTCATCTTAACCAAGAAACCGTCACCTTAGATTTGATTCCGCAGCGGTTACGAGGCGAGCTGGCGGTTGTCGAAATCAAAGATAAAAAAGGTAAAGTTATCGTTGAAGCCAATCGTCGAATTTCAGCGCGGCACATTCGCCTCATCGAAAAAGCAGAAATTAATAAACTTGAACTGCCCGACGATTATTTATATGGCAAAGTCATTGGGAAAACCATTATTGACAAAGAAACTGGCGAAATCATCGCGCACGCGAATGAAGAAATTACCGCTGAATTATTAAAAAACTTACGCGCTACGAAAACGGCGTCGCTGGATACCTTGTATATCAACGAAATCGAATGCGGTCCGTACGTTTCTGATACTTTGCGGTTAGATACCACGACCAACCAACTTGAAGCACTCGTGGAAATTTATCGCATTATGCGCCCGGGCGAACCACCCACAAAAGAAGCGGCAGAAAGTTTGTTTGAAAATTTATTCTTCTCGCCGGAGCGTTATAGCTTATCGGCAGTGGGACGGATGAAATTTAATCGCCGTGTAGGGCGTAAAGAATTAACCGGATTGGATGTTTTATCCAAAGAAGACATTGTTGATGTATTGCGCGTATTGGTCGATATTCGTGATGGTAAAGGGGATGTCGATGATATCGATCATCTGGGAAATCGACGTATCCGAAGTGTGGGTGAAATGGCGGAAAATCAATTCCGCGTGGGTCTTGTGCGGGTGGAGCGCGCCGTTAAAGACAGACTCAGTTTGGCCGACGTCGAAAACCTCATGCCTCAGGATTTAGTAAACGCTAAACCTGTTTCTGCAGCCATTAAAGAATTTTTTGGTTCAAGCCAACTATCGCAATTTATGGATCAAAATAATCCGCTCTCAGAAATCACTCATAAACGACGCGTATCCGCCTTGGGACCGGGAGGATTAACGCGAGAACGTGCGGGGTTTGAAGTACGTGACGTGCACGTGACACACTATGGCCGAGTTTGTCCCATTGAAACGCCCGAAGGTCCTAATATCGGGTTAATTAACTCTTTAGCTGTTTTTGCTCGGGCTAATGAATATGGATTTTTAGAAACGCCTTATCGTAAAGTCGTTGATCGTGTAGTGACTGATGAAACGGAGTATTTGTCAGCTATTGAAGAAGGTGATTATTACATTGCGCAAGCCAATACCAATGTCGATGAAAAAGGGCGGCTAGTCGATGATTTAATTTCCTGTCGGTATAAAGGAGAGTTTACTTTAACGACACCCGATAAGATTAATTATATGGATGTGTCGCCGCGACAAATCGTTTCCGTTGCTGCTGCGTTAATTCCTTTTTTGGAACACGATGACGCTAACCGTGCATTGATGGGATCAAACATGCAACGCCAAGCCGTGCCCACCATTCGGCCGGAAACCCCATTAGTGGGAACCGGTATGGAGCGTACCGTAGCAGTGGACTCAGGGGTAACGGTCATTGCTAAGCGCAGTGGTGTCATCGACTCCGTTGACGCTTCGCGAATCGTTGTTCGCGTAGACCGAAAAGAAACGGAAGACGATGATGACATCGGTGTGGATATCTATAACCTAACGAAATTTACTCGCTCTAATCAGAATACCTGCATTAATCAGCATCCCATTGTTGAAGTCGGCGATAAAGTCCAAAAAGGAGACGTATTAGCGGATGGCCCCTCCACCGATATCGGTGAGTTAGCGCTGGGGCAAAACTTATTAGTCGCTTTTATGCCGTGGAACGGATATAACTTCGAAGATTCCATTTTGATTTCTGAGCGATTGGTGGAAGAAGATCGTTTTACCACCATCCATATTCAGGAATTTACCTGTGTGGCCCGCGATACTAAATTAGGGCCGGAAGAAATCACTTCGGATATTCCCAACGTCGGTGAAAGTGCGTTGGCGAAATTGGATGAGTCCGGCATTGTCCACATCGGTGCTGAAGTTAATGCCGGCGATATTTTAGTCGGTAAAGTCACTCCTAAAGGAGAAACGCAACTTACACCGGAAGAAAAATTATTGCGCGCCATTTTCGGTGAAAAAGCTTCAGATGTAAAAGATACTTCGTTACGCGTAACGCCGGGGATTACCGGAACTGTCATTGACGTTCGTATCTTTACTCGGGAAGGCATTAAGAAAGACGAGCGGACGTTAGAAATAGAAAAAGCCGAATTGTCGAAAGTTGAAAAAGATCTCAATGACGAGCTGCGGGTTCGGGAAGACGCGCTGTTTGAAAATTTAGAAAAATTGCTGACGGGACGCGTTGCTGCGGGTGGCCCGAATAAACTCGCTAAGGGAACGAAAATTACAAAAAGTTACTTAGCGGATTTACCCCGACAGAAATGGTTTGAAATTCGTTTGCAAGACGATGCTGCCACCAAGCGGCTCGAAGCTTCTCACGAGCATTTTAAAGAATTGCGTGAAACGCGAGATGCTAAATTAAAAGACTCACGACAAAAATTAACGCAAGGCGGTGATTTAGCGCCGGGCGTCATTAAAATTGTGAAAGTTTATCTTGCTGTAAAACGACGCATTCAACCCGGTGATAAAATGGCAGGGCGTCACGGTAATAAAGGCGTCATTTCCACCATCGTCCCTATCGAAGACATGCCCTATTTAGAAGATGGAACGCCGGTGGATATCGTTCTTAATCCTTTAGGCGTACCGTCGCGGATGAACATCGGTCAAGTGCTGGAAACTCATCTGGGTTGGGCCGCGAAGGGATTAGGCAAAAAAATTGGTGAAATGATTGAAAAAGGTGCGGACGCCAAAGAGCTGCGCAAGTCATTGAAACCCATTTATGATTTGAGTAAGACCCAGCGCTTTGATTTAGAGGCATTAGAGGACCCTGAAATTGTGACGTTGGCGAAAAACTTGCGAAAAGGTGTGCCCATTTCCTCGCCTGTATTCGATGGAGCGACCGAGGAAGAAATTAAGCAGCTGCTGAAAATGGCAGATCTTCCCACGTCCGGCCAAGCCGCATTGTACGATGGTCGAACCGGCAAAAAATTCGATCGGTCGGTTACCGTCGGTTACATGTACATGCTGAAGCTTAACCATCTAGTCGATGATAAGATGCACGCGCGCTCCACAGGATCGTACAGTTTAGTGACGCAGCAACCCCTCGGTGGGAAGGCTCAATTTGGCGGTCAACGGTTCGGTGAAATGGAAGTGTGGGCCTTGGAAGCCTACGGAGCGGCTTATACGTTGCAGGAAATGTTGACGGTTAAATCCGACGACGTAGCTGGCCGCACGCGCATGTACAAAAACATCGTCGACGGCGATCATCGAATGGATGCAGGTATGCCGGAGTCATTTAACGTATTAGTAAAAGAAATCCGTTCGTTGGCGATTGATATTGGTTTGGAGAATGATTGATAAATTAGTCCTTGCCCCTTGAGGGTGTGGACCGAAAGACTTAAAACCCGTCATCTCCGCTTGTGCGGGAATGACGAAGCCTAAAGATGAAAGAGTTTTTAAAAACAGGGCCTGTCATCAATTCGCTAGGCTGAACCAAAAGTCGTTGATTTTCGAGGACAGCAGCAGCATACATAGAAGTATGTGAGCAGCAGACCACAGAAAATCAACGGGTTATGGCCAGCATAATAGAATTGATGACAGGCCCTAATAAGCCTGGGAGAAAGCCTTGAGAGACTTAGTAAAACAGCTAAAAAGTGAAAAACACACGGCTGAATTCGATGCATTGCGTATCAAGCTGGCATCTCCAGAAGAAGTTCGTTCGTGGTCGTACGGTGAAGTGAAAAAACCGGAAACGATTAATTACCGTACCTTTAAACCCGAACGCGAAGGATTATTTTGCGCAAAAATTTTTGGTCCTATTAAAGATTACGAATGTTTATGTGGTAAATATAAACGTTTAAAACATCGCGGTGTCATCTGCGAAAAATGCGGTGTTGAAGTGACCTTAGCAAAAGTGCGTCGCGAACGCATGGGTCATATTGAGCTGGCTTCACCGGTGGCTCACATTTGGTACCTTAAATCATTACCTTCTCGCATCGGTTTGCTATTAGACGTGACGCTGCGTGATATCGAACGCATTTTATATTTTGAAGCTTATGTAGTGGTAGACCCGGGGATGACCGATTTAGAACCCCGGCAATTACTTTCAGAAGAGGCCTACCTAGATGCCTTAGAAGAATATGGCGATGATTTTACGGCCTTGATGGGCGCGGAAGCCATCCAACGTTTATTGCGTGACATTGATGTTGAAGCAGAAGTGGAAGCCTTACGCACCGAACTTCAAACCACGACTTCTGAAACCAAAACGAAAAAACTAACCAAACGGCTCAAGGTATTAAGTGCATTTTTAGAGTCGGGAAATAAACCCGAATGGATGATATTAACCGTATTGCCCGTTTTACCGCCGGATTTACGGCCTTTAGTTCCATTGGATGGTGGGCGTTTTGCCACCTCAGATTTAAATGATCTTTACCGTCGGGTGATTAACCGTAACAACCGATTGAAGCGGTTGTTGGATCTCAATGCGCCCGACATCATCGTTCGCAATGAAAAACGCATGCTACAAGAAGCGGTCGACGCATTGCTCGATAACGGCCGGCGCGGACGAGCCATTTTGGGCTCAAACCGCCGTCAACTGAAATCATTAGCCGACATGATTAAAGGAAAATCGGGTCGTTTCCGCCAAAATTTATTGGGTAAGCGAGTCGATTATTCAGGCCGTTCCGTCATCGTCGTTGGGCCTACATTGAAATTACATCAGGCCGGTTTGCCGAAGAAAATGGCGTTAGAGTTATTTAAACCGTTTATCTTTAGTAAATTGCAACTGCGAGGTTTAGCCACTACCGTCAAAGCTGCTAAGAAATTGGTAGAAAATGAAGGGCCGGAAGTTTGGGATATTCTCGAAGAAGTGATTCGCGAACACCCCATTTTATTAAACCGCGCACCCACGCTACACCGTTTGGGAATTCAGGCATTTGAACCGGTGCTGGTGGAAGGAAAGGCCATTCAATTACACCCGCTCGTTTGTACAGCCTATAACGCTGACTTTGACGGCGACCAAATGGCCGTGCACGTCCCATTGACGCTCGAAGCGCAACTGGAAGCGCGCTCGTTGATGATGTCCACTAATAACGTTTTGCATCCAGCCAATGGTGAGCCGATTATCGTTCCCTCTCAAGACGTGGTGCTGGGTCTTTATTACATCACGCGTGACCGCGTTAATGCTAAAGGAGAGGGCATGCGATTTGCTGATGCCCAAGAAGTGGTCCGCGCTTACGAAAATGACCAAGTGGATTTACACGCTCGGATTACCGTGCGCATCAAAGAAGGCATTTTAAACG
Source organism: Coxiella burnetii (assembly GCF_005280755.1). NCBI lineage: Bacteria > Pseudomonadati > Pseudomonadota > Gammaproteobacteria > Legionellales > Coxiellaceae > Coxiella > Coxiella burnetii. The sequence continues at coordinate 217,270 of NZ_CP040059.1, forward strand.
AAGCAGGAGAAATAGAAGAAAGCGACCGCTTGGTAAATACCGCCGCCGGCCGAATTTTATTATGGCAAATTGTTCCTAAAGGGTTGCCGTTCGCATTAGTGGATCAACCGATGACGAAAAAAGCGGTAACAAAATTACTTGACTTCTGCTACCGCAATTTAGGACTGAAAACCACCGTTATTTTTGCGGATAAATTAATGTATATGGGATTTCATTACGCGACCCATTCTGGCGTTTCCATTGGGATTAATGACCTTGTCGTCCCCGACCAAAAAGAAGCCATTATATCCCGGGCTGAAGATGAAGTGCGTGAAATTGAAAAACAATATGCTTCCGGTTTAGTGACTCACGGGGAGCGGCGAAATAAAGTGATTGATATTTGGTCCCGCACCAATGACCAAGTGGCCAAAGCGATGATGGAAAAAATCGCTGTTGAAAAAGTTAAAGATGCTGAAGGCAAAGAAGTCGCACAAAGCTCTTTTAATTCTATTTACATGATGTCCGATTCCGGCGCCCGAGGTTCCGCAGCACAAACTCGCCAATTAGCGGGAATGCGGGGTTTGATGGCAAGACCGGATGGCACCATTATCGAAACGCCCATTACGGCAAACTTCCGAGAAGGTTTGAACGTCTTACAATACTTCATTTCGACCCACGGGGCGCGCAAAGGTCTTGCCGATACCGCGTTGAAAACCGCTAACTCGGGTTATTTAACCCGGCGTTTAGTTGACGTGGCTCAAGACTTAGTCGTCACGGAACACGATTGCGGGACGGAAGCTAGTATTGAAATGATGCCCCATATTGAAGGGGGCGATGTGGTTGAGCCATTGCGGGAACGCGTGTTGGGACGAATATTGGCAGAGCCCGTAATGGATCCGAAGTCGAGGAAAGAATTGCTCGCCAAAGATACTTTTCTGGATGAAAGACGGGTTGACATTCTGGAAGAGCACAGCATTGACCGAGTAAGGGTCCGATCGGCCATTACCTGCGAGGCGCGTTATGGAATTTGCTCGATGTGTTATGGACGCGACCTGGCGCGCGGCCACGTTGTTAATGTGGGAGAAGCAATTGGGGTGGTGGCCGCCCAATCCATCGGGGAACCTGGCACGCAGTTGACCATGCGTACCTTCCATATCGGGGGTGCTGCTTCGCGAGCCACTGCAGCCAATAATATTGGGGTAAAATCCACCGGCAAAATCAAATTGCGTAATTTGAAAACCGTTGAGCAAGCGCAAGGGAATTTAGTCGCTGTTTCTCGTTCCGGTGAATTAGTCGTTCAAGACCTCCAAGGCAGTGAACGTGAACACTATAAAGTCCCCTATGGCGCGACCATCTCCGTACGAGATGGCGATTCAGTAAAAGCGGGCCAAATCGTGGCGCAATGGGATCCTCATACCCATCCGATCATTACTGAAGTCGCGGGTACGTTAAGGTTTGTGGATTTGGTCGATGGGGTCACCATGAATCGACAAACCGACGAATTAACCGGCCTTAGCAGTATTGTTATCACTTCCACCAAGCAACGCAGTGCGAGCGGCAAAGAGTTGCGGCCAATGGTGAAGTTAGTGGACAAGAATGATGATGATCTTTTCTTGCCGGGCGGGAAAGTGCCGGCTCATTACTTCTTGCCGGAAGGAACTTTTCTTACGAAGGAAGATGGCACAACGGTCAACATTGGTGACGTGCTGGCGCGTATCCCGCAAGAGACCTCCAAAACGCGTGATATCACCGGTGGTCTTCCTCGAGTAGCCGACCTGTTTGAAGCTCGACGGCCCAAGGATGCCGCTATTCTCGCTGAAATTTCAGGGGTCGTAAGTTTTGGGAAAGACACCAAAGACAAAGGTCGCTTAATTATTACGGCGCCCGATGGCACAACGCACGAGGAATTAATTCCAAAATGGCGTCACGTAAGTGTCTTTGAAGGTGAAACGGTGGAGAAGGGTGAAGTCATCGCCGATGGCCCTCGGGATCCGCACGATATTCTTCGACTATTGGGCGTCAACGCGCTGGCGAACTACATCGTGAATGAAGTACAGGAAGTTTACCGACTGCAAGGCGTGAAAATTAACGATAAACACATTGAAGTCATTGTGCGCCAGATGCTTCGTAAGGTAAAAATTACTCAGCCGGGTGATACTGACTTATTGCAAAATGAACAAGTGGAGCGTACTCGAGTACGCGAAGAAAACGAAAAAATAATTAAAAAAGATGGCACAGTGGCCAAGGTAGAACCGATTTTACTCGGAATCACTAAAGCGTCCTTAGCTACTGAATCTTTTATATCAGCGGCATCGTTCCAGGAGACCACGCGAGTATTAACGGCGGCCTCTGTGGCAGGTAAACGCGATGATTTACGTGGATTAAAAGAGAACGTTATCGTGGGACGTCTAATTCCGGCGGGCACCGGGTTCAGCTATCATCAGCAGCGACGTGCCGTTGCTGGGAAAAGTGTTGAGGAGAAGGAAATAGAAGAAAAACGGGTAACGGCGAGCGAAGCGGAGCAGGCTTTAAGCGAAGCCCTCAAATCTTCCGCACCGCAAGAAGCAAAAGCAGCGCAAAAAGACGAGTAAATTAAGAATCAATTGCACAAAGCACTCCCCTTTCCGTCCAGGGGTGTTGGGTGCGATTGAAAGCGTAGGTTTTCTACGTCGCCTCGCGGGCCTAGTAACTAAGTAGCCCGTATGAGCGAAGCGAAATACGGGACGATAGATGACATTCATTTGTTTTTCCGTATTTCGCTTCGCTCATACGGGCTACTTGTTGAAACCTACACTTTTAATCGCGCCCGGGGTGTTTAATTAACTTGACAGGGGTAACAACCTTTATTTAGAATCCCCGCTCTGCGTTACGCATTATTAGTGAAATGCCTAAAATGCGTGCGGGGGTTCTTTGTTTTTTGGAGATAGTTTTAATGGCAAGAATCAATCAGTTAGTGAGAAAGCCGCGTCGTGCCAGAGCGAAGAAAAGTGACGTGCCGGCGCTGGAAGGCTGTCCTCAAAGACGAGGGGTTTGCACGCGGGTATACACAACTACTCCTAAAAAGCCAAACTCGGCCCTGCGAAAAGTAGCTCGGGTACGGATCACTAACGGTGCTGAAGTAACCGCTTATATTGGCGGTGAAGGTCACAATTTACAGGAGCACTCCGTCGTCCTTATTCGCGGCGGACGGGTTAAAGACTTGCCTGGCGTTCGTTACCATATCGTGCGTGGCAGCTTGGATACGGCGGGTGTTTCAGGTCGGCGCCGCGGTCGTTCGAAATATGGTGAAAAGAAACCGAAAGAGTAAGAGAGGTTTGTAATGGCGCGAAGAAAAGCAGCCCCGAAACGAGAGACGTTGCCAGATCCACTTTTTCACAGTGAGCTTTTGGCAAAGTTTATTAACGCCGTGATGCGAAATGGTAAAAAGTCCGTCGCAGAAAAAATCGTTTATGGCGCGCTCGATGTTGTGGCGAAGCGGGTCCAAAATAAATCTGGGGAACAAGGCGATGGAGACGGTGAAAGTGGCGGAAAAGCGGGCGGTATAAAAAAGCGTTCTTTGGGCGATATTCGCACTGATGAAAATGCGCGCGCATTGGCTCTCGAAACCTTTAAAGGGGCATTAGATAAAGTCATGCCCAACGTTGAGGTTAAATCGCGTCGCGTGGGCGGTTCGACTTACCAAGTCCCCGTAGAAATTCGCATGGCGCGCCGACAAGCCTTAGCAAGGCGCTGGCTAGTGGAATATGCGAACAAACGCAATGAAAAAACAATGGTTTTACGCCTGGCTCATGAAATCCTTGACGCAGTAGAAGGTCGAGGCGGCGCAATTAAGAAGCGGGAAGATGTACACCGAATGGCGAAAGCTAACCAAGCATTTGCCCATTATAAATGGTAGATAAAAACAATGGCAACGGCTCGAGAAATTCCGTTAAATCGTACGCGTAATATCGGTATTATGGCGCATATCGACGCGGGTAAAACAACGACTACTGAACGAGTTCTTTATTATACAGGCGTGTCCCACAAAATGGGGGAGGTGCACGAGGGCAGTGCGGTAATGGATTGGATGGAGCAAGAACAAGAGCGTGGGATAACGATTACCTCCGCGGCTACTACTTGTTACTGGTTAGGCATGGATCAGCAATACCCGAAGCACCGTATTAATATTATCGACACTCCTGGGCACGTGGATTTTACCATTGAAGTTGAAAGATCCCTGCGCGTGTTAGATGGCGCTGTCGCTGTCTTTTGTTCTGTGGGCGGGGTAGAGCCCCAAAGTGAAACGGTATGGCGCCAAGCGAATCGTTATCACGTGCCGCGTCTGGGTTTTGTCAACAAAATGGACCGCGCGGGGGCGAATTTCTTGCGGGTGGTCAACCAAGTTAAAGATCGATTGAATGCCAACCCTATTCCTATTCAATTGCCTATCGGCGCCGAAGAAGATTTTAAGGGCGTTATTGATTTGATTCGAGAAAAGGCTATTTATTGGAACGAGGCTGACAGAGGGCGAACGTACGAGCTCGCCGACATTCCCGAGGACATGAAAGCAGAAGTCCAAAAATGGCGGGAAAAAATGATTGAAGCCGCAGCGGAATCTTCCGAAGAATTAATGGATAAATATTTAGAAGCGGGTGATTTATCTCCAGAACAAATTCGCCAAGGGTTACGCCAACGCACATTAGCGAATGAAATCGTACCGATATTGTGTGGCAGCGCCTTTAAAAATAAGGGTGTACAAGCATTATTGGATGCCGTGATTGATTATTTGCCTTCACCCACCGACGTGCCTGCCATTCGTGGTGAAGAAGACGATGGTTCTGAGGGTTCACGAAGTGCTTCCGACGATGAGCCTTTTGCAGCGTTGGCATTTAAAATCGCATCGGACCCCTTCGTTGGAACGCTAACCTTTTTCCGTGTTTATTCAGGGATTTTGAAATCCGGTGACTCGGTTTACAACCCCATTAAGGGTAAAAAGGAGCGTATTGGACGTCTCTTGCAAATGCACTCAAACTCCCGGGAAGAAATTAAAGAAGTGCGTGCTGGCGATATTGCCGCCGCTGTGGGTCTTAAGACCGTCACGACCGGCGACACCATTTGCAACCAACAAAATATTATTACCTTAGAAAAGATGGACTTTCCGGAGCCCGTGATTTCTGTGGCTATCGAGCCAAAGACGAAAGCCGATCAGGAAAAAATGGGGGTCGCGTTAGGTAAACTGGCACAAGAAGATCCCTCTTTTCGGGTACATACCGATGAGGAATCAGCGCAAACCATTATCGAAGGGATGGGTGAGCTTCACCTTGAAATTATCGTGGATCGAATGCGGCGCGAATTTAACGTGGAAGCGAATGTCGGTAAACCCCGAGTAGCCTATCGAGAAACCATCCGTCGCTCGGTAGAACAACAAGGTAAATACATTCGTCAAACAGGGGGGCGTGGACAGTATGGGGACGTATGGTTACGAATTGAGCCCAGAGAACCCGGCGCCGGCTTTGAGTTCGAGAACGCTATCGTCGGCGGTGTGGTCCCAAGAGAATACATCCCAGCAGTAGAAAAAGGGGTTCGTGAGCAGATGGAGAACGGCATCCGAGCTGGATACCCCGTGGTCGACGTTAAAGTCACTATTTTTGAAGGCTCTTATCACGATGTTGACTCCAGTGAAATGGCATTTAAAATTGCGGGCTCAATGGCTTTTAAAGAGGGCGCTTCCAAAGCAGATCCTGTATTACTAGAGCCAATTATGAAAGTGGAAGTGGTCACGCCAGAAGAGTACATGGGAGATGTCGTGGGCGACCTAAACCGTCGGCGTGGTATGATTCAGGGCATGGACGAGAGTCCTGCTGGAAAAATTGTTGATGTTGAGGTGCCTCTGGCGGAGATGTTTGGCTATGCCACCGATCTTCGCTCATTAAGTCAAGGGCGAGCTACCTACACGATGGAATTTTTAAAGTACGCTGAGGCGCCGTCGAACATCGCTGAGGCAATTATTAAACAACAGAGTTAAGAAGAGGTAATTACCATGTCGAAGGAAAAATTTGTAAGAGAGAAGCCGCACGTGAACGTGGGTACGATTGGTCACGTGGATCATGGGAAGACGACGTTAACGGCGGCATTGACGAAGGTGTTGTCGGAGAAATACGGCGGAGAAAAGAAAGCCTTTGACCAGATTGACAACGCGCCGGAAGAGCGCGCGCGAGGGATCACGATAGCGACGTCGCACGTGGAATACCAAAGCGACAAGCGCCACTACGCGCACGTAGACTGCCCAGGCCACGCGGATTATGTGAAGAACATGATCACGGGAGCGGCGCAAATGGACGGAGCGATATTGGTGGTGAGCGCAGCGGACGGCCCGATGCCGCAAACGCGGGAACACATTGTATTGGCGAAGCAAGTGGGTGTTCCGAACATAGTGGTTTACTTGAACAAAGCGGACATGGTGGATGACAAAGAGCTGTTGGAATTAGTGGAAATGGAAGTGAGGGATTTATTGAACAGTTATGATTTCCCTGGGGATGAGACGCCGATAATAGTGGGGTCAGCGTTAAAGGCGTTAGAAGGTGACAAGAGTGAGGTTGGGGAGCCATCGATAATCAAATTAGTGGAAACGATGGACACGTACTTCCCGCAGCCGGAGCGAGCGATAGACAAACCGTTTTTAATGCCGATCGAAGATGTGTTTTCGATATCGGGCCGAGGGACGGTGGTGACGGGACGCGTAGAGCGAGGGATCATCAAAGTGGGCGACGAGATAGAGATTGTGGGGATCAAGGACACGACGAAGACGACGTGCACGGGCGTTGAGATGTTTCGCAAATTATTGGATGAAGGTCAAGCGGGTGACAACGTAGGAATTTTATTGAGAGGGACGAAACGCGAAGAAGTGGAGCGTGGTCAAGTATTGGCGAAACCGGGATCGATCACGCCACACAAGAAATTTGAGGCGGAGATTTATGTGTTGTCGAAGGAAGAAGGGGGACGCCACACACCGTTTTTACAAGGCTATCGACCGCAATTTTATTTCCGCACGACGGACGTGACGGGCCAGTTATTGAGTTTACCGGAGGGGATAGAGATGGTGATGCCGGGAGATAACGTGAAAGTGACGGTTGAATTGATTGCGCCGGTAGCGATGGATGAAGGGCTACGATTTGCGGTACGGGAAGGTGGCCGCACGGTGGGCGCCGGAGTGGTAACGAAGATTATTGAATAATCGGAGGTTGCAGAAGACGGCGAGGACAATGACAGAAACGTTGTGTTGCTGATACAACCAGTGAAATTAATGACGGCGAAGCCGCACCCTTCACTGTCTTGTGTCCTCAGTCTTCTGTCTTCTTAGAACTAGGCCCGCTTCGAGCGGAATTTTTTGAAATAGTATAACTGGAAATTAATTATGGCAGGTATGAGTGATAATCAGCGTATACGCATTCGCTTAAAGGCGTTTGACCATCGGCTTATCGATCGTTCGACCCGAGAAATCGTTGAGACCGCTCGACGAACAGGAGCCATTATTAGAGGCCCTATTCTATTGCCGACGAAAATTGAGCGCTATACCGTGTTGATTTCGCCCAATATCGACAAAGATGCGCGCGATCAGTACGAAATTCGCACGCACAAACGGTTAGTAGATATTTCGGAACCGACAGATAAAACCGTCGATGCGCTGATGAAACTCGATTTAGCAGCCGGCGTAGATGTGCAGATTGAATTGTTGAATAAAAAATCTGGGGCGTAGCTAGATTTTTGGAGAAAAATAATGTCTATCGGACTTATAGGTCGAAAATGTGGTATGACACGTATCTTCACGGAGACGGGTTCTTCTATACCGGTGACGGTAGTTGAAGTGATTCTTAACCGAATTACGCAGGTTAAAACGGTAGAGACCGATGGGTACCGTGCTTTCCAAGTTGCCTACGGGAAAAAGTCCTCCGCCCGGGTCAATAAGCCGCTGGCGGGTCATTATTCCAAAGCCGCGGTTGAGGCAGGAAATGCGCTTCGTGAATTCCGATTAGGAAACGAAGAGCTTACTGAAGCAAAAGCTGGCGATGAATTAAAGGTAGATATCTTTAAAGAAGGCCAAGTGGTTGATGTACGAGGGCTAACGCGAGGGAAGGGTTTTGCGGGAACTGTAAAACGCCATAATTTTCGAACCCAGGACGCTACTCACGGTAATTCTTTGTCGCATCGTGCCCCGGGCTCTATTGGTCAATGCCAAACACCGGGACGGGTATGGAAAGGTAAAAAGATGGCTGGTCAGTTGGGCAATGTTTATTGTACTGTGCAGAGTCAGGAAATTATCAAAGTGGACGTAGAACGTAATTTATTATTAATCAAAGGCGCGTTACCCGGTGCGCCTGGCGGTGAGGTCATTATCACCCAGTCGAGTAAAAAACGTAAAGAGGATAAATGATGGAGCTGCCCGTAAATTCATTTGACAAAAAAGAGGCAAGCACGCTTACCGTTGCTGATAGCGCCTTTGGCTCCGAATATAAAGAAGGTCTGGTGCATCAAGTGGTGAATGCTTATTTAGCGGGTGGGCGCGCAGGAACGAAAGCCCAAAAAACGCGACGAGAAGTGAGTGGTGGTGGAGCAAAGCCTTGGCGCCAAAAAGGGACGGGGCGTGCACGAGCTGGAAGTAGCCGCAGTCCATTATGGCGATCAGGAGGTGTTGCTTTTGCAGCAAAGCCGCGTGATTTCACTCAAAAAGTAAATCGAAAGATGTATCGCAGTGCAATGGCCTCTATTTTGTCGGAATTAATTCGACGAGAACAATTGGTAGTAGTCGACTCACTAAAGCTAAATGAGCCAAAAACACGTGAATTAAAAGAATCGTTGAAAAAGTTAAATTTGGGAAATGTATTGATTATCATCGACGGGGATGATCGCAATATTAATTTAGCCTCGCGCAACATGGTGGGGGTTTCTGTGTGTGACGCTTTGCACGTCGATCCTGTGAGCTTAGTTGCCGCAGAAAACATAGTGGTTACTGTTGATGCCGTAAAGAGACTGGAAGAGAGATTATCATGAACGAAGAAAGGTTGTTTGAAATCCTTCTTGCTCCACATATTTCTGAAAAGGGCGCATTAACGACAGGTCAATATGTATTTGAAGTAATGCCTGATGCCACAAAACCAGAAATTAAACGGGCAGTTGAGAAACAATTTAACGTTACCGTAAAATCCGTGCGTACTTGCAATGTTAAAGGTAAAACAACACGATTTCGGCAAGTGCGTGGACGCCGTAAAAACTGGAAGAAAGCATACGTTATGTTAGCTCCCGGCAGTGAAATCGATATAGCGGCTGGCGAATGAGAGTTGGAGTAAAGAGATAATGGCTTTAGTAAAAACAAAACCAACGTCCCCAGGGCGGCGATTTGTTGTCAAGGTGGTGCATCCGGAATTGCATAAAGGCGATCCTTACGCCCCCTTAGTTGAAAGTAAAAATCGTATTAATAGCCGCAATAATCAGGGGCGAATTACTGTAAGGCGGCGTGGCGGCGGTCATAAACGAAATTACCGTATTATTGACTTTAAGCGCGATAAAGAGGGTATTGAGGGGAAAGTTGAACGCTTGGAATACGACCCCAACCGAAGTGCGCATATCGCCCTTGTTTTGTACCCTGACGGAGAGCGGCGTTATATTATCGCCCCAAAAGGTGTGCACAAAGGTTCGAAAGTAGTTTCAGGTAGAGAAGCGCCTATCCGACCGGGAAATTGTTTGCCTTTGCAAAATATCCCCTTGGGGGCCACTATCCATAACATCGAATTAAAGCCAGGCAAGGGCGCGCAGTTAGTTCGAAGCGCAGGCGCTTCAGCTCAATTAGCCGCCAAAGAAGGAATTTATGCTATCATCCGCATGCGTTCCGGTGAAACGCGTAAAATATTAGCGGTTTGCCGCGCTTGTATTGGTGAAGTCTCAAACTCGGAACATAATTTGCGCTCACTTGGTAAAGCAGGCGCAAAACGTTGGCGAGGGCGGCGTCCCACGGTTCGAGGGGTGGCCATGAATCCGGTGGATCATCCTCACGGTGGTGGTGAAGGTAAAACGTCGGGTGGCCGTCACCCCGTTTCGCCAACCGGGAAGCCGACTAAAGGTTATAAAACGCGTCGCAATAAACGCACGAGCAACATGATCATTCGTGATCGACGCAAGAAGTAAGAGGTATAAAACGTGCCAAGATCGACAAATAAAGGCCCTTTCGTGGACCACCACTTAATGAAAAAAGTGGACCAAGCCCAAAAAGAAGGCAGCAAACGCCCTATTAAAACCTGGTCGCGGCGTTCAATGGTGGTTCCTGAGATGGTCGGCTTAACCATCGCGATTCATAACGGTCGCCAACACGTGCCGGTTTATATTTCAGAGAATATGGTGGGTCACAAATTGGGTGAATTTGCGATAACCCGTACGTTTCGTGCCCATTCAGGTGATCGAAAGGCGAAGAAAGAGGGTGAAAAATAATGGAAGTGGCAGCAAAGTTAAAATACGCGCGAATATCAGCGCAAAAAGCAAGATTGGTAGCCGACCAAGTTCGAGGACTGGGAGCGGAACAGGCTGTTAATTTGCTGCGCTTTAGTAATAAAAAAGCGGCCGCTTTGATGAAAAAAGTGTTGGATTCGGCCATCGCAAATGCAGAGCATAACGAGGGCGCTGACATTGATGAATTAAAAGTATCGACCGTAATGGTGGATGAGGGGCCCTCAGCGCGACGATTTCATGCGCGAGCTCGAGGTCGTGCAAACCAAATTTTGAAACGCACCTGCCACATCACGGTGAAGGTGTCGGATTCGCAAGTGGAGAACGACTAATGGGTCAAAAGGTCAATCCAGTAGGCATGCGCATTGGTATCACTAGAGATTGGACATCCAATTGGTACGCCGATAAAAAAGATTTTGCTGATCGTTTAAACGAAGATCTCAATGTACGTCAATTGCTGCAAAAACGATTAAAAGGCGCGGCGGTAAGCCGGATTCAGATCGAGCGACCGGCGCGGAATGCAAAAATTATCATTCATTCTGCTCGTCCTGGTGTCATCATTGGGAAAAAAGGCGGCGAGATTGAAGCTTTACGTGACGAGATTTTCAAAGTGATGAAGGTGCCTGTGCACATCACCATCGAAGAAGTCAGAAAGCCAGAATTAGACGCTAAATTAGTCGCTGAAAACATAGCTCAACAATTAGAACGTCGGGTCATGTTCCGCCGTGCAATGAAGCGCGCTGTACAGAACACGCTCCGTCAAGGTGCATTAGGTGTCAAGATTAGTGTGAGTGGTCGACTGGGCGGCGCTGAAATTGCGCGAACCGAATGGTACCGTGAAGGACGGGTGCCTTTGCACACGTTCCGTGCCGACATCGATTACGCCACGGCGAGCGCTAAAACGACCTACGGTATTATTGGCGTGAAGGTATGGATTTTTAAAGGCGAGGTGCATGCACCAAAACCACAGGCTGAAGAAGCCGCTCCACAAGAGACTGAAGAAGAAGTGAAGTAGAGGACGAATAAATGCTGCAACCAAGCAACAGAAAATATCGCAAAGATTTTAAAGGCAGAAATCGAGGGGTTGCTAGCCGTGGCAATCGCGTCAGTTTTGGCGAATTTGGCCTCAAAGCAACCGAATGCGCGCGGATAACCGCTCGCCAATTGGAAGCAGCGCGACGTACCATTGCGCGTCATATTAAACGCGGCGGGAAGATCACGATTCGTATTTTCCCGGACAAACCCATTACCAAAAAACCGCTTGAAGTACGGCAAGGTAAAGGTAAGGGAAGCGTCGAATATTGGGTCGCTCTTGTACAGCCTGGCCGAATGATTTTTGAAATTGAAGGGGTTGACGAAGCGCTGGCGCGAGAAGCATTCAGTCGAGCGGCAGCGAAATTACCGCTGAAATGCCTATTTGTCAAACGAACGGTGATGTAGATGAACGTTAATGACTTGCGTAATAAAACCAAAGCAGAACTCAAAAAAGAGCTGCTTGAATTGTTAAAAGAGCAGTTTAACCTGCGCATGCAAAAAGGCGGGGGTGAAGCGCCGCGACCTCACTTATTCAAACGAGTGCGTCGTGACATTGCTCGGGTAAAAACCCTTTTAGGTGAGAAGGAACGTAATAATGAATAAGAATGAAAAAATGGTGCGTTCCTTAATGGGAACGGTGGTGAGTAACAAGATGAATGATACCGTTGTTGTAAGGGTTGAGCGTCGCGTTAAACACCCCAAATATGGAAAATTTATTAAGCGTTCGACCAAAATTCATGCGCACGATAAAGGCAATGAGGGTCAAATAGGTGATATCGTTACGATCCGGGAATGTCGACCTATTTCAAAAACTAAGAGTTGGACATTGGTCAAAATTAACGAAAGAGCCGAAAAGGTGGAGTGAGGAGCCAACGATGATCCAGACACAGTCAATTGTTGACGTAGCAGACAACAGCGGAGCCCGACGCGTAATGTGTATCAAAGTCTTAGGGGGCTCTAAGCGTCGTTATGCGAATATTGGTGACGTGATTAAAGTGAGTATTAAAGAAGCCATTCCACGTGGAAAAGTGAAAAAAGGCGATGTGATGCATGCAGTGGTTGTGCGTACCCGTAAAGGGGTGCGACGTAACGACGGCTCTTTAATTCGTTTTGATAACAATGCGGTGGTGTTATTGAACAACCAATTACAATTAGTGGGAACGCGTGTTTTTGGCCCGGTGGTCCGTGAGTTACGTACCGATAAATTTATGAAAATTATTTCATTGGCCTTAGAAGTTTTATAGGTGAAAAGTCGATGGCGATAAAAAAGATTAAAAAAGACGACACCGTTATCGTGATTACGGGAAGGGACAAAGGTCGGCAAGGTAAAGTTCTTAAAGTATTGCCCAACAGCCGGCTTTTGGTTGAAGGTATTAATCTCGTTAAGAAGCATGTAAAACCGAACCCGAATAAAAATGAGCAAGGAGGAATACTTGAGCGTGAATTAAGTATTCACGTTTCCAATGTAGCCATCTATAATCCCGCGGCTAAAAAAGCGGATCGAGTGGGAATTAAAACGCTGGAAGACGGCTCAAAAGTTCGCATTTTTAAATCAAATGGCGAAGTGATTGATGTATAATAAGCCCCTCCGCCAGTGGGAGAGGAAAGGGGAGAACAGGGGAATGGTAGCACTGAAGGTTTATATAAACTTTCTTAGTGCAAAGAAAACTATTTTTGTGGAGAAGTAGATAACTCATGGTGGAATTACAAGAACTTTATAAAAAGACAATTACGCCGGCTTTGCAAAAGGAGTTTGGATTTAAGTCAGTAATGGCTGTGCCTCGTCTTGAGAAAATCACTCTTAATATGGGTTTGGGTGAGGCTGTCGCTGATAAAAAGGTAATTGAACGCGCTATGGATGACATGATAAAAATTTCGGGGCAAAAACCCCTCATCACCTATGCGCGAAAATCAGAAGCGGGCTTTAAAATTCGTGCGGGCTGGCCGATCGGCTGTAAAGTAACCTTGCGCCGTGACCGGATGTATGAATTTTTAAAACGTCTGATTTCGATTGCAATACCTCGTATTCGAGATTTTCGGGGACTAAGTCCAAAATCATTTGATGGTCGAGGTAATTATAGTTTGGGAATTCGTGAGCAAATCGTTTTTCCAGAAATTCAATACGATAAAGTCGACGCTATTCGCGGGATGGATATCACCATTACGACGACAGCGCGAACGGATGAAGAAGGCCGAGCATTACTAAAAGCCTTTGGATTTCCATTAAAAGACGAAAGCAGGTGATCTAATGGCGAAATTAAGTGTCATTGAGCGAAATAAGAAGCGTGTTCGAAAATCCCAATCGGCGCGTAAAAAACGACTGGAATTAAAGAAAATTATAAAAAAGGGGACGCCGGAAGAACAAGAACAGGCGTTGTTAAAATTACAAAAAAGGCCGCGTGACGAAAGTCCTGTTCGCACAAGGGATCGTTGCCGCCTTTGTGGTCGGCCCTGCGGCACCTTTAAGAAGTTTGGCTTATGCCGTATTCATCTGCGTGAAGCAGCGATGCGGGCTGATGTACCTGGTTTGAAAAAGGCGAGTTGGTAACTATGATGCAAGATCCTATTTCAGATATGTTGACGCGCATTCGCAACGCGCAGGCCGTTAGAAAAAAAGAAGTTGTAATGCCTCGGTCAAAATTAAAAATGAGCATTGCTAATGTTCTAAAAGAAGAGGGTTATATTGTCGATTATCGTGAAGAAGGTGATTTGACTAAGGCCCAGCTAGTGATTACTTTGAAATATCATGAAGGAGAATCTGTTATTTCAGAAATCCGGCGGGTAAGCAGCCCAGCATTACAGGTTTATAAAAGCAAAGATGAATTACCAAAGGTGAAAAATGGCCTAGGGATTGCCATTATTTCGACTTCGAAAGGAGTGATGTCTGATCGCCAGGCGCGGCGCCTAGGCGAAGGAGGCGAGGTTCTGTGTTACGTCAGTTAAAAGTGAATAAGTCGAAAAGGCTGCGAGGAGAGAAATCATGGTAAGTCGCGTTGCCAAAAATCCGATTAAAATCCCAACCGGCGTTGAAGTGAATGTCGCAGGGCAACAGATAACTGTTAAAGGCAAATTGGGAACGCTTACCCGCGTGATTCATCGCGCTGTCAAAGTGACAAAAACGGACGCGGAACTCCAAACGATCTGTGCAAACGATTCTCCAGGGTCGAATGCCTTGGCTGGTACCGCGCGCGCGGTATTAGCTAACATGGTTCAGGGAGTTCACACAGGATTTCAACGAAAATTAGTCATGGTGGGCGTTGGTTATCGTGCGAAAGCGGAAGGTAAAAAATTAAACCTCACGGTGGGATTGTCGCACCCCGTAAATATTGAGATGCCCGAAGGAATCACTGTCGAAACACCGAGTCAAACGGAAATTATTGTGAAAGGTGCCGATAAACAACGAGTTTCACAGGTGGCGGCTAATATTCGGGAAATCAGACCGCCGGAACCCTACAAAGGAAAAGGCATTCGATACGATAACGAACGTGTCATTCTTAAAGAGGCTAAGAAGAAATAATGGATAAGCAAGAAAAACGAATTCGACGCGCGCGTCGAACACGAGCAAAAATCAAAGAATTAGGGGCGGTGCGTCTTTGCGTTCATCGATCACTCAATCATATTTACGCGCAGCTTATTTCTCCCCGTGACTCAAAAGTATTGGTCTGTGCATCCACACTAGAAAAAGAAGTGCGAAGCCAAATCAAACACGGCGGCAATATTCAGGCGGCGACTGCGATTGGCAAATTGATTGCACAACGGGCCAAAAAAGCGGGTGTTACCAAAGTGGCTTTTGATCGCAGTGGTTATAAATATCATGGCCGCGTGCGGGCATTAGCAGAAGCGGTCCGTGAAGGCGGAATTGAATTTTAGAAGGTGTATTTATGCAAGAAGCGGGTATTGGTACAACAACTGACGGCATCCAAGAAAAACTGGTTGCGGTTCGGCGCACAGCGAAGGTTGTGAAAGGGGGTCGTGTGTTTGGGTTTTCTGCCCTCGTTGTGGCGGGGGACGGCGACGGTAAAGTGGGTTTTGGATTGGGTAAAGCTCGTGAGGTGCCCAGTGCCATTCAAAAAGCCACCGAAAATGCACGTCGTAACATGATTTCTGTGCCTTTATATGGCGCAACTTTGCATCACGCGATTAAAGCGACCCATGCGTCTTCTACGGTTTTAATGCTACCTGCCTCGGAGGGTACTGGGGTAATCGCCGGTAATGCAATGCGGGCTATCTTTGAAGTGATGGGCGTACAAAACGTGTTGGCTAAGTGTATCGGTTCATCCAATCCGATTAACGTAGTTCGGGCGACTTTTAAAGGATTGAAACAAATGGAAACCCCGGAATCCGTTGCAGCTAAACGTGGTAAAGCCATTGAAGAAATCGTGGAGTAGCTCATGGTGCAAGAAAAAAAATTACGTGTCACGCTGGTAAAAAGCAAGTACGGTCGAAAACCGGGGCACCGTGAATGTATAGAAGGTCTCGGTTTGCGTCGAATGCACCAAACCGTCGAGGTTACAGACACCCCGGCTAACCGTGGCATGATTGAGAAAGTGTCTTATCTCTTAATGATTGACGAGGAAGTGTAGAAATGCAGTTGAACGATTTAAAACCTGCCAAAGGAGCGCGGCACCAGAAACTACGAGTGGGCCGTGGAATAGGCAGCGGCAAGGGAAAAACCGCGGGTCGCGGACATAAGGGGCAACACTCGCGTGCAGGCGGTTATCACAAAGTCGGCTTTGAAGGCGGTCAAATGCCCTTGCAACGTCGGGTGCCCAAGTTTGGTTTCACTTCACGAAAAGAACTCATATCGGCTGAAGTGCGTTTGGGTGAGCTTAATAAAATTTCTGGCGATGTAGTGGATTTAGCTTCATTGAAAGCAGCTAATATCATTAGCCGTCAGATCAAACGAGTCAAAATATTTGCCGCCGGCAAATTAGAGAAGCCAGTGACGATTCGCGGCCTGCGGGTAACGAAAGGCGTAAAAGCTGCTGTTGAAGCCGCCGGTGGCAAGATCGAATAAACGAAGGCGGCGGGTGAATGGCTAAAACAAAATTGGGTACATCGTTGTCGCAAGGCGGTTTAAGCGAATTAAAACGTCGCTTATTATTCGTCTTGATTGGCATTATTGTGTATCGCCTGGGTGCTTATATCCCCGTGCCTGGCCTTGATCCTTCTCGATTGGCTGCTCTTTTTCATCAGCACGAAACGGGTTTTTTGGGAATGTTCAATATGTTCTCAGGAGGCGCCTTAAGCCGCATGACGATTTTTGCTTTGGGCGTAATGCCTTATATTTCTTCTTCCATTATCGTCCAAATGTACAGTCAAATTTCGCCTAAAATGCAAGCGCTTCGGAAAGAAGGTGAAGCAGGGCGTCGAAAAATTAATCAATATACCCGTTATGGGACGGTCATTTTATCCTTATTGCAATCGGCTTTTATGACTAAATGGTTAGTCAGCAGTGGAACAGTAATCAATCCTAATTTGGGATTTTACTTCACCGCCATCGTCACCTTGGTGACGGGGACGATGTTCTTAATGTGGCTAGGCGAACAGATGACGGAGCGGGGCGTCGGTAATGGTATTTCGTTGATTATTTTTGCCAGTATCGCTTCGCGATTCCCAGCAGCTATCGGGCAAGTATTTACCCAAGTGCGACAAGGTCAAATGTCGGTACTCATATTGCTACTCTTAATCGCCGTCATTGTGTTGGTGACGTTAGTAGTGGTATTTTTTGAGCGTGCCCAACGCCGGATTACGATTAACTATGCCAAGCGCCAGCAAGGCAGGAAGTTATACGCCGCTCAAAGTAGTCATTTACCGCTGAAAATAAATATGGCTGGGGTGATTCCCGTTATCTTTGCTCAGAGCATCATTTTGTTCCCTGGTGCAGTGGCTAAATTCATGTCTTCCGTTAAAGGCCTGGGCTGGTTAAATGATGTTTCTTTAGCGCTTTCATACGGTCAGCCAGCTTACATTGTCGTTTTTGCCATTGCCGTGATATTTTTCAGCTTTTTTTACACCGCTTTGGTGTTTAACCCCAAAGAAACGGCGGACAATTTAAAAAAATCCGGCGCTTTTATTCCCGGTATCCGTCCCGGTGAGCAAACAGCGAATTATATTGACAAAGTGATGACGCGCCTAACTTTAGTCGGTTCTGTTTACCTTGCATTGGTGGCATTGCTGCCACAGTTTTTGATTTTGGCCTGGAACGTTCCTTTTTATTTTGGGGGAACCTCGTTGTTGATTGTCGTCGTGGTCATTATGGACTTCATGGCGCAAGTGCAAGCTCATTTGATGAGCCATCAATACGAGTCCTTAATGAAAAAATCAGGCCTGAAAGGCTCGAAGTTTGGGCTTATTCGATAAGCGGAGAAGAGAATGAAAGTAAGAGCATCAGTAAAACGAATGTGTCGAAATTGTAAAGTAATTCGACGTAATGGGGTTGTGCGCGTCATTTGTAGCGACGCTCGACATAAACAACGCCAGAAAGGTGGGAAATAAGTACTTGAACTGCCCTTCCTTAAAGGGGTGCGTGCAGTTAATGAATCCGTTAAGTGCCAGTAAGTCTAATTTTGGCTTGAGACTTTTAAAAGCAGGTCGTCCCGCGGCTTGACCGCGGGACGACGATGCCAAAATTAGAATGGCTGGTTGGGCGCTTCATTGCTTGATTTATCAAACAATCAAGAGTATGCTTAAACGCTTTTTTGGCGAACTATTAATAAGTTGGAGTAAATAACAGAATGGCAGCTCGTATTGCAGGTGTTAACATTCCGGTACAAAAACACGCTCGGATAGCATTACAGGCTATTTATGGCATAGGCAATTCTCGTGCCTTGGAAATTTGTAAAGAAGCTAAAATTGATCCGGCGACGAAAGTTAAAGATTTGTCCGAAGCTGAACTAGATGCATTACGGACCGAAGTGGGTAAATTTTCGGTGGAGGGGGACTTACGTCGGGAGCGCTCCATGGACATCAAGCGCAAAATGGATCTTGGGGCGTATGAAGGCATTCGTCATCGACGCGGACTCCCACTGCGTGGCCAGCGGACACGAAGCAATGCTCGAACGCGTAAAGGTAAACGCAAACCCATACGATCTTGATGATTTTTAAAGAATAAAGGTATTTTCATGGCAAAGAAACGTTATCGCAAAGTGACTGAAGGGATTGCTCACATTAAGGCAACTTTTAATAATACGATGATCAGTGTTTCTGATCCTCAAGGAAATGTCTTATGTTTTCGTTCCGCGGGCGGATCGGGTTTCAAAGGTTCGCGTAAAGGGACCCCTTACGGAGCACAAATGGCTTCCGAAGAAGTGGGCAGGTTAGCACGGGATAATTTCGACATGCGGCGAATTGCCGTGCGAGTAAAGGGCCCAGGCGCTGGTCGGGATTCTGCCATTCGAGGATTGCGTTCGGCTGGTCTGGAAGTTATCCATTTAGAAGATCGTACACCGTTACCTCATAACGGCTGTCGACCGCGCAAAAAACGACGAGTTTAGGAGGTACGAGTAGTGGCAAGGTATTTAGGTCCAAAATGTCGATTATCACGTCGCGAAAAAACTGATCTGCAATTGAAAAGCGGCATTCGTGCAATCGATTCAAAATGTAACATCGAACGTATCCCGGGTATGCATTGGCAGCGCCGCGGTCGGACTACCGATTATGGGGTTCAACTGCGAATGAAACAAATGATAAAGCGCTATTATGATGTATTAGAAAAGCAATTCGCTAACTATTACAAACAAGCTGATCGCTTAAAAGGCTCAACGGGCGATAACTTGTTAAAGCTTTTAGAAAGTCGGCTTGATAATGTTGTGTATCGTATGGGTTTTGCGGCTACTCGAGCAGAAGCGCGTCAACTGATCAGTCACAAGGCCATTCTTGTCAATGGGGAAGTCGTTAATATTCC
Organism: Coxiella burnetii; assembly: GCF_005280755.1. Classification (NCBI taxonomy): domain Bacteria; kingdom Pseudomonadati; phylum Pseudomonadota; class Gammaproteobacteria; order Legionellales; family Coxiellaceae; genus Coxiella; species Coxiella burnetii. Next base: position 236,663 of record NZ_CP040059.1, read on the forward strand.
TTCTTATCAAGTGAAACCGGGGGATATTATCGAAGTTCGCAGCCGAGCAAAAGGGCAACTCCGAATTAAAGGAGCTCTAGAGCTAGCACAGCAACGGGCGCCTATTTCGTGGATTGAAGTAGATACAAAAAAAATGACAGGTACATTTAAAGAGCAGCCGGATGTAGCTGAACTACCTGCTGAATTTAAAGTTAACCTCGTTGTCGAGCTTTATTCGAAATAAGGGGCTTAAGATATGCAAAATGTTCTTAAATCGTTTCTAACGCCAAAAAATATTCAGGTTCAAACTATTTCACCTTGTCATTTTCGTATCCTCTTGGAGCCGTTAGAACGAGGTTTTGGGCATACCCTCGGAAATGCCTTACGTCGAATTTTACTTTCTTCGATGCCGGGCGCAGCCATCGTTCAAGCAGAGATCGATGGAGTTTTACACGAATACAGCTCTATTGAGGGCGTTCGCGAAGATGTAGTTGATGTTTTATTAAACTTGAAAGGCGTTGCGATTAAATTAGAAGGCCGTGAGGACGCTAAGCTAACTTTACATAAAAAGGGAGCAGGAACCGTCACCGCCGGAGATATCCAAACAGAGTCGGGCGTCAAAATCGTTAACCCCGATCACGTTATCGCTCATATTACCAAAGATGGTGAAATCAATATGACGCTTAAAGCAGCGATGGGCCGTGGCTATGAGCCTTCGAGTGCGCGCTCTACTGGCGATCAAAGCCGATCTGTAGGACTCTTGTTGTTAGATGCTTCTTACAGCCCCATACGCCGAGTCACTTATTCGGTAGAAAATGCTCGAGTAGAAAAGCGCACGGATTTAGATAAATTGATCATCGATCTCGAAACAGACGGCACCTTAGATCCTGAAGAAGCAATTCGTTTTGCAGCGGCAGTTTTGCAGCATCAATTGGCCGCTTTTGTGGATTTGAAGCAGGAAAGCGATCGTGACGGTGGTGGCAAAGAAGGCAAAGTCAATCCCTTATTGTTACGCCCCGTTGAAGATCTCGAATTAACTGTCCGTGCGGCTAATTGCTTAAAGGCAGAAAGCATTAATTATATCGGCGACTTAGTACAATGCACTGAAAACGATTTACTCAAGACCCCTAATTTGGGGAAGAAATCTTTATTGGAAATTAAAAGTGTACTTGCACAAAAAGGATTAAGTTTAGGGATGGATTTAAAGGGGTGGCCACCAGCAGATTTAACTGACCAGTAAGGGTATGAACCATGCATCATCGAAAAAGTGGTAGACATTTAAATCGGACAAGCGCCCATCGCAAAGCCATGCTGCGAAATATGGCCGTGTCGCTCTTTCAACATGAGTTGATTAAAACAACGTTACCAAAAGCAAAAGAATTGCGACGCGTGGTTGAACCCTTAATTACCTTAGCTAAGGAAGATACGGTGGCTAACCGTCGTCTGGCTTTTAATCGTCTGCGGGATGACGCCATCGTCGCAAAGCTTTTTAAGGAAATTGCACCTCGACACAAGGAGCGTCCGGGAGGGTATTGTCGAGTCTTGAAATACGGTTTTCGTAACGGCGATAGCGCGCCAATGGCGATCGTTGAATTAGTCGATCGTGAAGAATCGGAATCCAGCGAAGATTAATAATGAAGTTTTCTTTTCCGTTTTCAGGAAAAAGTAAGCAATTTACCACTCAACCAGCGCTATTCAGCGCGATTGTTATTCTTTTTTTCATTTGGGGCTTCATCACCTTATTGAATGACTTGCTGATACCTCTTTTAAGGGAGAGGCTTCATTTGAGTTATGGCCAGGCTATGCTGGTGCAATTTAGTTTCTTTTTTACTTATTTTCTCATGTCCTTACCGATGGCTTTTTTGCTCAACAAACTAAAATACCAAAAAGGCATTATTGTAGGACTTTTTATTATTGCTTTGGGCTGCCTTATCTTTATTCCTGCTGATTTAACCCTTATCTACAGGGTCTTCCTATTTGGATTATTTATATTAGCAAGCGGTATCGTGATGTTACAGGTGTCCGCGAATCCACTTATCACTTTACTGGGTCCTACCAAAACATCTTCTGCTCGGTTGACGTTAGCCCAAGGCATCAATTCTTTAGGTTACGTGATTGCGCCGTTAATTGTCGGTCGTTTTATTGTAGCCACAAATTTATACGTTCCCTACATCATTATTGCCTTAGTTTTGATGGCGGTAGCTTTATTTATAAGTCAATTTAATTTCCATCGTGTTGACGACCCTCTGGACAAAGAGGAGAAAGACGAGATTATTGATTTTGCTTTATGGAAGCATCTTCCTTTTACTTTAGGATTGGTGGGCATTTTTTTCTATGTGGGCGCTGAAGTCTCGGCGGGCAGTTTAATCGTTAATTACTTGCATCTGCCGCAAATTGCCAACTTCTCACTTTCTCATGCAGCGGCATACCTCTCGATATACTGGGGCGGCGCCATGATCGGCCGATTAATCGGTTCGTATGTATTAACCAAAATTAACGCGTCGAAAGTTTTAGCCGTGTGCGCCGTGGCTAATCTTCTATTATTGTGTGGCGTTATTTTAATGACAGGTGGAGCGGCCATGTGGTCCTTGTTATTGTTGGGCGTTTTTAATTCCATTATGTTCCCGACCCTTTTTGCGCTAGCCATTGCTGGGTTGCCAAACGAATCGATAAAAAATAAGGCGAGCGGATTTCTGATCATGGCCATCGTGGGTGGCGCTATCATTCCTGAATTACAAGGGTTACTTGCCGATTATATCGGTTTGCAACATTCTTTTATTTTGTTGCTCGTTTCTTATGTCATCATCACTGCTTATGGCGTTTACATAAATCAAACCATCAGTCATTCTCATTTCTTTTAGTTTGTCATTTACGTTATATCTATTTAATATTTTTTTCTTTAGAGTTTTAAGATAGTATCTGGCGCTAAAATCTCAAAGGAGAAAAAATGAGAAATGAAAATCAAACTATTTTATCTATTAATGAAGTTTCCTCGTCATCCGATTTAATTAATAAGACGACTAATATTTTTGTACAGCTTGATTTTGTATTGAAAACGGTTTAATTGAACAGTTAAGACCTCTTTTTAAAAACTTCCCTGATGAAATGGCTCGTCAGATGGGAGTAGCCATGGTGTTAGATTCAAATAGGCTCGAAGCTAGAAACGAGCTAAAGAAAGATCCTTCTCTCATTCCATTAATAAATCAAAGGGTATTTTCAACTTTGGAGAAGGCCTTTGAGCAGGCACCTTGCGAAGCCCAAACCATTTTTAACAAATTTTGTGAGTTTGTGCCTGATTATTTAAAAGCTATTCCAAACCATGTTGAGAAAAAAATAAAATTTTATCGATTGTAAAATTACGTGCTAGAGAAGCGGTATTAAGTATGAATAATCAATTTAAAACGGTTCTCTGTAATAAAGATATTAAGCAAATTAGCGATTTCTTATTTCTTTTGCCTCTATTTTTAGTCATCTCAAATGAGACGCAGTTATTAAAAGAACAAATCGCGACTGTCTTACACTCCAAATCTCCCCATGCTATTTTTAACATGATGCGCTGGGGCTCTACTCGATGGAGTAATGAAATAAACTTATTCTTGTTAGAGGAAGCTTCTCGGATTGGCGGTGGAAACTGGGTGGAAACTTTTTCTTACGCTCTACTGTTATTCCCAATGTATTTCAACAGTATTCCCGATTTAAACGCTCGAAACCGATACCGCGCTAATTGTATAAAAAATATTTTCTATTACCTTGAGGTAACAGACACAGAAAGCAAAGCAATTTTACTTAAGGCTCTTTTTTCCAATACGGATTTGCTCCATCAAAGTTTTATTCTAGCTTCAGAAAAAGAAGCCTCCCTTCTTTTTCTGACCCTTCTTTCTGTTAAGGATTTGTTGAGACAAACTTTGCAATTAGCTCATTGGGAGTTCGCCGTGCCTTTGGTGAATGCTTTGCTTCATCTTTTAAATAATTTCCCCGGCCTTTCATTGCAATCAGGAAGGGGAAGGGAAATAAAGCTTTGTTATTGGAAAAAGCGCTTGAATTAATCGTTTCTCAACGAGAAAACGTCTCGATGCTGGCTCATGCGCTTCTTGCAGATCCTCAGTTTTCTAACTATTTACAGGCTATCTTTGTTGACCCAATCGACCAACAAAATTACCATGGGATTGTAATGAGCGCCGCCTCGTTTTTTCAACCATGCTTACCTACAGAACAACCACACAAGTCCCTCAAATAAATTCTCTGCGCTCAACGCGCTAGGAGACTGGTGAAGAATGCGATTACCAAAAACGGTCCTCTCCTGATTTTAAAAGTAGTAAGAAACTGTTAAAGTAGCATTCTCTTAATATTAAGCCTGCGGCAAATAGAGTGAGGGAGATGATTGCATGATTGTTCAACCGAAAGTTCGTGGTTTTATTTGTACCACTGCGCACCCAGAGGGTTGCGCCAGACACGTTGGCGAATGGATTAATTACGCTAAACAAGAGCCTTCGCTTACGGGCGGCCCCCAAAAAGTTTTAATTATCGGTGCTTCAACCGGCTTTGGACTTGCCAGCCGTATCGTGGCGGCTTTCGGCGCGGGCGCTAAGACCATCGGTGTTTTCTTTGAAAGGCCGGCTAGTGGAAAACGCACCGCTTCTCCCGGCTGGTACAACACCGCCGCTTTTGAGAAGACCGCTCTTGCCGCCGGCCTCTATGCCAAAAGCATTAATGGTGATGCTTTTTCGGATGAAATCAAACAACAAACCATCGATTTGATTCAAAAGGATTGGCAGGGCGGCGTTGATCTCGTGATCTATAGCATTGCTTCGCCCCGTCGCGTTCATCCCCGTACGGGCGAAATTTTTAATTCAGTGTTAAAGCCTATTGGGCAGACGTACCACAATAAAACCGTTGATGTCATGACGGGTGAAGTCAGTCCAGTTTCCATTGAGCCGGCAACGGAAAAAGAAATTAGAGATACCGAAGCGGTTATGGGCGGTGATGATTGGGCTTTATGGATTAATGCGTTGTTCAAATATAATTGCTTAGCGGAAGGGGTTAAAACGGTGGCTTTTACTTATATTGGCCCTGAACTCACTCACGCTGTTTATCGCAACGGGACGATAGGAAGAGCAAAACTCCACCTAGAAAAAACAGCTAGAGAGTTGGATACTCAATTAGAGTCGGCGCTAAGCGGTCAAGCCCTGATTTCCGTAAATAAAGCCTTAGTAACCCAAGCCAGCGCGGCAATTCCGGTGGTTCCTTTATATATTTCATTGCTTTATAAAATTATGAAAGAGAAAAATATTCATGAAGGCTGTATCGAACAAATGTGGCGTTTATTCAAGGAACGCTTATACTCCAATCAGAACATTCCCACAGATTCAGAAGGTCGTATCCGAATTGATGATTGGGAAATGCGTGAAGATGTGCAAGCAGAAATTAAACGGTTATGGGAATCCATTAACACTGGCAACGTAGAAACGGTTTCTGATATTGCTGGCTATCGTGAGGATTTTTATAAACTTTTTGGTTTTGGTTTAAACGGTATCGATTATGAGAGAGGCGTTGAAATTGAGAAGGCTATTCCTTCGATAACTGTCACTCCGGAAAACCCGGAGTGACAGTAATGCTATTAAAACGGAATATCATCATCAAAATCGGCCACCGAACTGTCGTCTCCAGCGGTTGGAGTTTGGCTGCTCGTTGGTGCGCTTTGTTTATTTGACGCTCCGCCTTCTGAATGATTACCATAATTCCCACTATTACCGCCGCCGCGATTGTCGAGCATGTGCATCTCGTTGGCAATAATTTCAGTGGTATAGCGATCGACTCCATTTTTATCTTGCCATTTGCGCGTTCGCAAACTGCCTTCTATATAGATTTTTGAGCCCTTTCGCAAGTACTCACCGACAATTTCGGCTAAACGATTAAAGAAAGCAATGCGGTGCCATTCCGTACGTTCTTGCAATTCACCCGTTTGCTTATCGCGCCACGTGGTACTAGTTGCTAACGTTACGTTTGCCACCGCATTTCCATTTGGGGTATAACGCACTTCTGGATCTTGACCTAAGTTTCCGATTAAAATAACTTTATTTACACCTCTAGCCATTTACAATCTCCTAAATCTCCTAGTTTCTTAATCCTGAATTAACGCTGTGTTAATTCCTATTGGCCTTTAGGTTACTCTGTCTGATCCGTTTTCGCAATTCGTCTTCACTAATTATTTTTTTATCGATTTTAAAATAAATTAAATTTTCATGGCGTAAAATTGCGGTTTCAGCGACACCGGAAATTTTAGAAATGCTTTTATCAAACTGATCTAAATTTTGCTCCAAATAATCATCCATTTTTACGATAACCGTTGAAAAATAAGGAGGATGTTGCATGGTTAAAGCAACCAATAACCAAATAAATCCGATGGCCGCGCAAAAAAAGAAAAGACCAGCTAGATGGAAGTGACCGAACACCCAACCTCCGACACTGCCGCCGATAAAGATGCCAAAGAACTGAGCGGAAGAGTAAACGCCCATGGCGGTTCCCTTGTGGCGAATGGGGGCAATTTTAGAAATCCACGAAGGCAGTGAAGCTTCTAACAGCGTAAAAGCGGTGAAAAACACAAACAAGAGGCCCCCGATTTGAATGACTGAACGGTGAAAAAACAATAGCGATAGTTGACAAGCGATTAAAAGAACGATGGAAATAATAAAAAAAGGCTTTAATTGCCGCTTTTTTTCCGCCACAATGATAAGTGGCATCATGGCAATAAATGCCAGCGCCATAATAATTAAGTAAAGTAAAACCTGCTCGTGTTCTGTTAAATTCAGCCGTTGGCTTAACATAATTGGAATCCCAATGAACATGGCCGTCAGAATGCAATGCAATGAAAATATGCCAAAATCAAGTCGTAAAAGCTGAGTATTCCGCAGGACATTTTTAAAATAACCTTGTTCGGATTCTACCTCAGGATGAGCCAATGTCTGTGGAGGGGTAGGAACCACCGTAAAAAGAAGAATAAGTCCTAGGATAGCAAAAGCAAGCGTTGCCCAAAAAATGCCCTCCAAGTGAAACCAGGTGTTGATGATGGGTCCAAGAATGATCGCAACAGCAAATGAGAACCCAATAGTCATCCCCACCAGAGCCATGGCTTTACTCCGTTCCTCATCCCGCGTTAAATCGGCAATCATGGCTAATACTGTGCTGCCGATGGCCCCCGCACCTTGGAGTGCACGGCCAAAAATAATCCCGTAAATAGAATGAGAAAACGCTGCGATCGCGCTTCCAACGCCCAGTAACAGTAATCCCCCAGCGATAATGGGTTTGCGACCAATACGATCGGACAGCATTCCAAAAGGGATTTGAAAAAAAGCTTGCATAAGTCCATAAACGCCAATAGCCACGCCAATAAGCGCCGGCGTTGCATAAGGTATGCGATTCACATACAACGCAAACACCGGCAGGAGCATAAAGAGTCCCAACATCCGAAATGACATAATAGCCGCCAGTGAGGTTACGGCGCTTCGTTCTTTTGTGTGCATGTAAAATCCTTGATCAAAAAGGCTTATTCTACTCTCTAAAAGCCGCCATGTTAAGCGTAACCCTTCTGCTGTGCTTTATAAGGGCTATCGGTTGGAATAGGTTAACAAAGGGTGGCTGGGATTATCTTCATCAGGGCTAGGTGTGGAGGTTTGGTACAGGAAAGTAAGCTGCTCTTTCTTCGGGGGCAAGCAAGCGAAAATTTCAGAGAGTATATTTTTTTCGTAACTGGGATGCTTGAAAAATGATCGATAAATGGGTGCATCTTCATTCTTGTCTAAAGAGCCCAACAAGAATGCCGCTCTTTTAATTTTATTCTCTTTTAATCCATAGGCTGATCTGACAGCCGGATCTTCAAATACCTCCAGCTCTTCAATAAGCTCTATTATCTCATCTTTCAGTTTTTCGCTCATGCAATCCGAAAAAATAAAACCACTAATCCCTACGCCTGCACTCACACACGCACTTATCGCTATCCGTTTTGATAGAGCCAGGCAGGTGACAGCCAATCCAATGATGGGCATACCTACAGCCGTGCTCCCTACTGTCATACAACAACAGGCGAGGCATGAGATAATACAATCGGCATGCTCTAATGAATTCGTCATTTCTTTTAAATTCTCGATAACTTCACATAGATTTTCTGGATTGTCAGCGAGAAAATCCTCCACCCATCTACCCTGTGGCTTGTCAAAAAAATCTTTAACCGCATAGGGAAGCCCCAAATCCAATCTATATACACAAGCACAGGGCCTTTCCACGAGCCGTTGCACCCTTCCATAAAGCCTTCGCACCTCGTTTAAGCGCTGTTCTAAAGTCAGCTCCGGACGCATCAGTGACCCTCCTTAGGAACATCTAAGAGCCATTTTAGGGACGAAAGGTTAAAATAATATTAAATTGCCCTCACGCTGTTCCGAATTCAAGAGCGTAGCCCGTATGGAGCGAAGCGGAATACGGGGAAATTAGAACAATCCCCGTATTCCGCTTCGCTCCATACGGGCTACGCTTATCAAAAGTAGGCTATTTGTTTAAGCCTAACTTTTTGTATGATATACTCCTTTTTATAATCTCCCAATTAAGCAAAAATGAGTACAATTCAATTACGCGGCGTCCGGACTCATAACCTGAAGAATATTGATCTCGACTTACCTCGCAATCAACTGGTCGTCATCACTGGACTCTCGGGTTCTGGGAAGTCTTCACTTGCGTTTGATACGTTGTATGCTGAAGGGCAACGCCGTTATGTAGAATCGCTCTCGGCGTATGCGCGGCAATTCTTATCGATGATGGAAAAACCGGAAGTGGATGTGATCGAAGGGTTATCCCCGGCGATTGCTATCGAACAAAAATCGGCGTCTCACAATCCTCGTTCGACGGTGGGCACCATCACCGAGATTTACGACTATTTGCGCCTGCTCTATGCCCGTATTGGGCAACCTTGCTGTCCTTTGCATCATCACGCTCTCCAAGCGCAAACCATCAGCCAGATGGTCGATAGTGTGCTAGCGCTCCCGGAAGGAACTGCCGTCATGCTATTAGCGCCTGTCGTTCGGGAGCGCAAAGGGGAGCATCTCCAACTGTTGGAACAACTCAAATCCCAAGGATTTATTCGCGCCCGAATCGATGGCAAATTGGTCGAATTAGACGAAGCGCCTAAGCTCAGTTTACGAAAGAAGCATACAATTGAGGTGGTTGTCGATCGTGTTAAAGTCCGTCCCGATGTGCAACAGCGTCTAGCGGAATCCTTTGAAACGGCCGTGCGTTTAGCGGATGGTTTAGCCTCAGTGGCCCCTTTCGAGGGAAACAAAATTGAAGAGCGCACCTTTTCAGAACGTTACGCGTGTCCCGACTGTGGTTACAGTTTAGAAGAATTAGAGCCACGATTATTTTCTTTTAATAACCCGATGGGCGCGTGCCCTTCATGCGATGGATTGGGCGTTCAACAATATTTTGATCCCGAAAAAATTATCCACAATGAAAAAGCGAGTTTAGCTAATGGTGCAATTCGCGGATGGGACCGACGTAATTTATATTATTATCAACTATTATCCTCCCTGGCCAAACATTTCGGTTTTGATATGGAAATTCCTTATTCTCGATTGCCAAAATCAATCCGACAAATGCTGCTTTATGGGAGCGAGAAAGAAGCCGTGACATTTTACCTTGTCTCGCATAATGGCAAAAAAACGAAACGTACGTATCCTTTTGAAGGCATTATTCCCATTATGGAACGACGTTATCGCGAAACCGAATCACAAGCGGTTCGTGAAGAATTAGCGAAATATTTAACGATGAGCGAATGCGAAACTTGTCAAGGTTCGCGTCTGCGAAAAGAAGCGCGGCATGTATTTTTAGAATCAAAAAACCTGCCTGAAATTACCGCCATGTCGATTGGGAATGCTTTACAATTTTTTCAATCCCTAAAATTAGAAGGCAAACGCGGAAAAATCGCTGAAAAAATTCTAAAAGAGGTCAATGCACGATTGGGTTTTTTAGTGAATGTGGGTTTAAATTATTTAAATTTAGCACGCAGTGCTGAAACTTTATCTGGGGGCGAAGCGCAACGCATTCGTTTAGCCAGTCAAATTGGCTCGGGTTTAGTCGGAGTCATGTATATTTTAGACGAGCCGTCTATTGGATTACACCAACGCGATAACGAACGTCTATTGAAAACATTAAAACGGCTGCGTGATTTGGGCAACACGGTTATTGTCGTAGAACACGATGAAGACGCCATTCGCACAGCCGACTACGTCGTCGATATCGGGCCCGGCGCCGGCGTGCATGGCGGAGAAATTGTAGCAGAAGGTTCACCTTCTGAAATCATGAAAAACCCACGCTCGCTAACCGGACAATATTTATCGGGTAAAAAAACCATCCCGGTACCTAAAAAACGCCGGCTAAACTCCCGTTACTCTCTTTCATTAAAAGGGGCTCGTTGTAATAATTTAAAAAATGTGGACGTGGAGATTCCGATCGGCTTAATGACTTGTATTACCGGCGTTTCCGGTTCTGGAAAATCAAGTCTCATCAGCGACACACTTTATCCCATTGTCGCTTCTCGCTTAAATGGTGCAACGCAACGGCGCATCGGACCTTATCAATCCATTAGCGGGTTGGAATATTTAGATAAAGTGGTTGAAATTGACCAGAGTCCAATTGGCCGAACGCCACGTTCCAATCCCGCCACTTATACGGGTATTTTTACGCCGGTTCGCGAATTATTTGCTGGGACGCCAGAATCGCGCGCGCGGGGTTATCTCCCTGGCCGTTTTAGTTTTAATGTTAAAGGTGGACGTTGTGAAGCTTGCGAAGGCGACGGAGTCATTAAAGTAGAAATGCATTTTTTAGCGGATATTTATGTCGTTTGCGATGTCTGCAAAGGTAAACGTTACAATCGCGAAACATTAGAAATTCAATACAAAGGAAAAAATGTTTATGATGTATTGCAGATGACAGTAGAAGACGCGCGAGAATTTTTTGACGCTATCCCCGTCATCGCCCGAAAATTACAAACGCTGATCGACGTGGGATTGTCTTATATTACGCTCGGACAAAGCGCCACGACTTTGTCGGGTGGCGAAGCCCAACGCATTAAATTATCCCGTGAATTATCCAAACGAGAGACCGGCCGCACTTTATATTTACTCGACGAACCTACAACGGGTTTGCATTTCCACGATATTTTGCAATTATTAACTGTACTCCATCGTCTGCGCGATGGCGGAAATACCATTGTTATTATTGAGCATAATTTAGATGTGATTAAAGTAGCGGACTGGATTATCGACATGGGCCCCGAAGGCGGCGACGCTGGCGGTCACGTAGTTGTTACTGGAACACCAGAAACCGTCGCTAAATGCAAAGAATCCCATACAGGAAGATTTTTAAAACCCGTATTGAAAACTTCCTTTTCACCAAAACCCTTACCCGAAAAAGTGACCAAGTAGCCCGTATGCAGCGAAACGAAATACGGGTTTTTCACTGCTATAATCACCGAAAGAGGAGGTGATTATGTTTAAAACACTCTATTACGCAATCTTAGCGTTGTGCGTGTCATTCAGTACAGTTTCAATGGCTGATGAATCCATAAACATGCAGATTTTTTTCACAAAGCGAATCCAACCGTAGCCTGTATGGAGCGCCAGCGGAATACGGGAACCGATGCGCAGCACCCGTATTTCGCTTCGCTCCATACAGGCTACCTCGATCCCAGCCAGAAAGCTGCGTCGGAAGGCGAATTCGCGTACAATAGAGGCATGTTGAGGCTTAAAAATGATCGTTTTATCCGTGCGTTGTTGCGCCAGCCGGTGGATCGCACGCCAGTGTGGATTATGCGTCAAGCCGGCCGCTATTTGCCGGAATACCGCCAATTGCGCGAAAAAGTGCCAAATTTTATGGCGTTTTGTAAAACACCCGAACTGGCCTGTGAAGCGACGTTGCAGCCATTAAGACGCTTTCCGCTGGATGCTGCCATCATTTTCAGTGACATACTCACCATTCCCGATGCGATGGGGGTTGATTTGCATATTGCGCCGACAGTTGGGCCAGTCATTCGAAACCCCGTGCGTTCTGCGCAGGACGTAAATCGGCTCCAAATGCCGGCAGTGGAAGAAGCGCTTTCTTACCTGTTTGACGCTATTCGTCTAACTGTAAAAGCGCTCGATCACCGCGTTCCTTTGATTGGGTTTGCGGGAAGCCCTTGGACCTTAGCGTGTTACATGACCGAAGGTCAGAGCAGCAAAACGTTTCTAACGGCCAGAGCCATGCTTTATCAGCAGCCTGACGTATTTCACACATTATTACAAAAATTAACCACCCTCACGATTGCTTATTTGAATGCTCAAATTAAAGCCGGCGCAGACGTCGTTATGCTATTTGATACGTGGGGCGGTTTATTGACTCCCTCATTGTATCGACAATTTTCATTGGATTACTTATCACAAATCGCCGCCGAAGTGGTCCGTCAAAAAAACGGCCGAAAGATTCCCCTCATTTTCTTCACTAAAAATGGGGGACAATGGTTAGAAAGCATCGCAAACAGTGGTTGTGATGCGGTAGGGTTAGATTGGACGACAGACATTGGCCAAGCGCGTCGACGGGTGGGGGACCGAGTTGCCTTGCAAGGTAATTTAGATCCGGCGATTTTATTATCAAACCCTGAAAGCATATCGACAGCGGCCGTCGATATTTTAAAATCCTACGGACAAGGCTCTGGACATGTATTTAATTTAGGCCACGGCATCGATCCCAGTACACCAATCGAAAACGTCGCTGCGCTGGTTGAAGCTGTGCAAAACTTTTCTATTAAAAATGAAAAACCAATCAGTAGTTATTATCGGTAGTGGATTAGCAGGTTATCTCTTTGCTAAAGAATTTCGTAAATTGGACACGACAACCCCGTTGGAAATAATCACGGCCAACGAAGGTGTTTTTTATTCTAAACCATTGTTATCCACCGCTTTGACAAACAAAAAATCAGCCGATGAACTAGCGGTCTGTACTGCGGACAAAATGGCTTCGCAATTGCAAGCAATCATTCACACCCATTCGATGGTTGAGGTGATTGATCCTATTTCCCAAACGGTAACGACATCGCACAAAAAAATTGCTTATAAAAAATTGATCCTGGCCTGTGGTTCTTACCCGATCGCGCCCTCTTTGCAGGGCGACGCCGTTTCGGATGTCCATTCCGTCAATGATTTGACTGCTTACGGCAGATTCCGCCGGTGGATAAACAATAAAAACCGTATCGCAGTGATAGGCGCTGGGCTGGTGGGGTGCGAATTTACCAACGATTTAGTGAACGGCGGTTATCAAGTGGAGGTTATCACTAAAGAACCTTATCCACTCGCGAAATTTGTGCCTGAACCCATTGGTCGTGCTTTGCAACAGGCGTTAGCGGATAAAGGCGTGCAATGGCATTTACAACAGGTCGCAAGCACAGTGAATCGCCACCAAAAAGATTATGAAATTAGCATGACGAAGGGGAAAGCAGTAGCCGCCGATGGCATTTTTTCCGCCATTGGCATCCGCGCCCGATGCGATTTAGCTGAATCCATAAACCTCGATCGAAAGACTGGCATTATTGTCGACAGTTATTTAAAAACCAGTATAGAAAACATCTATGCGCTCGGCGATTGTGCAGAAGTGGCTGGCGAGATACGGCAATACATAGCGCCTCTATTACAATGTGCGCGAGCACTGGCCAATCATTTCGCCGGCGATAAAAAGCCAGTGCATTACCCCCCCATGCCTATCGTAGTTAAAACCCCGGCTTGCGCCATTGTGACTTATCCACCCCCAAAAACACTTAAAGGCGAATGGCAATGCAACGGGGAGGGCAACAACCAGCGCGCCTTGTTTTATGACCATCAAGAAAAACTACAGGGTTTTGCCTTATCAGGCGAGTGTGTTAAAGAAAGGATGTCATTAACCCAACAATTGCCCTCCGTTTTTGAGTAGTTTAAGCTCTAGAAAACGGGGACAATTTTTGGAATTTTCAACCCTTCCAACTTTAATTCCATGACCCCAAAAGGTGAATAAAATCACGGCGCAGAGGCCGGCCGCTTTTTTGCGGACCGTGAGCTGCCTGAATGGCGGCTCCCGAGCCCCCATGGACGGGTTTATGGCGTGTCCGTACAAAAGCGGCCGGCCTCTTTAAGGGCAATCGATTTAGCTATAAAAAAACAGATGTTTTTAACACCGAGGCTTTAAATGACACTTTACACCATTGCGATTACACTAATTTTAGTGATGGACCCACTGGGAAATATCCCCGTTTTCCTCGCCATCCTAAAACAATACGACGCTCGCACCCAAGTCCGTATTATTTTACGAGAATCCATTATTGCTTTTTTTATTTTAGCTTTATTTGTTTTCTTCGGCCGTTACATATTACACGGATTACACATCACAACGCCGGCCTTAAGCATTGCCGGGGGCGTGATTCTTTTTATTATCGCCATCCGAATGATTTTCCCGCCCGACCAAAAGCCTGCTAAAGAAGATTTTGAAGAACCCTTGATTGTTCCCTTAGCCATACCGTTGACCGCGGGACCTTCCGCAATGGCAATGGTGTTATTATTCGTCACCCGAGATCCTCATCATTTATGGTTGATATTTTTGGGAGTATTTATTGCGTCACTCATTTTCACCTTGATTATGCTATGGGCGCCTTATTTAATGAAAATTTTAGGAAAGCGTGGATTAACGGCTATTGAACGTTTAATGGGAATGATTTTAACGACGATCGCCGTCCAAATGTTTTTAGCTGGGATTGCAGAATATTTAAATCTGTCACTCAAATAAACGCGCATCGCTATATTTAAGGCTTAAACTTCCAATACTAGACACTTATTTGCGCCGCCCGCTTTTCGAAATTCGGAAACAGAGCGGATAATGACTTCGTATCCCAGTTGATTTAATTGCGTTTGTAACGGATCGCTTGCATACGTCATAAAAATAACGGCTTTCTTCGTGGGAATTTTATCTGTTTTTATAACAAGCGCATTACAAGAAAAATGCAGCGCATCTTCATCACTCACCACTAGTCTTTTATCTTCATCAATATTTTTTTCAATAAGCTGAACAGAATCGGCATCAAATGCCCCTGGATAATACATCACGGCACCGTCGAACAAAGGACAAAAACAAGTATCCAGATGGTAAAATTTCTCATTGATTAATTTAAGCGGCGTAACAGGCATTGAAAGATACGTTTCAAGGTATTCGCAGGCTTTTAATTCAGAACGGATATTATAGCCCATCCACACCCACTTACCATCCCGTTGAAAGAGGGCATCACCTGTCCCTTCAAAATAAATCGATTTTGGCATTTGGAGGACCGTATAGCCATGCTTTTCAAACCATTGCTTGAAAAAAACTTCTTCCCCTTGTCGTTGCTTATGCCGGAAATGAGCGAGGATACAGAGCTTATCGTAAACCAGCCCCCCGTTAGCGGTAAAAACTAAATCGGGCAAATGAGGTTTGGGAGAAATCAATTGAATGGTTGCGTATTGCCGGAGAGTCTCGTAAAAAGCTTGCCACTGTTCTTCCGCCAATCGTTTATCCACGAGATGGATATGACCGTTCATCCAAGGATTAATCACATAATCCACGTTGAAGTAATCCGGTTTACACATAAGCAATGTTGAAGACATAGCAAGAGTGTATTGGATTATGGTATAAAAATAAACATTATCCTAAGGACGATAACTAGGTTTGTTTACAGCTCTTTTTGTACTTTATGGTAAAAAGAGGCTCCCCGTGCGAGAAAGTACCTCAAAAAAGCTTCGGAAAATCATTCATGTTGACATGGATTGCTTTTATGTGGCGATTGAAATGCGCGACAATCCTAAGTTGCGCGAAAAACCGGTTGCTGTAGGGGGGGCTGCTCATTCGCGGGGCGTCATTTGTACGGCTAACTATATCGCTAGAGGATACGGTGTCCAATCGGCTATCTCGTCTTCATACGCAAAAAAGCTTTGCCCCTCGCTGATAATCTTGCCCGTCAATATGGAAAAATACCGCGCTATTGGCCACCAAATCCGCGGTTTATTTCAGGAGTATACCCACCTTGTCGAGCCCCTTTCGTTAGACGAAGCCTACTTAGATGTTTCCGATTGTAAAATACATCAGGGGAGTGCCACGCGAATCGCTCAAGAAATCCGAGAACAAATTGTAAAACGACACTCGTTAACTGCTTCAGCGGGAGTGGCAAGCAATAAGCTTTTAGCCAAAGTTGCAAGTGCATGGAATAAGCCAAACGGAATCAAAGTTATTTTACCTTCCAAAGCTGATGACTTTGTTAAGACACTGCCCATAGAGAAAATTCACGGTGTCGGTAAAATCACCGCGCAAAAAATGAAAGCGATGAATATTCATACCTGTTCGGATTTGCAAGCGCTATCGCGGGAAGCGTTGAGCAAGTCCTTTGGAAGTTTTGGCGTAACTTTATATGAATTATGCCGCGGTATCGATCCTCGTTCCGTCGAACCTAACCGAATACGAAAATCCGTTAGCGTTGAACATACCTTTTCCCAGGACATAGCGACACTAAGCGAGTGTGAAATCGAGTTAGCAAATTTATTTAATGACTTAAAGCAGCGACTTTTAAAGCATACGGATCGCTGCATCCGCAAACAATTTGTTAAAATTAAATTTAATGATTTTAAAATAACCAAAGCTGAAACCATAACGCAAACCATATCCTTGGATTTATTTAAACATTTGCTTTATCAAATCTTTGAAAGACAACAAAAACCAGTGCGGCTGTTAGGAGTAGGTGTTTCCTTTTCAGAAGATCCCCTGTTGGAATTACAGCGAACATTTGAATGGTGAGAGGGGTTGTCAAATTAGGAATTAAATATTATCTTTAAATCACTCCCATCTTTTTCTTCAGGACGAAACCATGACTAAAAAACAAAAACCTTCACAAAATGAAGACCTAAACTTAACAACCGCACAAGGAACGCCCATTTCCGATGACCAGAATTCGTTGAAAATAGGAGATCGGGGACCTCTGCTGCTCGAAGATTTCCCTTTTCGGGAAAAGCTTTTTCATTTTGATCATGAACGCATTCCTGAGCGCGTGGTTCACGCCCGAGGTTTTGGCGTTCACGGTTACTTTGAAACCGATGTCTCACTTTCTGAAATCACGATGGCTCATTTATTTCAGAAAAAAGGCGAAAAAACCCCTGTTTTCGTACGATTTTCGACAGTCGTTGGAAGCCAGGGGTCTCCCGATTTAGCCCGCGACGTGCGAGGCTTTGCCGTTAAATTTTATACGAAAGAAGGTAATTGGGACCTCGTGGGGAACAATATTCCTGTTTTTTTTATTCAAGACCCCATTAAGTTCCCCGATCTTATTCACGCCGCTAAGGCAGAACCGGATCGTGGGTTTCCACAAGCGCAAACGGCGAATGATAATTTCTGGGAGAATTTTAGATACCAATGATTTAGAACCAATTTCCGGAAAATCCGACACACCTAAATGATATTGCTCCATCAATACTTTTAATACAGCTGGACCAGGCTGCAATCGGCGAATATGCTTATTAAATTCGCGAAATTCTGATGCCTCATTTTCCCAACGCTCGATGCTAGCCGCAAGTATTTCAATTAAAGGCTTGTTGTAATTATAATCTTCAATCAGTTCTTCCATTAACGCTAAAGCCTCTTCATATTCTTTTTTATTCTGAATATGGCCAATAAAACGTGCTTCTTCAAACAAGTCGACTCGAAGTTGACAATTTGTCAACTTTAAAATGCTGCTGCTGATGCTCAGCCATCAAGAAGTCCCCGAGTCATTACATTGTATGTGCTCCCTCAGGGTAAACCTGCTCAACCTGTCAATCACTACTGTTTATTGTAGTACATTATAGTTTATTACTATCTAATGTAGTATACTAATCTTATTGGTAATCATTGATTGTTTATTCGTTTTTTAAGGAAATTCGTGTGGGCAAAAAAGAGCCGGAAAAGTCCCGCTGGGAGATTAAATATTGGTGTAATGATAAGGACGACGGCACCGTTGAAAAATGGTTAGATTCGCTCACTCAGGAGCAGCTTAAGTCAGTTGCTAGTGAATGGCATTATTAGAATTATGCGGCAACAGGCTTCGATTGCCGCATAGCAGTTCACTTAAAAAGGGGTTATTTGAGCTCAGGGAAAGAAAATTTGGCTATAGAATTTACTATGCGTTTTTGCCAAATAAAACAGTGATTCTTCTCCATGCGGGGGATAAGAAATCACAAAAGAGAGATATAAAAACAGCCCGCCAGCGTCTTCCTGAGTTTACCGATGCAGAGGAATAAGCCATGAAAGTGAAGAGCTTTAGAACCTATTTAGAAAAACGACTAAATAAGTCTAAAATAGCAGAAATTGAAAGGATAGCCAAACTGGAGGCAGAGTTCTTGGAGTCATTACAAGAAGCTGTTTCAAAGGCTGTTGCCAAATATATGGCCGATGAAGAAATCGGATTTAACGAATTAGTCCGCCGTTTAAATATCAGTCCAACCCAAGCCTCTAAAATTCAAAGCGGCGAGGCCAACTTAACACTGGCTTCCGTAGCGCACATTTGTGCGTTGTTAAAAATGAAACCTCGCTTGGTCATTAATGACAAAAGGAAGGCGGCGTAGCTTATAAATTTTTACCCGCTTATTAGAGAAAACTTAGGGAAATACAAAAATGACCGCCACGAAACTCC
Source organism: Coxiella burnetii (assembly GCF_005280755.1). Classification (NCBI taxonomy): domain Bacteria; kingdom Pseudomonadati; phylum Pseudomonadota; class Gammaproteobacteria; order Legionellales; family Coxiellaceae; genus Coxiella; species Coxiella burnetii. The sequence goes on from NZ_CP040059.1 coordinate 255,369, forward strand.
ATAACACATTGATTAAACTGGTGCTCCCTACGGGATTCGAACCCGTGTTACCGCTGTGAGAGGGCGGTGTCCTAGGCCTCTAGACGAAGGGAGCGAGGATGTCATAGAATGAACCGCCTATTATAGACCGTAATGGGAAGAGCGCAATTGATGGCGGAAAGTAATGTTTAAACCTTCTCAGTGGCGGAAAATTAGCTATTTGCTCCGCTTTGAACGAAAGAAAGACCGGCCCCGAGTCATTAAACGTAAAAATCATTCTATCTCGCGCAGCGACATCAGTCCCAACGCGCTGAGGGTGTTGTATCGTCTTAGCAAATCCGGTTATGAGGCCTATCTGGTGGGAGGCGGTGTGCGAGACATGTTATTAAGCTATCACCCAAAAGACTTTGATATCGCTACCAATGCGCGCCCCCACGAAATACGAAAACTCTTCAAAAACAGCCGCCTTATTGGTCGACGATTTCGCTTAGTTCATGTTTACTTTCCCAATGAAATTATTGAGGTATCAACCTTCCGCGCGAATGCAGAAGAGTTATTAAAAGAAGAACCGCTGAGTGAAATGCAAAAAACAGGGGCGACTATGCTATCGGAAGATAACACCTATGGCACAATTGAAGAAGATGCTTGGCGGCGGGATTTTACCGTTAATGCGCTCTACTATAACATCACCGATTTTTCCGTTATCGATTTTACGGGCGGTATGAGGGATTTGCACCAGCGATTAATTCGTATGATTGGCGATCCTACCCAACGTTACCATGAGGACCCGGTACGATTGCTACGAGCCATCCGGCTAGCGGCGAAATTGGATTTCAAAATCCATCCGGACACCGAAGAACCTTTAAAAAAGTTGCATAATCTATTGCGTCATGTGCCTTCCGCTCGTCTTTTTACAGAAGTTTTAAAGATATTTTTTGAAGGACACGCGGTTCGCTCTTACCAATTGTTAAAGCAAACGCATTATATGCGAACTTTATTCCCGGAAGCCGCCACTATTTTAGAAAAAACACGACAGCCGCTTTACGAAAATTTAATTAAATTGGCTTTAAAAGCCACTGACGAACGTTTTCACAACCAACAAAGTTTAAATCCGGGATTTTTATTCGCTATTTTTTTATGGCCCCCCGTGCAAGAATTAATGCAACAGCATTTTAAAAAACATAAACGCCTATTCCCAGCGTTGTATCACGGGATAAACACCGCTTTACAGCGACAGGTGACAATATTACCCCTTCCTCGTCGATTAACTGCAATGATGCGTTCCGTTTGGATGTTGCAATACCATTTAGAACGCCGGCGCCACACTCGTGTTTACCGAATTGCGCAACAACGTTTTTTCCGAGCTGCTTTTGATTTTTTAGAATTACGAGAACGCGCTGGTGAACCGCTGACCGAAATTGTGTATTGGTGGCGGGCGTTTCGCGATGGAACTTCTAAGCAGCGTGAACAGTTGATTAATGAGCTCGCGAGAAAAACACAATGACAATAGCCTATGTTGGCGTAGGGGCAAACCTGGATAATCCGCTCAAGCAAGTGCAAATCGCGGTAAGTAATTTGTCCACGTTGCCGCAAACTGCTTGTCTTGGCTATTCCAGCTTTTATCGGAGCAAACCGTTGGGCCCGACTGATCAACCGGATTACATCAACGCCGTAGCAGCGGTTGAAACTACCTTGTCCCCCCAAATGCTTTTGAAAGCATTGCAACGACTCGAAGAAAAACAAGGCCGGTGTCGGGGCGGGAAACGATGGGGGCCGCGGATTATCGATCTCGATATTTTATTGTATGGAGATCTTGCGCTTCAGAGCGATGAGCTTTGTCTTCCCCATCCGGGACTTTTTGTGCGGGAATTTGTGCTTTATCCACTGGCTGAAGTCGCAGAAGACTTGATTTTACCCGGCGGCGAGTCTATTTTGGAACTGAAAGCAAAATGCCCTGATCGAGGCATTGAACGAATTATAAAAAACCCCTCTTCACTACTTCCTTTTCCCTTTAGGGGGAAAGGGTTGGAGAAAGAGGGTGATACAAAGGCGCTAGCATGAAACCAATCGCCATCTACCCAGGAACCTTTGATCCGTTGACCAACGGCCACGTAGATATTATCGAGCGCGCTTTACCCTTATTTAACAAAATAATCGTTGCGTGTGCTCCCACCAGCCGTAAAGATCCTCATTTAAAACTGGAGGAACGCGTTAATTTAATTGCTGACGTATTGACTGATGAGCGTGTTGAAGTTCTGCCCCTTACCGGACTTTTGGTGGATTTTGCCAAAACACACCAGGCTAACTTTATTTTACGCGGCCTTCGCGCCGTTTCTGATTTTGATTATGAATTCCAGCTAGCGCATATGAACTATCAATTATCACCCGAAATTGAAACTATTTTTTTACCGGCACGAGAAGGTTACAGTTATGTTTCTGGAACCATGGTAAGAGAAATCGTTACTCTCGGCGGCGACGTATCGCCGTTCGTTCCCCCTTTAGTTGCCCGTCATTTACAAAAAAGAAGAGAAAAATAAATAACATTAATTCTATGGCTTTAAAAATTACTGAAGAATGTATTAATTGCGATGTCTGCGAACCCGAATGCCCGAATGATGCGATTTCCATGGGCGAGTTGATTTATGAAATTAACTCTAACCGATGCACAGAGTGCGTTGGTCACTTCGACGAACCTCAATGCCGCCAGGTTTGTCCTGTCGATTGTATTCCTTTAGATTTTCATGAATCTAAAGAGGATTTAATGAAGAAGTATCAGCGATTACAAGATGAAAAATAACTAGACCCTAGTGTTATTTCGGGATTTTCTTTTCTTTGAAAAGTACATGCATTCCACATTTGCTCGTTTCAGAATTCCAAGCACGGGGGTCGAATTTTTTGATATTTAATTTATCGGTGGTATTTCGCTTATTTTTATAAGTCGTGTAAAAGGTACCGGTCGGTTTGCCCGCTTTGGTTTTTCCGGTAGATTGGAGCATTATTTTTTCGCGTGGACTGACAGCCATTGGTTAACCCTTATTTGCTTTCTTTTTCGCGTTCCCGAATTTTTTTGAGAACTGCATTGATACCGAGCTTGTCGATGATTCGCATGCCGTGCGTAGAAACGGTCAACGTTATAAAACGTTTTTCATCCGGCAGCCAGAAACGGCGTTTTTTCAAGTTAGGTAAAAAACGACGGTTGGTTTTTTTGTTTGCATGAGAGACGTTATTCCCACTTTGGGGCCGTTTCCCAGTCACTTGGCATACTTTCGCCATGACAATACTCTCCGATACTTTCAGCGATAAGGCTCGATTTTATACCAGAAATAGAAGCTACGCGCAAGCAATCGGGGGCGTCAGCCGCCAGAGTCAAAGCAGCCCGCTTTCTGCAAAAGAAAACGAATTTCGATCACCGATAATAATATGATCGAGCAGCCGCACGTCGATCAAGGCGAGAGCTTCTTTGAGATGGGTTGTGGCGGCGCGGTCGGCTTGACTGGGGTCGGGGACGCCGGAGGGGTGGTTGTGGGCGACGATGAGGGCAGCGCTATTATGGTAGAGGGCTCGTTTAATGATTTCCCGCGGATGGACGGAGGCTTGATTAAAGCTTTTCGAACTGAATGATGCGATGACGGTTATCCAGAAAAAGACAGGCAAAAACTTCGCTTTCATGATGGCGCAACTGGGCGTAGAGAAGTTGCTGGGCGTCTTGAGTGCAGCCGAGTTGGCCTTTTCGCTCGAGTGACTGACGGAGGTAACGCCGTTGTAATTCGGCGGCCGCTTTGAGCTTACAATAGACCGCTTTTCCAAGACCGCGTAAGCCGGAAAGACGGTGAAAATCAGCATTCAGTAGACTAGCGAGCCCGCCGAGATGATTGAGCCATTCGCGTGCTAATTCAACGCGTTGCACCCGCGCACGCCTTTTTGGATGATCACAGCGATCAGCTCCGCATCCGAGAGGATATGCGCATCTTCTCGGAGCAATTTTTCCCGCGCTCGCTCGCTCGTTGGCCATTGTGTAATTGACATGAAGAAAGGATGGAGGGACTCCGATTAAAAAACAATACTGTAGTCAGCGGGGGACAGAGGACAGAAGACAGAAGACAGAAGACAGAAGACAGAAGACAGAAGACGGAAGACGGAAGACGGAAGACGGAAGACGGAAGACAGAAGACGGAAGACGGAAGACGGAAGACGGAAGACGGAAGACGGAAGACGGAAGACGGAAGACGGAAGACGGAAGACGGAAGACGGAAGACGGAAGACAGGGGACAGAGGACTGAAAACAGAGTTGTGTGGCTTGGCCAACATTAATTTATAAAATTTAGTTGTCGCATAGCGACACAACCACTGTCCTCTGTCCAGGCTATCCTTGCAGAAAGGGAGTAAATAGCTTGTTTGCTGAAGCATTAAGCGTTACATTTTGTGTCTTACAGGAGGAAGGAGCGCCATGACACATTCCGTTCAATTAAAAATTTTAGATAAACGCTTAGGAAGTGAATTTCCATTGCCTGCTTACGCCACCACGGGTTCAGCGGGTTTGGATCTGCGCGCCTGCTTGGATGAACCGCTTAAAATAGAACCGGACGAAACTTGCCTGATTAGCACAGGATTGGCGATTTATTTAGGCCATTCCAATGTAGCGGCGACTATATTGCCTCGTTCGGGACTAGGGCATAAACATGGGATTGTATTGGGCAATTTAGTGGGGCTCATTGATTCGGATTATCAAGGACCGCTGATGGTTTCTTGTTGGAATCGGGGTAAAGAACCCTATACCATCAACCCGGGCGATCGAATTGCTCAGTTAGTCGTTCTCCCTATCTTGAAGGCGCAATTTGCGGTTGTGGAAGAATTTGAACTTACCGAACGAGGAGCGGGCGGTTTTGGCAGCTCAGGGCAAAATTAATCAATGGAATGTCCCCGAGATAGTGCCGGCGACGCTTTTTAGAGCTTACGATATTCGCGGCCCGGTCACTTCTGAGGCATTGACACCCGGATTAGCTTATGCCGTTGGCCTTTCGATCGGCAGCGAAGCGCGCGAACAGGGGCAAAAAGCGATTGTCGTGGGTCGCGATGGGCGTTTATCAGGGCCTAAATTAACAGCTGCTTTGATTCAGGGATTGTGTGAGACCGGCCTGGCGGTGCTTAATGTTGGTTTGGTGCCAACGCCGCTGGTTTACTTTGCCACGAATCGTTTAGAAACCAATTCCGGCGTGATGGTCACAGCGAGTCATAATCCGGGGCACCACAATGGTTTTAAAATTGTTCTGAATGGAAAAACATTGAGGTCGGAAGAGATTGCAACCATCCGAACGCGTATTCTCGAAAGACGCTTTGTTAAAGGCCATGGCGCGGTGGTTGATGTGGACATCATTGAGGATTATGAATCTTATATCACCAAGCATATTCAATTAGACCGCCCGTTGAAAGTGGTCGTGGACTGTGGCAATGGGATTGCCGGCAAAGTGGCGCCGGCGTTATATCGCAAGCTAGGGTGTGAAGTAGTGGAGTTATTTTGTGAGGTGGACGGCCATTTTCCTAATCATCATCCTGACCCTACTATTCCCGCCAATTTAACGGATTTAATCCATAAAGTAAAAGAAACGCAAGCCGACCTTGGGTTGGCTTTTGATGGCGATGCAGATCGTTTAGGTATTGTGACGGATAAAGGAGAAATTATCTGGCCCGATCGTCAAATGATGTTATTTTCAATGGACGTATTATCTCGTTTACCGGGTTCTGATATTGTTTTTGACGTCAAATGTTCGCGTTCCTTAGCCGAAATAATAAAAAAATACGGCGGCAATCCCGTCATGTGGCGAACCGGGCATTCAATTTTAAAAGCTAAGCTTTTTGAAATCGGCGCACCGTTGGCCGGAGAAATGAGCGGACATATCTTTTTTAAAGATGAATGGTTTGGTTTTGATGATGGCATTTACGTGGGAGCGCGATTATTACGAATTATCTCGCAGACTAATCAACGGACGAGTGAAATTTTTGCGGAGTTGCCCGATAGCGTCAACACGCCCGAATTAAAATTGCCGATGACCGAAGAAAAAAAACAACCCTTTATGCAAGCGTTATTGAAAAAAGCTGATTTTGGAAACGCGAAACTTATTACAATTGATGGATTGCGCGTTGAATTTGAAGATGGTTGGGGGTTAATTCGACCTTCCAACACCTCGCCTTATTTAATTTTACGTTTCGAGGCTGATACAGAAGAAAAACTAAAGCGTATTCAGGAAATCTTTCGAACGCAGTTGCGGATGATTGATAATGCGTTGGAGTTGCCCTTTTAAAAAGTAAAGGATTGTTTAGAGTGTCTCTGTTCCTGTTTCCCCTCTTGCTCAAGAGTCTCTTCAGATTTACTCCTTTTGAAAATAGTCTTTATTGATAGGCGGTTGGGAGTGATATTGCTCATAACATTTTTTATGAAGCTTAGATTTTCTTCGCGATTTTCTCGTGCGGTCAACCAGTTTACTAAAGCGTTGAGTTTTTTTTCTTTTATTTCATCTCCCAAGTAGGCTTCGGCGGTATGAAAAGGTTGTGAAAGAAGGGTATTGGCTATCTCCAAAGCTCGCCTTAATTTACTTTTATTTTCAAGAGAGAGGGATTGGTAATTTGAAATTAAATAATTTTTAAGTGAATTGCAATGTTTAATTGCCAAGGGCAATAGCGTAGTATTATCTTCTAGCAGACCCTTATTGAGGATAGCGTCGTAAAAATAGTTCCAATTACTTAAATTAAATATTTTTGGAATCCAAGTGAATATTTCTTCGAGCTTGTTAAGCGCTTCGAAGTGTTCGTTTTCGATAGCTTCTATACAGTATTCAATAGCTTTTCCATAATAAACGATGGGGTCCAGATTTGATTCTTGACCGATCCGCTTTTCATAAAGCATATAAGCAATACTGGAAAATACCAGGGAGAGTAGCAAAGGAGCGGTTTCGGTCCATTCAGACAGTAGTAAAAAAAGTCCCCACGCATCCTTAGAGTACTTTTCGTGCTCAAGGAAGCAGGCAAAGCGGTAGATGGCGTAGGGATTATTTGTGAATAATACCGCTTCGTAACATCGCTTAGCTTCTTTGATTTGATATTTATTTCCACATACCGCAAATAACCTCGCCAATGCTTCTACTGAGCCTGCTTGCACAGCCTCGAAAAGCGGCGTTAGATTCTGACGTTGATAAAGAAACAGATTGTGTTTGGCTAACGGCATACCTTGAATAGCGGCTTTTTGGAAGAGCGTTTTAGCATTTTCTAGTTCTTCCTTTTCGAGAGAGTGATTAGCAGCCAGCCATTGTGCACGAGGATGATTTTTTTCGAGCGCTTGATTAAGGTATATTTGAGCCTGATCCTTTTCCCTCTCTTCTGAATAAATTTCGAAAAGCTCAACCGTGGCGTTAGGTTCTCCTGCTTTGGTCGCTTTTCTCAGAAAAAATTTAGCTCGACCGGTATTTTGTTTAACTCCTACGCCAAGAAAATAAGCCATCCCTAATAAATAACTTTTCGCGGGAATGTCATCCGGTAACTGAGTAATATAATTAAAATAATTTACGCAATCCTCGTGCGGTTTATCATTAAAAAACTCCCTTATTTTCCAGGCAATTAAAGCGGTTGATGAGATATCCTCTCGATTAGAGGCTTCGATAAAGGCGTTTGCTAGATCAATGAGATTGGTCTCTCGAGATTTTCGAAAACATTCAATAGCAAAATCTATATCCAGTGCTTCTTCTTTCGCTTCCATGTGTCGCTTGTACCTCAAGGTTGCCAGTGTTCGGGATCTTTATTCCACGCTAAGGCTTTTTGTTTTTCTATTTCATCAATGTAACCTTCATCAACTGCCATTTCGATTAAGGTATCGAAATGAGAAAGCGCATGACAGTTGATGTTGGCATCCGAAAAATTTTGCTGCGCTTGGGGTAATTGATAAGAAAAAATCGCAATGCAGTCGGTTACTGTCACTCCTTTTTCTCGTAAAGCTAAACCGGCCGCCAGGGCGCTTTTTCCAGTGCTAATTAAATCTTCCACAATTAGCGCCCGCTGACCTTTTCGAATCCGGCCTTCAATTTGATTTTGTTTACCGTGAGTCTTGGCTTTAGCGCGAACGTAAATCATGGGGAGATCGAGCCGATCCGCAATCCAGGCGGCGTGCGGGATGCCGGCAGTCGCAGTACCTGCTACGATGTCAAACGATAAATGATTCTTTTCAATGAGTTGAAGAAAAGCTTCGATAATCATTTTTCGTTTTTCAGGATAGGAAATAATTAAACGATTGTCACAATAAATGGGGGACAGAATGCCCGAGGTATAGCGATAAGGCTCATGTAAATTTAAAGTGACTGCCTTGATATTAAGTAGTAACTTTGCTATTTCTGTGGCTTGATTCATAAAGTCATTGTTGCACAATTTAAATACTAAAAAAAGAAGATTTTTATGCGCATTATCACTTTAAACTTAAACGGCATCCGTGCGGCTGCTCGCCGAGGGTTTTTCGATTGGTTAAAACGACAGAAAGCGGACATTGTTTGTTTACAAGAAACAAAAGCTTGCCTTGAAATCACCAATGGGGATCAATTTCACCCTAAGGGATATCATTGTTATTACCACGATGCGGAAAAGAGCGGTTACAGTGGTGTTGGTATTTATTGTCGCGAAAAACCCGATCGAGTGACCACCCGATTAGGCTGGGAACATGCCGACAAAGAAGGGCGTTATATTCAGGCTGATTTTGGCTCGTTAAGCGTTGCCTCGTTGTATATGCCTTCGGGTACGACCGGCGAACATCGCCAAAAAATCAAATTTGATTTCATGGATCGTTATATGAAAAGATTAAAAAATATCGTTCATTCAAAACGATCTTTCATTATTTGCGGCGATTGGAATATCGTGCATAAAGAGATTGATATTAAAAATTTTAAAAGTAATCAAAAATATTCTGGTTGTTTGCCAGAGGAGCGCGCCTGGTTGGATGAGGTCTTTACGAAAGTAGGATTGGTTGATGCTTTCCGAGTGGTTAATCAAAAGCCGGATCAATACACGTGGTGGTCCAGCCGCGGCCGCGCTTGGGAGAAGAATGTCGGATGGCGCATTGATTATCAAGTGATAACGTCAGATTTAAAAAATAGCGTAAAATCAGAAAGAATCTACAAAGACAAACGATTTTCGGATCACGCGCCGTTGATTATCGATTATGAGAGAGAAATTTCCGACTAAACATTTCGATCCAAGTGTGGGAAAAATAGCACTATCTCTTAAGGCAGCATAAAGGCTAATAGGAAAAATGATTATAGAATGGGAAGTTTTATAACAAGGTTTTATTTTTAATCGTCATTCCCGCGCAGGCGGGAATCCAGCGCGCTTTAGCGCGCAGCGCACGTAGTGCGCTGGGTCCTCGCCTTCGCGGGAAGGGCGAGGGTAATAAAGTAATTTTAAAAAAAATACTCTTTCATAAAAGGAATTCTAATTAAATTACTTGGGGGTTTTGAAGGACTGTGAGTACTGACCATCAATCAAATGAACTTTCTTAGCATCGATCCCTCGGCCAAAGAAAATTTCACCGATGCGAGTAAACCGCTCGGGGGAGTCGGTGACGAGGAAAGATAAGGTGGGGGGATGATCGAGAGGAGTGGGGTTGTTTTTTTGTAGAATGGATTGCACTTCAGTCGCCGTTGCTTTTGCTGAATTGATGATGTTTATTTGATCGCCCAAAATGGCGGCTAATGGTTCCATAAGAACGGGAAAATGCGTGCACCCTAAAATAACAGAGTCGCATTGATGATAACCGTTAATAATAGGCTCCAAGTATTTTTTGGCTACCAGTAAAGCGATTTCGTCGTTCGTACAGCCTTCTTCGGCTAGTGCCACGAATAAACCACAAGTTTGAGTGGTAATTTCAATTTGAGGGCTCAATGCTCGAAGCGTGTTTTGATAAATCCCCGATTGAATCGTCGTTTCCGTTGCTAACAGCGCCACTTTATTGTTTTTTGTCGCAACAACGGCAGCCCTCGCGCCTGGTTCCACAACGCCGATGATTGGAATGTGGGAGAATTGTTGTTGGAGCTGGGGAAGCGCTGCAGTTGAAGCGGTATTACAGGCGACAACCAATAATTTGATATTTTGAGCGATGAGAATAGATGCCATTTGAGTGGCGTAGCGCGAGACAGTTTCAGGGCTTTTAGTGCCGTAGGGCAATCGTGCGGTATCGCCAAGGTAAATGTAGGATTCGTTGGGTAAATGATTAACGAGTTCACGCAAAACAGTTAAGCCGCCCATCCCTGAATCGAAAACGCCAATTGGCCTTCCATTTTTCATTAACTTAACGCTTCCTGTTGTTTTTCGATAATCTGTTTGATGCCATGCCGTGCAAGATTAATCAGTGCATCCAGTTCTTTGGCATGAAAAGCATCCCCTTCGGCCGTGCCTTGGATTTCAATAAAAGCATCGTTGTCTGTCATCACTACGTTCATATCCGTATGCGCGTTGGAGTCTTCTGCATAATCCAAATCAAGTACGGGGACACCCTTGTAAATACCCACAGAAACAGCAGCGACTTTATGTTTAAGCGGATCAGTTTGTAAAATTCCTTTACGTTGCAAGTGGCGCAACGCTTCGATCATGGCAATACAACTGCCATTAATGGCAGCGGTGCGCGTTCCTCCGTCCGCTTGGATGACATCGCAGTCAATAGTAATAGTATAAGGCCCAAGCAGCTTTAAATCTAAGGCGGCTCTTAGCGACCGGCCAATTAAGCGTTGAATTTCCACCGTTCGACCGCCTTGTTTACCGCGAGAGGCTTCTCGGTCCATGCGGCTGTGAGTGGAGCGGGGTAACATGCCGTATTCCGCTGTTAACCAGCCTTGTTCACTATTTTTAAGAAACCGCGGCACACCTTCAACAATACTTGCATTGCAAATGACTTTAGTGTTTCCCAACGTGACTAATACCGACCCTTCTGCATAACGAGTAAATTGAGTAGTAAAACTCAGTGGCCGTAATTCATTCGCTGCTCGTTTGCTAGGACGCATGATCACCTCTATGGGTTAATATGGAACATTCTGTGCGAGATAAGCGGCACCCAATATAAACAAAATAGACAGTGGCATCAAACCTTCTTTAACTTCCTATGTTATTATGTGCAGCATCAATCGTTTAGCAATACAGGAAATTTATGATTGCCAGTATGACCGCTTTCTCTCGCCAGTCTCATGAAGCAACATGGGGGTTATTGACGTGGGAGATCCGCACGGTCAATCACCGCTATCTGGAAATTACACTGCGTTTGCCGGACTTTTTGCGTGAATTTGAACAAGCTTCCCGAGAGGCCATTCAAAAGGTTTTGCGCCGAGGCAAGGTTGAAGCCACTTTACGGTTCCAGCCTGGTTGGGACGTGCCGTTTGAAATGAATGTCAATCAAGTGCTGACTGAACGCTTGGCCAAAGCGAGTGAGACGGTCATCTCCTACTTCCCATCAGCGACAATCAATGCCATCGATGTGCTCTCCTGGCCTGGGGTATTGCAAACCAAGGAAACTCAGGTGGATGTTATCGGAAAGGCCGTATTCGCTTTATTAAATTCGGCATTAACCGATTGCATGGATATACGGCGTCGCGAAGGCGAGGGACTTAAACTATTTATTGAAGAACGGCTGAACAACGTGAAAGGGAAAATCGCCATTATCAAGAAACGACTGCCTGCTTTGCACCAAGCGGCGCGCGAGAAAATGATAGTGCGTTTTGAAGAATTATCCCTCGCGTTAGATAAAGAACGCTTGGAGCAAGAGATGCTCTGGTTGGTACAAAAAAGTGATGTCGCCGAAGAATTACAACGCCTAGAGGCGCACCTGCTTGAAGTGAAACGTGTTTTAGTTGAAGGAGGTACCGTCGGACGAAGGCTGGATTTTTTAATGCAAGAATTAAACCGAGAGGCCAACACCTTGGGAAATAAATCACTGGACGCCGATGTTTCTCAAGTATTGGTAGATTTAAAAGTGCAAATTGAACAAATGCGAGAACAGGTGCAAAACATTGAATAAAGCCAATTTATTTATTATTTCAGCGCCTTCAGGTGCTGGGAAAACCAGCTTAGTTCGTGCGCTTGTTAAAGCATTAGCCGAGATCAAAATATCCATTTCGCATACCACGCGACCGAAACGCCCGGGCGATCAGGAAGGCGTTGATTATTTTTTTATTGATGAAACTCGTTTTCAGGCAATGGTAAAAGAAGGCGCTTTTCTTGAACACGCCACTATTTATGAACGCCACTATGGAACGGAGAAAGACTGGGTGCTGCGTCAATTAAAGGCTGGTAGGGATGTTTTGTTAGAAATCGATTGGCAGGGGGCGCGCCAAATCCGAGAATTGTTTCCTCCGGCGTTGTCTATTTTCATCTTGCCTCCTTCCATTGAAGCGTTGCGCGAACGATTGATTAAACGCCGCCAAGATGACACAGCGATTATCGAACAGCGTTTAGCGTTGGCGCGAGAGGAAATGGCGCATTACAAGGAATTTGATTACCTTGTCGTTAACGATAATTTTGATCAAGCCGTTCAGAATTTGATTCATATTATTAGCGCGGAACGGCTGCAACGGGACGTTCAAGAAAAAAAGCTATCTCGCTTGTTGGCAGAATTAGTGGAAAAGCAGTAAAATGAAAGTTTGCTTAAGCTGCCATCCCGCGGACAAGCCGCGGGGGCTAAGCAGATTTTAAAAATAATGAGGTCCTCATGGCACGCGTAACAGTTGAAGATTGTCTCGAACATGTCGAAAATCGCTTTGATTTAGTGCTGAAAGCAGCAAAGCGAGCTCATATTCTGGAATTAGGTGGGGCAGAACCGATGGTTCCCAGAGATAATGATAAACCCGCCGTCCTTGCGCTTCGTGAAATAGCAGCCGGCTACGACGTCACTCGAGAAGGGCAAGAGCAGGAAACGGAAGAAGTTGACGTTGACCGTAATGTTCTCGCTGAAACAGCAAAAATGAATAAAGCGGTAGCTTCCCAGAAAGAGAGTGAAGTATAACCTCAGAAACGTTTCAGCGAGGCGTTGTACAATTAAATTCCGAGGGTAGGCCTTTGCGCCTCTTCAAAAAATTACGTCAAAAGCTCGATTATCTCAATGGCGAGCAAGTCGAATCCATCCGCCAAGCCTATTTAATGGCCTTCAGTGCTCATCGCGCTCAAAAACGCCGTACCGGAGAACCTTACATCAACCACCCAGTGGCAGTGGCGGGTATTTTAGCGGACCTAAAAATGGATTATCAGACGATTATGGCCGCTTTACTGCACGATGTCATTGAAGATACCCCTGTCGAAAAAAAAGCGATCGCCGAGAAATTTGGTGAAGAAGTGGCTGAACTAGTGGACGGGGTCAGCAAATTGACGCAAATTGAATTTGTGAGCCGCGCTGAAGCCCAAGCGGAGAGTTTTCGGAAAATGGTGTTGGCTATGGCGCGCGATATCCGCGTTATCATCGTCAAATTGGCCGATCGTTTACATAACATGCGCACGCTTGGCTCATTACATTCGCAAAAGCGGCGACGAATTGCACGAGAAACGTTAGATATCTTTGCGCCGATCGGAAAACGCTTAGGCATGCGGGAATTGTCCGTTGAATTAGAAGAACTGGGTTTTGCTGCGCTTTATCCGTTGCGTCATCGTGCTTTAAAAGACGCTGTTCGGCGAACGCGCGGTAATCGAAAGAAAATTCTAGCCTTGATTGAAAAAACGCTGCACGTGGGTTTGAATCAAAGTCGTTTATCTTCTTACACCATCACCGGACGAGAAAAGCATTTATACAGTATTTATCGCAAAATGCGAAATAAACATATCCCGTTTAATGAAATTATGGATGTGTATGCTTTTCGCGTTATTGTTGAAGACGTTGACTCGTGTTACCGGGCCTTGGGTATTATTCATGGCTTATTTAAGCCCGTTCCTGAACGGTTCAAAGATTATATCGCCATCCCAAAAGCGAACGGCTATCAGTCATTACACACCACTTTATTCGGCCCTTATGGACTCCCTGTCGAAGTACAAATCCGTACAACGGAAATGGATCGCATGGCAACAAAAGGCATTGCCGCGCACTGGCTTTATAAAACGACGGATGCGCCCATGACGGAATCGCAAGTGCGCGCCAAAGCATGGGTGAAAAATTTATTGGAATTACAGGAGGATGCCGCAAATCCTCTGGAATTTATAGAAAACGTGAAAATGGATTTATTCCCCGATGAGGTTTACGTCTTTACCCCCAGAGGTGAAATTATGGAACTGCCCGCTGGCGCAACGGCGATAGACTTTGCCTATGCGGTTCACACCGATGTAGGCAATAACTGTGTTGCTGTTAAAATTGACCGGCATTTGGCCCCTCTATCAACACCCCTCGTGAATGGCCAAACGGTGGAGGTGATTACTTCTTCCAGTGGTCGTCCGAATCCTGCGTGGTTAGATTTTGTGGTGACCAGTAAGGCCAGGGGCAGCATTCGTCACTTTTTGAAATCACAGCGACGAACCGAATCCATTGCGTTAGGCAAACAATTATTGAAAAAAGCGTTGGGAAATTATTCCCTTTCTTTAAAAAAATTATCGCAGCCGGTTATCAATTACACATTGAAAGAAATGCAATTAAAATCCTTAGATGATTTGTTGGAAGAAATTGGGCTAGGCAATCGAATGGCTGCATTAGTAGCCCAACGCATTGCAGCAGTAGCTGAAGAAGCTGAAGCGGAAACCGACATGAAGCCGGCAGAGAAAGCACCATTAATTATTAAAGGGACCGAAGGATTAGTAGTGAATTTCGCAACCTGCTGCTACCCTGTTCCCGGTGATCCCATCGTAGGTATCATTGATGTGGGCAAAGGGATCATCGTTCATGTGGAACGGTGTCCGTCTATTGCAAAACTGCGTCGCCACCCGGATCGTTTTATGCCACTTCGATGGTCCGAACAGGTTAGAGCGGAATTTCCAGCATTGGTTCGCGTTCAAGTGGTTAATGAACGTGGGACATTGGCTATGCTAACATTAGCTATTGCGGAAGCCGATGCCAACATTGAGGATATTAAAGTAGAAGAACGCGAGGGATTGCACTATATTGTTACGTTTCGCATTACTGTTCGCGACCGCAAGCATTTAGCCAAAGTGCTGCGACGTTTGCGTCAGGTGAAGCAATTAGTAAGAATTATACGCCGTTTTGACTAGACCCTCGCTTAGCCTCCACCGTCAGCGGTGAGGATTCTAAGAGGAGGCCCTAAACTAATTTTCTACAACACTAGTAACTGGGGAGTGGTAATGAAACAAATAATTGGTACAAACAAAGCCCCTCGTGCAATCGGGACCTACTCGCAAGCTGTAAAAGCGGGCAATACCGTTTATTTTTCGGGGCAAATTCCGCTGGAACCGGAGACGATGGAAATAATTAGCGGTGATTTTAAAGACCATGTTCATCGAGTTTTTAAAAATATTGCCGCGATTGCTGAAGCCGCTGGAGGCAGCTTAGCTCAAATTGTAAAATTAACTATTTATTTAACAGACATGGAAAATTTCCATTTAGTTAACGAAGTGATGAAACACTATTACGAAGAGCCTTACCCTGCTCGCGCTGTCATTGCCGTTAAGCAATTACCGAAAAATGCGTTAATTGAAATAGACGCTGTGATGGTGTTGGGAGAATGAAAAAAAATGTTATCCCGCACTCCCGGGGTTCAGGATAAGCCTGAGCGAAGGATTTTAACCTCTCCAATCACCGCCCTTAAACGGGTTGGGTCAGCCACGCGTGAATTATTGGCAAATTTAAATATTCACACCATCCAGGATCTTTTATTTCATTTACCTTCGCGTTACCAAGATCGTACTCGGGTGACAGCCATCGGTGCGATACGCCACGGCGATCAAGTCGTTGTTGAAGGAAAAATTCAACTGGCAACCATTACGTACGGTGGCCGGCGAAATTTAATGTGCTCGATAAGCGATGGAACCGGGTCGTTAATTTTACGGTTTTATCATTTTAATTACCAACAACAACGACAATTAAAGATGGGTTTGCGCGTGCGTTGTTTTGGCAACGTTCGACGAAATTATCAAGGACGTATGGAAATGATTCATCCGGAATACCGAATCGTGGACGAATCGACACCGCTTATTCCAGAAGATCGTCTCACCCCGATTTATCCGACAACAAAAGGATTATCACAAACGAAGTGGCGCCATTTAATCAATCAATCATTGAATTATTTAAAAGACCCGAATTTTGTTGAAGAATTATTGCCGGAAAAAATACGAACTCCGCTTCGGTTGCCGACATTAACCGAGGCGTTATTTTACGTTCATTCCCCTCCACACAATGCCCCCGTTGATTTATTGCAAGCGAGTAAACATCCGTCGCAACAGCGGTTGGCTTTTGAAGAATTAGTAGCGCAACAACTCGGTTTGCAACAATGGCGTTTGTTAATAAGAACGCAGCCAGCGCCTATTTTAATTAAAAATAATTGGCAAGAAAAATTAAAACGTGCATTAACGTTTGAATTAACATCGGCTCAGAAACGGGTAATTGGGGAAATTAATCAAGATCTTTCTAAACCTAAACCCATGTTACGTCTCCTGCAAGGCGATGTTGGTTCGGGGAAAACGATTGTGGCTGCAATGGCCATCCTCAAAGCCGTAGAAAACGGCTATCAAAGTGCAATAATGGCGCCTACCGAATTATTAGCGGAACAACACTACCAAGTTTTTCAACGTTGGTTTTCTCCGTTGGGAATTCGCGTGGGTTGGTTAGCCGGGAGTTTGACACCTTCAGCACGGGAAAAAACGCTGCAAGAAATAGCAAGCGGCCAGTTATCAGTGATTATTGGCACTCATGCGCTTTTTCAAGCAGCCGTGACTTTTCAGCAATTGGCGTTCATTGTCATTGATGAGCAACACCGTTTTGGCGTGCATCAACGATTGGCACTCAAAGAAAAAGCAACGCCTAATTATCATCCGCATCAATTAATTATGACCGCGACTCCCATTCCGCGCACATTAGCGATGACGGCTTATGCGGATCTTGATTTTTCGATCATCGACGAACAGCCGCCGGGACGAAAACCAATAACAACGGTTTTAATATCAAATTCCCGTCGAGATAAAGTCATCGAGCGAATTAAAAAAAATTGCGAGCAGGGAAAGCAAGTCTACTGGGTATGTACGTTAATTACTGATTCCGAAGTATTGCAATGCGAAACGGCCGAAGCAACTTTTAAAAAACTACAACAATCATTCACTAATTTAAGTGTAGGACTGATTCATGGCCGATTAACGAAAGAGGAAAAAGACGTTGTAATGGGGGCGTTTAAAAACGGCGATATTGATTTATTAGTCGCGACAACAGTGATCGAGGTCGGCGTTGATGTGCCGAATGCGAGTTTAATGGTGATTGAAAATTCTGAGCGCTTAGGCTTAGCGCAAATTCATCAATTACGTGGCCGCGTGGGGCGGGGAGAACAAAAGAGCTACTGCGTTTTACTCTATCAAGAACCGTTATCGAAAAACGCACGAGCCCGCCTAACTTTGTTGCGTGATACGCAAGATGGTTTTTTGGTGGCGCAGAAAGATTTAGAATTACGCGGTCCCGGTGAATTGTTAGGAGCGCGGCAATCCGGGTTATTTCGTTTTCGCATCGCCGATGTGATTCGACACCAGCATTTACTACCCGCTGTTCGTAAGGCTGCTTTTTTAATTTTGCGGCGATACTCGGAGTTTACGCCTCGTTTGTTAAACCGCTGGTTGAAAGAAGCTGATAAAGTCGTCCAAGTTTAATTTTTCCGCCCTGTTTAACTGCCGATTTCACAGAACCTACTGAAAAATCGAATAAAATTATTAATTTTTTGAAAGCGAAAGCAGCGAAGAAGTGGCTTTATTAATTTAAAATTAAGAAATTCACGACTCGAATATTTTTTTGTTAAAAATCATTTTCTTGTGAAGAATTCTTAAAACATTAAAAAAGTACTTAAAAAACCGGGGGTTGTGAACTTAAAATTTAAAAATTAAAAAAACTAGATTCTTAATTTTAAATTCGATAAAATATCAAACTTGAAATTTGCAATTTGCAATCTTAAATAAAAATAACTTAAATTTAAGTTGCATTGAGGGAGAAATTGCTATTAGAATATGTCCGCTCTTTGCAGCAACTTTTCAATCATTAACAGGGGAAATTTAATGTCGGTAAAAAAACTAGTAACACTTGCTACTCTCACTATGGCTAGCGTTGGTGTCACTTCCGCTGCATTGGCGGGTGGTCCTGATTATGTACCTGCTCCCAGCTACGCGGGCGTTTATCTTGAAGGTAACTTGGGTTATGCATACCGTCCGTGGCGGAAGGATGCAACCACTGTTGTAGGTCTCGCGAAACAAGCTAGACTTTTAGGAAGTTCTTCTCGAGGCAACGGTGGCTTTACTTTCGGTGCGGATCTCGGTTATCAATTTAACCAGTACTTCGCCGTTGAAGGCGGTTGGTTCTATCTGCCTAAAGTGAAATTCACAACCACTGGCGTTGTAAATGGACTTGCGGCAGGAACATACACAGTTAAAAGCGGGATGGCTTACGCTGCATTGAAAGGGATGGCGCCTGTTTATGAAAACACTTATGTTTTCGGGAAATTAGGCGTTGCTTACACCTACAATCGAGCTAACGCCGGTCTGCCGACTAATAAAATTCCGGCAACCTTCGGTTCACGTTCCAGATTTTGGAACCCGCTGTTTGCCGCCGGTGTTCAGTACTACTTCACACCTAACTGGTCTGTGAATGCTCAGTACACGTTCGTACCGGGCTATCGAAATGCTTCATCTAAGCGTTTTGTAGCGCCAGTTACCCATCTGTTCACCGTAGGCCTTGGCTACAAATTCTTAATGTAAGCTAAGCCAATCGAAAAGGGGGGCATCTGCCCCCTTTTTTTTGGCCTCGCTTTTCCCTTAGAGATAAGGACAAGAGCATATCATTACTCACAAATAGAAAAGACAAAAAAGACGAAAACCGTCACCTGCCGTCCTCGCCATCCCCGCCCCTCCTCGTCATCCCCGCGCAGGCGGGGATCCAACGCACACGTGCGTAGCGCACCGAAGGCGCGCCTGGCTTCCCACCTGCGCGGGAATAACTGAACTGTAAGGCTCAAAGTTAGAATTACTGAGATGGCCGGTTGACTCAAAATAAAGGTAACGGAGGGTAACCCTTGAAATTTTCTCACTGGCCCCAATATCCAAATAAGGAAAATAAGAATCTACAATCCGGAGTTGCATCAATGTCCTTACAACCGCAAGCTGAAACGCTATCCTTTGAAGCTGAAGTCAAACAGTTATTACATTTGGTAGCTCATTCACTTTATAGTAACAAAGAAATTTTTCTTCGCGAGTTAATTTCTAACAGCTCTGATGCAGCCGATAAATTACGTTACCAGGCGCTTTCCGATGCCGCTTTATACGAAAATGACGCGGACTTAAAAATTTGGATTGATTTCGATAAAGACAATCGCACCATCACCATTCGCGATAATGGAATTGGCATGAGCCGAGAAGAAGTGATCGAAAATTTAGGAACGATAGCGAAATCAGGAACGCGAGCCTTCCGCGAATTATTAGCCGAAAAGAAGGCAGAAGACTCACAATTGATCGGCCAATTTGGCGTCGGGTTTTATTCGGCTTTCATTGTGGCTGATCGAGTCGTCGTTCGCACACGACGGGCTGGCATGAAAGCTGACCAAGGGGTGGAATGGGAATCGACAGGAGAGGGTGAATATACCCTTAAAAACATCGATAAACCGACGCGAGGCACGGAAGTTGTTTTGCATCTGAAAGAAAGTGAAGAAGAATTTCTTGATCCCTTGCGATTGCGCGCCATTATCACCAAGTATTCCGATCATATTTTATTGCCTATCGTCATGAAAAAAATAAAAACCAGTGGTGCTGACGATGAAGATAAAAACGAAACTCCAGAAGAAGAAGTTGTCAATCGCGCCAACGCTTTGTGGGTGCTGCCGAAGGATAAAATTAAAGACGAAGAATATAAAGAATTATATAAACACATTGCGCACGATTTTGAAGACCCATTAGCGTGGGTCCACAATAAAGTCGAAGGTAAATTAGAATACACCACTTTATTGTATATCCCAGCCCGTGCGCCGTTTGATCTTTGGAATCGCGAAGGGCAACGGGGATTAAAACTTTACGTTAAACGCATTTTCATTATGGATGATGCCGAACATTTCATGCCAATGTACCTGCGTTTTGTCAAAGGTATTGTTGACTCAAACGATTTGCCCCTCAATATTTCACGCGAATTATTACAATCCAACGAAGTCATTAACAAAATAAAAGCTGGCTGTGTGAAGCGCATTTTGAGTTTGTTGGAAGATCTGGCGAAGAATGACAAAGAGAAATACGCCAGCTTCTGGAAAGCTTTCGGTCAAGTATTAAAAGAGGGCCCAGCAGAAGATTTCGCTAATCGCGATCGTATCGCTAATTTATTGCGTTTTGCGTCAACTCATAATGACACAGATGAACAAAACGTTAGCTTGCAAGACTATATCAGCCGAATGAAGCCCGAACAAAATAAAATTTATTATATTGTTGCAGACACCTATACCAGCGCTAAAAATAGCCCTCTGCTCGAAGTTTTTCGCAAAAAAGACATCGAAGTATTGCTTATGTCCGATCGAGTGGATGAGTGGCTGGTTGCTCATCTTAACGAATTTGAAGGCAAGTCTTTGCAGTCCATCGCAAAAGGGACTTTAGATCTCGGTGATCTTGAAAAAGAAGAAAAGGTTGAAACGGAAAAGTTTGAAAAAGATTTTGATGAACTTTTAAAGCAATTTAAAGAAGTTTTAGGCGAAAAAATAAAAGACGTGCGAATTACTCATCGATTAACAGATTCGCCTACGTGTGTTGTTTTTGATGAAAATGAAATGAGTGGCCATTTGCAAAGATTATTAATTCAAACGGGTCAGGATTTCATGCAGGCAAAACCTATTTTAGAAATTAATCCATCGCACCCCTTAATTTTACGGGTGAAAAATGAATCTGATAAAACACGCTTTAATCGTTGGGCCGATTTATTGCTTAATCAAGCGCTCCTAGCTGAAGGAGAGCAGCTTAAAGACCCTGCCAGTTTTGTGAAAGGGCTAAATGAATTATTATTAGATTCCTAATTACACAAAATAGAAAGCAAATGCCCATTAATTAAACGGATTGTTTAATTAATGGGCATTTTTTTTTTGTAATTGAATATCCTTAATTATCGGTAGAAGCTTAGATTTTTCTTATTTTAATGATTTTATGGGATTTAAGTGTTGACATTTAAAAAAGATATCGATATTCTTCATTTTATAGCTTTGAGAAAAGCTAAGATAGGCTTAAATATAGGCTTATTTTGATTTTGTTTTAACTTTAGTTGAAAACGGAGATTTGACATGGAAACAACTACAAAACTCGCCATAGGCGTTTCTGCACTATGCTGCTTAGCCAGCGCTGCCTTTGCTGGCGGTCCTGATATCCCCATGATTGATATGAATGGTTTTCATATCGGTTTGGGTTTTGGATATAAATCTTATACCTATGATCAGGTCGGAACCGTTACAGTTACTACTAATGGGAGCACTGTTCTGAGCGTGCTTCACCCAGTTTCTGCTTCAATAACCCAATTTGGTCCTGTCGGTGAATTAGGTTATACCTTCGCAAGTGACTGGTGGATAGCAGGTGTTAAGGCTCAATACCAGTACGATAACGTACGAAGCGTCCACATAATGGATGCACCTTTAGTAGGTTCTAATTATTCTTATCGAACCCGTTTGGGTTCCCACCTTACTGCTATGCTGTTAGCAGGTATTAAAGTAAACGAAGCTAATGCTGTTTACTTAGAAGCCGGTTATTCGACAGTGTGGGGGAAAACTACCCTCTTTGGTCCTGGCCCAGTTGCAGTTAGTATGAAGAATCGGCTGAACGGTGGTATCGCTGGTATCGGTTGGAGACATTATTTTATGAACAATGTCTTTCTTGATCTTAGCTATGACTACGCATTGTATAGAAGTAAATCCAATAGCGTAACTCTCTCTTCAGCTACTGCTTCAGCAGAAGGGACGGCGATTGGCGTTTCAGGAACTGTTCAAAATCCGAAACGAGTCGCAATTAACGGCATTACCGCAACCGTTAATTACCTGTTCAATATCTAACAGAGTTAAACACTGTTATTTTATCAGGTAGTTGTTTCTGGCGAACAGCCTCTAGACCTCAAAAGGAGGGATGGAGGCTGTTTTCTGACGTCAGCGGTTAAGTAATCAAAAATAGGCTTCGTTATGTTATTTAGCGAAGTCTATTTTTTAATTTAGTTTTATAAAAAAGTTTGTGCGGCTTGAAGCGTGTTCTCTAATAAGGTGGCTACGGTCATGGGTCCGACTCCCCCGGGGACGGGGGTAATCCAGGATGCTCTTTCTTTTGCCGTTTCAAAATCAATATCGCCTGCTATTTTATTTGGGCTCAATCGACTAAAGCCCACATCAATGACGATGGCGCCTGGTTTAATCCATTCGCTTTGAATAATGCCCGGTTTGCCAATAGCGACAATTAAAAGCTCAGCGCTTTTGACATGCTCCGCTAAATCCCGCGTGAAACGATGACAAACCGTTACCGTACATTTGGCGAGTAACAATTCCAAAGCCATCGGTCGCCCAACGATATTTGAAGCGCCTACGATGACAGCATGCTTTCCCTCAAGGTTTTCATGAGTTTCTGTTAAAAGCGTCATCACGCCATAAGGAGTACAAGGACGCAAGGCGGGACGGCGTTGAACTAGGCGGCCGAGATTATAAGGGTGGAAACCGTCAACGTCTTTATCTGGTCGAATGCGTTCAAGCAAATTAGCAGGATCAATATGGGCGGGTAACGGTAACTGTAGCAGGATGCCGTGAGTATTCGAATCGCGGTTGCATTCATCGATTTTTGACGCTAATTCTGATTCTGTAATCGTATTCGGCATCCGGTAAACAGTGGATCGAATGCCCACTGCCTGACACGCACGTTCTTTGTGGGCAACGTAAGTGGCTGAGGCAGGATCGTTACCAACCAAAATGACAGCCAACCCCGGAGAAGGTAACCCCTTTTCCTGGAGCAAACGAATGTTTTCTTTAACGCGCGCTTTTACTTTCTCTGCGCAAGTACGCCCATCTAAAATTCGAGCTATCATATTTTTTCCTTCCTCGTTTCTCCATTTTTCTCTAATTCGTTTAATTTCTAAACCACCGTCGTCCCCGCAGACGCATAGGCGTCAACTTAAGCATAAAACCCTAATGACTGTAAAGTTGATACTCTCTTTCGCCTTATTCCCACCCATGGTGAAGCGTGAAAAACTTTAAAACCCGTCGTCCTCCCGCGAGGCCGTCTGCTGTAGTATTGAAGAATACAAAACCTTCACGGCCGAGTCGGGGGGATCCAGACTAAAATACTAAGAAAAACGCCGTTAGCGTTCTTCAAGCCCCTCTTAGCCTGGATTCCCGTGACTTCGGCCGTGAAAGCCCTCGATTCTCTGTCTATCGGTAGACGGCCTACGCACGGGAACGACGG
Source organism: Coxiella burnetii (assembly GCF_005280755.1). NCBI lineage: Bacteria > Pseudomonadati > Pseudomonadota > Gammaproteobacteria > Legionellales > Coxiellaceae > Coxiella > Coxiella burnetii. The sequence goes on from NZ_CP040059.1 coordinate 278,925, forward strand.
AGATTTTTTCAACTACTTGATAGTCCCTCTTTACCTCGCTCCCTTAAGTTGACGCCTATGCGCCTGCGCGGGAATGACGATGAAAAACAAACCTTGATATAAGCCTTTCCATTCTAAATTGTTTTTTTCTATTAGCCATTTCTAAAAAACCACCGTCGTCCCGCGCAGGCGGGGACCCAGCGCACGACGTGCGCTGCGCGCTGAAAGCGCGCTAGGTTTCCCGCTACCCGATCGGGGCCGGGGCAAACTTACATAGGGTTTAAATTAAATTGCTGCACACAATTATCAGAAACTCAGCGTTTAGTCGCCTTAAATAGCGCTTATACCATTAATTGCTGTCCAATTCGAATATTATCTCCAGATAAATGATTCAAACGGCGTAATTTAGAAACAGTAGTTCCATAAAAATGGGCAATAGTCGAAAGGGATTCTCCCCGTTTAACGCGATGGTATTTTGTGGCTAAGTGGAGGGATTTCCAAATAATCAATTTATCGCCCGCCGCCAAGGTTTTGGGTTTATTAATATTATTCCAAAAATAAATCTGCCGGGACGTTACGTGATAAAGATGAGCAATTTGAGCAATCGTTTCATGCGCTTTCACAACGTGCACAATGCGCTTTGGTCCTGGGATGTTATCCTCAGAAATACGAGCATTGTGAACAGGCGTGTAAGGAGTGGCTTGCGCCTCAGGAATTAATAAATTTTCACCAATTTGAATAACATTGCTTTTTAATTTATTCATCTGACGAATTTCCGTCACACTCGTGTGGTAGCGGCTCGCTAAAATACTTAACGAATCGCCGGCGTGAACGCGATGATATATGCGTTTTCCGGTCAACGGGTGAGTTTGCGTTTCTAGTTCAGCCAGATTTTTTTGCAGCTGATCAGCTTTATTGATAGGGACTAAAAAATTATAGGTATGGTTCGGCATCGTTGAGGAACGACGAAAACCGGGATTTAAGTTACGGATGAGTTTCGATGTTGAATCAGACAATTTCACCAATTTTTCTAAATTCAGCTGCGCTGTTAATGCCACAGTAGTAAAAAAGGGACGATTCTCAACGGGCGTTAAATGTAAACCATAACGAGTATGATTTTTAATAATGTCGGCCAAGGCTAACAATTTCGGAACATACTCGCGAGTTTCATAAGGTAATGGTAGGGACCAAAAGTCAGTGGGCCGCCCATGCCGACGGTTATATCGGATAGCCGCTGAGATAGTTCCCTCGCCGGCGTCGTAGGCGGCAATCGCCAGAAGCCAGTTATGAAAATAATCATGAAGGTATTGGAGATAATTCAAAGCGGCATTCGTTGAAGCCACCACATCTCGGCGTCCGTCGTACCACCAATTAATCAGAAGACCAAAGCCGGTAGCAGTGCCGGGCATTATTTGCCAAAGTCCAGTGGCTCCGCGCTTAGAATAAAGAAAAGGATTGTAATTGCTTTCAATCATCGGCAGGAGGGCGATTTCCGCCGGCATTCCCCTTTTTTCGGTTTGTTGGAGCACGTAATAAATATAGGGTTGAGCGTTTTGCGTCAACTGCGTGAGATAGTACTGCTGGTGCTGAAACCACCGTATTTTTTCGCGGACATAGTAATTGTTGCTATACTTCCCATCAAAACTAAAGCGATGACTAATCACGGCCCAAAGATTTTGGCCCTTTGAAAAAAGGTCACTGAGATGCCATTGTTGGCCTGATGAGGCGGGCATAGCAGTGGTAGTGACGCCAGTGAGACAAAAAGCTAATAGCGCAATGGTAGTATTTGAGATCCATTTTCGCATCCGAGGCATATTACGGATAAATGGAGCCAGAATCAAGGAAAATTGACTAAAAATTTACCGGTTATTTCGTAACTGATTGAAAGTTGGAATAAAAACTTTAAAGTTTCGGATTTTCCCCTTACGGCCTAATCCCTTAAAAGAAAGACGTCTCTGGCGCTTGCGGCCGAGATTTTCAAAATTCATCTTTCCAACGACGCAGGGCCGAGAAAACAGCGACTGTGTCGGCAAGTGGATAGCCGCAATATTCTTGGACTCGCCGCTGGATGTTTTTTTGGTGACAACGAAGAAAAGGGTTGGTGTCGAGCTCAACTTGAAGAGTGGAGGGTAAAGTCGGTAAGTTTTGACTGGCTTTTTGGCCAGTTTCAACGATGCGTTGTTTAAGTTTGGGATTATCCGGTTCTACGGTTTCGGCAAATTCGAGATTCTTTACTGTGTATTCATGGCCGCAGTAAACGCGTGTGGTAGGGCCAAGGGAAGCTAATTTCTGTAGTGAGTGATAAAATTGATCGGGAGACCCTTCAAAAATTCGGCCACAGCCGCCCGCAAATAAAGTATCCCCCGTGTACACCCATTGATCTGCATAATAAGCCACGTGATCGAGGGTGTGACCGGGTATTGCAAGTACATTAAAAGTAAGTTCTGCGTAGGGTATAGAAAAGGTCTGACCATCAACGATCGGGTGATCACAAAACGGAATAGCGCTTTCAACAGATCCATAAACGGGGGCGGGATGTTTTTGTAAAATGCCTTGGATGCCGTTGGTATGGTCCCAGTGATGGTGAGTCACGAGTATGGCAGCCAAGTTAAGTTTTTGCTGTTTCAGAAAGTCGAGCACCGGTTTAGCTTCGCCAGGGTCAATGATGACGGCCGCTTGTTTTTGCGGATGCACGATGGTCCAGATGTAGTTATCATTAAGAGCAGGGATGGCGAGAATATTATGCGGCACGAGAAAGGCTCTCCCTAAAACACGATCTTTAATGAGTATAGGACAACAAATCTAAACTTGCGATATGAAACCTCCGTCACCGAGTATGCAGGAATGGTATCAACAACCACCAGGGTCGTGGTTGTTAACGTTGGAATGTGAAGAAGCTGCCCGCGTTTTAAGCAATATTAAAGGCCGATACTTGGTACAAATGGGCGGCACAGCAGATCTTGCTCATTCGGCGATGAGCCCCATCCTTTATCAAATAAGATTAATGTCGCAACCTGACAACCTCTCCTCGCTTACGATCCAAACAGAATATCAAGACCTCCCATTGTTGCCGAACAGTGTCGATGTTGTTGTCATCGTGCATCTATTGGAGTTCATCGATTACCCCGTTAAATTGCTGCAAGAAATTTTTCAAGCGCTAAAACCGGACGGTCGATTATTAATTTTTGGGTTCAATCCATGGAGCTTGTGGGGAATGAATAAATTTTTTAATTTAAAAAAAGATATCCCCTGGAACGGAAAGTTCTGGTCGCGCGCACAAGTTAAACGTTGGTTAATTAATTTTAATTATTCCATTTTATTTAGTAAGACTTTTTGTTACGGTTACCCTCGCAAGAAAAAACCCGGACGACGATTGCAATTATTTAGCGAAGTGGCAGGTCAATTGTCTTTGCCAACAGCGGGCGGTATTTATTTATTGGTTGCAAAAAAAAGCGTCTATGCCCCTCTGCTGCATAAAATTGTTTGGAAAGGAAGAAATATTATGGCGGGGGGCATCGTAAAACCAACCCCCTCTCCTTATCGTTAAGGGTTGATAAAATTATGGCAAAACAAGAGCAAAATATTGTTTACCTCTATTGTGATGGCGCCTGCCGCGGCAACCCGGGCCCTGGTGGGTGGGGGGTATTATTGCGGTATAATCAGCATGAGCGCCAGCTCCATGGTGGAGTTGCCAATACTACCAACAATCAGATGGAATTAACGGCCGCCATTGAGGGATTAAAATCGTTAAAAAAACCGTGCCAAGTGGTTGTAACAACAGATTCGCAATATTTGCGCCGTGGGATCACCGAATGGCTTCCCGTTTGGAAAAGACGAGGGTGGCGAACCAGTAATAAAAAGCCCGTCAAAAACCAACCATTATGGGAAACGCTTGAGCGCGAAGTGGAACGCCACACAATTGTTTGGCATTGGGTAAAAGGCCATAGCGGCCATGCCGAAAATGAAATCGCAGACGAATTAGCCAATCGTGGCATTGACGAAGTTTTGAAGAGGGGAGTGCAGTAGTTATACCCCTATCAAAAATTTAAAGCCCGTCATTCCGCGCAGACGCATAGGCGTCAACTTAAAGAGAGCGAGGTAAAGAGGCAATATCAAGTAGTTGAAAAAATATCCGTCGTTCCCGTGACTTCGGCCGTGAAGGTTTTGTATGCTTCAATACTACAGCAGACGGCCTCGCGGGAGGACGACGGGTTTTAAGTTTTTCACGCTTCACCATGGGTGGGTAATATTAGGATCCGTGGTAAGCTTTGAAAGGAGCAAGGCGAAAGAGGGCATCAACTTACAGTCATTAGAGTTTTATGCTTAAGTTGGCGCTTCTGTGATTGTGTTGGAATAACGAAGGTCAAAAAAGGGAGGCGCTGGGAGTTTTTACTACCCTTACTTGATTTAAACCGAGACATCTTTTTAAAGCACTATTAATTTTTGGGGAACTTAATGCGGCAAATCGTTTTAGATACGGAAACCACCGGCCTTGTGCCGGAAGAAGGCCATCGGATCATCGAAATTGGCGCACTGGAAATGGTTAATCGCCGGTTGACTGGCAATCACTTGCATTTTTATATCAATCCTGAGCGCTCTATTGAACGAGACGCTATCGAAATTCACGGCATTACCGACAGTTTTTTGATCGATAAACCGCTTTTTAAAGATATTGCCACCGAACTCATTTCTTTCCTAAAAGGGGCGGAATTAATTATCCATAATGCTCCCTTTGACGTCGGTTTTCTCAATCACGAGCTAAAGCTTACCGGCCAATCTTTTAAAACGCTTACGCATTATTGTCAGGTCCTCGACACACTGACAATCGCGCGTCAGAAGCATCCGGGCCAGCACAATAACTTAGATGCGCTTTGCCGACGTTACCATGTCGATAATTCTAATCGCGATTACCACGGGGCTTTACTCGATGCAGAATTATTGGCTCAAGTCTATTTATTAATGACGGGCGGCCAAACGGTGCTATTTGAACAACAAGGTTTTGCGGTAGCATCGCGATCAGTATCTGTTCGTCCGTTAGGTACTGATCGCGACTCCTTGTCGGTAATTAGGGCTAATGCGGCAGAGACAGAGGCGCATCGGGCTTTCTTACAACTACTCACGGAAAACGGCCTCTGTCTCTGGAACGATCAATAAGGCAATACGATGACCTTTGTTCCCGCTCGCATAAAATAGTGAGAAAGCCACGCAGCCGCTCCCGGGTATACCCGAATGCAGCCATGGCTCGTATTTCGGTTTGAAATGTAAGGAGAGCCATGAATGGCGTTTCCTCCCGAAAAGAACATGCAATAAGGCATGGGCGCACCCCCTGTTGGCAGTGGGAATCGACTTGAGACGCAGCTTGCATCGCCTTTACGAGAAATTCTGAAACTTCCCACCGGCGTCTGACAAGGTCTGCCTAAGTTAGCGCAAAAAGCGGCACCGCCGTTGGCTTTCCCCGAGGCGACGAGATACCCATCCGCATCGTAAGCGGCCCATCGCAATATGCGAGGGCTGAAAATAAAGACACGCTCTCCCGGCGCACGTATTTGGTTCGGTAATCGAGAGTAATCTTGAACCACATTTTGGGCATCAGCGATTAACCCATAGGGGTTTTCATCTAAAAAAGCCGTATTGGGGCTGCTTTCCACAAAGTCTGCTGTGTCTTCGGGGTTATCTTGGTCACCCAGCGTTAACGCATAGGTATAGGCGGGGTCGTCAAGCGTATCGTCGGCCACCGCTACGCCTCCCCAGAGGAACGCGGTGGTAATGGCTGTTATAAGTAGTGATTTCATGGGTCGTTCCTTTATTCAAAAGTGAAAAACACTCCTTGTACAAAAAAACTATAGTATCGAAGCAGGGCAAAAACCAATTTTTTGATCAAAAAATGACTATTCATTAAAGTTCGTTAGGACAACGAAAAGCGGACAGCAATTGCGCTGAATAAGGGTTAATTGGGCTGTGGGCAATAAGTTGGTAGCGGGCTGTATTTCCTTCTAAGCTTAGCGACAAATGGAATATTTTTGGATCACTCGTTGCTTCCAAATCGGCTAAGTTAAGCAGGCGCAGCCAGGCCCATGTTCCTGTTAAAGTTTTAGCGGGTTTGTCGGGGGACAAGGTATCAAATTGGAAGGTAACAAAATTGCCGTCGGGACCGGGCCAGGTAGCTTTTAGCGGGGATTTGATGCCAGGTTCAAAGGCTAGCATCTGACCACCAATGTTTAAGGCAAAACGACTCACATTAGGTGACAAGCTAATCGGCGTCAACGTGAACTTGAGAGTAGGAGTTTTTCGGTTATCGGCGTAAAACATTTTTTGAATCATGGAAGCCCGGGTTAGCATGTCCAGTTTTGTTTGCGGAATAGGTAGCGTTTCGCCGTCTACTTCTTTCCAAGTCCAATAAGCTTGAGTGGTGTCCACAAAAGGCTGAAGATAATGGTTGAAAAACATTTCAACGGCGCCGTTAGGGCCAAAGAAATGATTAAAATCATTAATCGAAATATCTGATAGCGAGTTTTTAAAAACAGGGAAACGATTAAGGATGTGATCGTTATATTCAGGTATTACTTCGGAGGCCCACGCTGTATCTATATACCGACGCGACTCGGCTAATATTATTTTCCAAATGTTTTGTGTAATGGTGGTCGTCCATTGATTAATTACTGAAGGAGCATTTTGGGCGACTTTCCGTATAGCCGTAAGCGGATCGTCGTTGCTATGTTGCATTCGATTCACGGCGCTATCGTAAGCTGCTTTGATAGGATTGGTCGAGTTAACAATATTCTGCACGAATTCGCTAAGCGATTTCAAATTCTTTTGTAATGTGTCCTGGTTCTGATTATTCGCGAGATAATGGCTGAGTTCGTCTTGAGTAGCAGAAGAATTTGCTATTTTATTTAATAATTGCCATAGAGCCGATTTCGGATCACCCAGCAATTTAAGGTCATTAAGGCTTTCGTTTAGTGTCGTCGGCGCTTTGACAGCCATTTGTGCTAAACTTGTTTGCCAGGCAGAGAGATAATCTTTTACATAAATTTTTCTAATTTTCTTTATCAATGTCTTCACTTCGTCGGCAGTCAGCGGTTCTTTCCCAACTGACCCCATAACCCAATCACCGTGACTAAGGAGATGCACAAGTTGAGGGATTTGTTCATTATAAATTTCATTAAAGCGGTCAGGGTTATAGAAAGCAGGGATTTTTATTGTAGAGAAATCCGTTCCGGGAAAATTAAAAACGACAGGCGCACGTTGGTATTGATTTTGTAACATAGTAAATACGAGTTGTGGCAACGATTGTTTCTGTAAAACATCTTGCGTTTTTAAAATAATGTTTTCATCAGCCGGCCAACTCACTTGATGCAGTTGCAATAAGTAGTTTAAGTGAGACATTAACTTCTGTTGTTCATTAGGGTATTTCTCCTTCCAATAGTGAGAAAACCAATTTTTAACAACGGTGTCATTTCGGTGGGAAGGCTCGGTTAACATTAAATAAGTTTGGAGGGATCGATACAAGGCTAATTCGTTTTTATCAATATTGTTTTGAAGCTGTTTTGTAACTATTTCATCAAGGAAAAGTACAAAATTATTGCGTATCAGTTGTGTATACGTTCTTTGAAGCTGCTGGTGAAGATTTTTGCCTTGATTAAAGCCTATTTCGCCAAAGGGTAAGTTATCATTTTTCCACGCAGTCAATGCGGTTTGAATTCGATTGAGCCGAGAAAGCCAATCTGTGTCGTTTGGCAATTCGTGTAAATAAGTTTGGGCAGCATTTAGCACTTTTATATTTTATCGATAACTATGATGCCACATGCCAAAAGCGCTTAAAATTATAATGAGAGCCACTGGATAAATGATAAACCGACGTTGCCAACCACCAGTCGATTCAGCCGCTAATTTAGGCGGATTCTCAATCAATTTCTTAAAAAAGGTTTGAATGAAATAGGGTTTTTGGCGCCATTGTGAGGGATAAGTTTTAACCTCAGAAAGTGAGAATGATTTGGCGACAGCTTGAGTAAGGAGATTAACAGGGGAATCGCTTTGCTGACTGCTGGTGAAATAAACGTCCATTAATTGTTTTTTATCTAACAATAATCGGTCCAGCCATTGCTCTAAATTTTCAATCAGCTTTTCAAATTGGATCGGCACATCTTTTATTTGTGCTCGTCGAGCGAGACTTTGTTCATGGTGCAGTCGCCAAAATAAACGTTCAGAAATGCGATTAATAAAGGCAATTGAACGTTCTTTGATAAGCTCATGGAAAGCGAGGTTATCCTCGTTGCGTAAACTAAAGCCCAACGGCTGCTCTCGATCCTCGGATTCAAGATCACTAAAAAAATGGGTAAATCCATCCAGGCGATCGCATTGAGTGATAACGACGATGAGGGGAATAGGGCCTAACGCAAGCAAGGTTTGTAGCTGAGCACCCATGTCGTCGGCCAATGCGTCAAGTTCACCGGGAGCCTTGGAAAGCGTTAAATAATCGACCGTCAAAATAATCGCATTAAAAAGCGGTTTTCGTTTCTTCCATTTGAGTATCCTCAGAAAGGATTGCCATAAGTATTGATTTATTTCATCGCCTTCCCTTGCAAGACAATATTTGCCAGCGGGATCGATGAAGACGCCTTCGCTGCAAATCCACCAATCAATAGCCTGGGTATTTTTAACCGTTTTTAATGACTGTTGATGAGGAGAAATTAAATCTAGCCCCGAACGTGACAGTAAGGTCGTTTTTCCTGAATTTTTAGGGCCAAAAAGCAAGAGCCACGGTGTTTTCTTTCCACACAGTCGCCCGTTCACTTTTTTAATTGCCAAACGCGCTGTTTTTATTCGTTCTTGCAATTGTTTAATCAACGGTAACACAGGATCGAATTTAGGAAGTCTCTTATTACGTCTTATAATAAATTTCATGATATCGCTTTACTAATAGTAGCCGGAGTCATATTTTTTAAAGTTTGCCGGATGGGCGATGCCACTTTTTCAAGGCGGAAATGATACGGCAAATAGATGCCGATTAAAACAAGCGCTGTTACGCCAAGCGTTGCCCATACCGAGGGTAATCGAGAAATCCAATTTTTGGGAACGGGTTTCTCAGCGCTAGAAATAAACAAACGATTGGAGGATTCGCCGCGTTCCTCACGAATTAAATAATACAGCTTATCAACAAGCGGCTCCAGCTCTTGGTAATTTTTCTCGTTATATTTTCCTTTATATCCTAAACTCAAACAAAGATAGCCTAATTCTAAAAGATCAATATGAAGATCGGCGTCTTCGGCGCTTCGTTCGAGAATAATAAAGAAACGTTCGCCGCCCCAGGATTCATCCTGGAAGGTTTTCAATAATCCCAGACGCTGCCATTCGCTGTTTTCCCCCCACGGGGAATGCAGAATAATTTCATCGATTAACGCACAAAGAAAATAACGTGCCGCTAAAATGACGGGTGATCGGTAACCTAAGGAATGGGCTTTTTCTTCAAAGAGCTTTATTTCCGAGGATAGAGATTCGTAAAGTTTAGGCAAGTTAGGCGACTGCTCTTGATCACGTAATTGCGTTGCAATGGTGAGCAAAGGTGCACAAGCTGCTACCAGAGGATTAATCGCGATAGAGGCGTCAAAGACACTGTGTGTCTTTCCGTCTCTTACAGTCTCAAGAGGGGAGTTTGTGAGGATTTCTTTTGTCATTACGGCGTATTATACCTGCAATAAATTTGACCATCTACATTCTTCAAGCCCCGGCCTCGAAAGTGTGTGTTGACTCCCCTGCACAGCCACAAGTGAGCATTATATCACTTGATCCTTCTTTAACTTAATGATATTTTAAACCTTTCCAAGGAATACCCACGAGGAGGTAAGACTGACCCCCGGAATGCTGTAGATGTCTGACTCTCCATTCATACCGCCGCAAATTGAGCTTCAATACCGTCAAATTGATTTCGATTGCCCTTTAACCTTTACTCAAATTTGGTTGGCTAATGATCCATTAGAATCCCATTTTTTGAATTGGTTTTCTGTCAATACCGACATTGCTGAAGGTTACGGGATGCGGGCGATGCGGGGAATTTTACCGCAATTGAAAAACGCCCAGTTACTCGCCAACGCAAAATGCCTCATCAAACAGGAAGGCAGTCATCGCCGGCTGCACCATAAGCTCAATGAAGCGTTAACAACCTGGGGCTACGCTCGCATTCCTTTGATGATCAAAAAACAATACGATGAATTTTTCCCGTTGCTAGAGCCTGGCCGTGACTTAAAGGTTGCCTTGCGTGCCGCCTGTTTATTGGAAAACTTATCTGCCTATGCGTTGCGACGGTTTTTAATCCGGCTAGAAAAAGATTATAAAAATATCGACCCCATGATGGCCTATTTGTTCGGTTATCATGCGGCCGAAGAATTAGAACACAAAAGTGTTTGTTTCGATTGTTATACGGAAGTTTATGGTTGCATGCCAACGGAAGAGCCTAAGCACGCTTCCGAATGGCGATTGTTTAATGAGAAGCTTATGGAAAATCTAACAGAGAGTCTTTTGTATTTCATGATGATTGATCAGTTAAAAAGAGGCGAAAAAGTCGAACGAGATAAAGAAAAGTTACGCAAACAAATTTTTGGGACTAATGGAATTTTTCCCAGAGAAAGCGATTATGAATCTTATGGGAAGTTAGGATTTCATCCCTGGCATATCGACGATCTTCCTTTTGTGCAACGCTGGGATAATGATTGGGCTCCCTATTTTCGTCAGGTATTATCATGAAAAATCAAATTAATCATCGTATAAAAACAATTATCGCAGCGCAATCGCAAATTCCTATTGAGAATATTCACGATAACTCCAAATTTCATGCAAACTTAGGTTTTGATTCTTTAGATGTGGTGAATTTAATAAGCGCTATAAATATGGAATTTTCATTAAATTTGATGGAAAACGATATTATTCATTTAGAAACCGTCGCTGAACTGGTGGACTGTGTCGAACAAAAAATTGAAAATAAGTCAGCTTAATTACATTTCCTGTTTGCAGCAGCGATCACTTGAGAAACCCAGTGCCATTGCTTATCGTATTGTTGATAGCCAAGGTGCGACAAAGCGGGAAATCACCTACTTTGAATTAAATGAAAAAGCACGATGCTTAGCGCAATTATTGAGCCAAACGGCAGCGCCAGGCGATCGTGCTATTTTAGTTTATGATACCGATACCCATTTTATTATTGCGTTATTTGCCTGCTTATATGCGGGAATTATTGCTGTACCAGCGTATCCACCCACTCAAATACAGAATCGCGTGAACGTTGCCGCTTATCGGCTTAAAAATATTATATTGGATTCAGAGCCCGCTTTATTATTAACGACACAAAAATTCCTTCAATTCTTGCCAGAAGAAAATGGACAATTTAAGAAACTTGCTACAGATCAAATGAATTTGACTGGCAACGCCCCCGATTTAATTCCTAAATATTCTGAAATCGCCTTATTGCAATACACATCGGGATCAACCAGCAATCCCAAAGGTGTAATGATTACGCATGAAAATATTTTTAATAACGTCAGTAACATTCTTAATTTAGAAAAACCGGGATTTTTGCAGTCGGTGGTCAGTTGGTTGCCATTGACGCATGACATGGGAATCGTGGCCGGTATTTTTTTACCGTTATTTAATGGCATTCCCAGCGTGTTGTTGTCACCACTGGATTTTTTACGCCGTCCTATCATCTGGCTCGAGCTGATTTCTAAGCTGCCTGACGTCATTAGCGGCGGTCCAAATTTTGCCTATGAATTATGTCATCAACGCGTTAATGAAGTGCAATTGCGAACCCTCAACTTAAGCCATTGGCGCGTGGCATTTGCCGGTTCGGAAATGAATCATGTAAAAACTTACCAACAATTTCTACAAAAATTTTCGGCTTGTGGATTTGATGAGAAAGCTTTTTATCCTTGTTATGGTTTGGCCGAATCGACCGTGTATGCCACGGGAGGCGTGGTAAACGCGCCTGTGATTATCGATCAATCCTTGTTAAGTGTCGGACACTGTTTCAAGGACCACGAGCTTTTAATTGTGAATCCAAATTCCCGCCAAGTTTTATCCGAAGGGACGGTCGGCGAAATTTGGTTAAAAGGCCCGAGCGTGGCGAAAGGCTATTGGAAAAATAAAGTATTAACAGAAAGCGTTTTTGATGCTTACACTCACGAAGGGAAGGGCCCTTATTTGCGCACCGGCGATTTAGGATTCATCCGTAAGGGGGAATTATTTTTTTACGGCCGTTTAAAAGATATAATTATTATTCGGGGTAAAACCTATCCCCCGGAAGACATCGAATGGGCCGTTGTTCAAAGTGACGAAAATATTAGAACTGCCAGTGTGGCTGCTTTTTCAATTTTACAGGATGACCAGGAAAAATTAATTATCGTCGCTGAAGTTAAAGGCTCTAAAACGGAAAACGAATGGCGTTCTATTTTCGAGAATATTCGCGAATGCGTCAGTAAAAATTTCGCGATTAAAATTCACGAAATAGTTTGCATTCGCGCAAAAACGCTTCCCAAAACCGTTAACGGAAAAATACAACGCCAGATCTGTCGATCCGCCTATCTCGATAACCAACTGGCACAATTGGCTTGTTGTGATCGTTTGGATCGAATTGAGATTAAAAATCTCGGCCGCAAGTGACCGAGATTTTCCCTTTTTGAATTTCACCTGCGCGGGAAACCCGCGCTAACGGCGACCAAAGGGGAGCATTGCATGGCTCCCCTTTGGAAACCCCATCGCTTTTGTCTCTGGCGCAAGCGCCAGAGATTTCTTTCTTTTGTGTCATCGATTTGTGTTCTAATAGACACAGACGTCAGTGAACAATGGCAATTCCCGTATTTCGCTGCGCTTCATACGGGCTACTTCTAGGCTGGATTTATAGCAAAGGGCCATCGAGAAAAATTAAGAAATTGCCCGATGTCCGATATCGTGACGGTAATAACAGTTCGGCCAAGTAATTAATTGGGCCGCTTGATAGGCTTTTTGTTGTGCTTCACGTAAATCCTTGCCTAATGCGGTGACGCCAAGCACGCGGCCGCCATCGGTAACAACCTGATGATTAATTTCTTGTGTGCCAGCATGAAAGACTTTTACGTCTGGGAGAGACAATTGATCGAGCCCTTGAATAATATCGCCTTTTTGATAGTGCGCGGGATATCCTCCCGCAGCAAGCACCACCGTTAGTGCAGCGCGACTGTCCCATGCGCTTTGTGTTTGATTTAATCGGCCAGAAAGCGCCGATAAAATTAATTCGATTAGATCGGAACGCAAACGCATCATGAGCGGTTGGGTTTCAGGATCGCCTAAGCGCACATTAAATTCTAATACCTTGGGCTCGTTATTTAATGTGATCATGATTCCCGCATATAAAAACCCTCTGTAAAGAATACCCTCTGATTTTAAAGCGGTTACGGTGGGCTGCATAATAGTCGTCATGATTTTTTCTTGTAGAGCATCGGAAAGCTGAGGAACGGGTGAATAAGCACCCATGCCACCCGTGTTTGGACCGCGATCCCCATCATCTCGTCGTTTATGATCTTGGGAACCCGCGAGTGGTAAAATATGTTCGCCATCCACCATTGCGATAAAACTTAATTCTTCGCCGGCTAAAAATTCTTCGATTACAATTTCCGCACCGGCATTTCCAAATTGTTTTTCTTCCATCATCGCAATAACGGTTTCTTTAGCTTCTTGCAATGATTGTGCAATAACAACACCTTTTCCTGCCGCAAGACCGCTTGCTTTTATTACAATTGGAAAAGATTGTTGTTCAAGATAGGAGAAAGCATCGCTCGTATTTCTAAATGCTTCAAAGCGAGCGGTTGGAATACCGTGACGGCGCATAAATGTTTTGCAAAAACTTTTAGAAGTTTCTAATTGGGCAGCAGCTTGGGTGGGCCCAAAAACAATTAAATTTTCCTGTTGAAAATGATCAACAATACCAGCCGCTAGTGGAATCTCAGGCCCCACGAGCGTTAAATTAATTTGATTTTTTTTGGCAAAGGCGATTAAGCTCTTAATGTCAGTGACGCCGATGGGAACATTTTGTGTTTTAAGCTCTCGAGCCGTCCCGGCATTTCCGGGAGCCACCCAAATTTTTTCTACTCGAGGCGATTGAGCTACCTTCCATGCTAAGGCGTGTTCACGACCGCCATTACCAATTATAAGTATATTCATAATGGTGAGATCATAACATTTTTCAGCGACACCTAACAATATATTTTAGAGTGAATCATCGATAAAATTTAAGATTTTCTTAATAACGGAAAAATATACTACACGAATTTTTTTCACAAAAATTGAGAAATAAGATGAGAATATTATTTAACTTTGATGAGAAGCTAGCTGCTAACGCTACTCTTGTTTCATATAGAAATTTTCCACTCCTAGAGGTATTAGCAGGAGTAGACCAGGAAAAAAATGACGAGAAAAAAAATAGTTTGCTAAAAGAATTTTTAGCTACGTTGAATAATGCTGACGATCCGTTGTTGCCTCCCTATTTTAATGAAAATGGACAGTTGGATGAAGCTCAATTAACGGAAAGCACTGAAAACAATACACCAATATTAAAAGCAATCAAATGTAAGATCGTCTATCTGTTAGATTTAATTACTGAAGTTTATTTTAATAATGCCGAAGACCAGATGATATTCGACCCTCTAAAACATGAACAAATGGCAGACGATATGATAGGGGAATTTATGGTCCCCACCGATTCTAAAGAGAATGTAAAATCATGGTGGAAGTTTAAAGAGTCGTTGGAACAGTTTGTTTTTTCGTTGTGGCGTTATGGCGATCGTGATCTTGGCCACGAAAGAGTTAAAGCGTTCGTAAATTCAATTAAGGATGATTTAAACCGTTTAAATTGTTGCGGTTCTGGTAAGTTAGGTGAATTAAATGATATACAACGAATAATAGATCGTTTGTTATTCGATGACTCTGGCACTTTATCATTCGCTGGAGAGCTGCAAAAAAAGTTGAAAGCTACTATTGAAAAGATTCCAACGATTTTGGATAAATATTTTTGGATATCTGAAAATTTACAATCCCACTGGCGGGATATGGTTTATTTTTTGGCGGCAGAAATTCTACCATTACAGCTTTCCCTCTCTCTTTCTGAACATGATCCATTTTTGTTAACCCTTTATCGGGAATTGGGTGCAACTGAAACTGATATAAATCGACGGCCCCCTGAATACGCGAGGCGTTTATTTTGGTCTTTATTCAGTTTATATAATGGGGTTTCGGAAATTTTTAATATCTATAAAAAATTTGTGTATGAAAGCATAAAAGAGAGTCTTGAGGATTATCAGAGAAAAAAATCAAGTTACAGTGATTTGCTGAAAAAGGTAAAAGCGATTGTCGATAATGCTGACATAGATCGCTTTATAAAAAGTGATGATAAATTATGATAGATTGACAGTGGAGCAACAAGATTTACTAGAAGAAATTGAGGAAATAGACGACACAAAGGATCATCCCTATCTTGAACTGTTCCGTAGCGTATTTTTTTATAAACCTCCTTCTGAAGAGTCTATGGCAGTTACGTTAGAGAAAGCGCTTGAGGATTTTATTTTTAATAAAAATAACGATGCACTAAGCGATATTTATTTTCTTTTGTGTGCGAGTCTCGATGGACTGGCTGTTTTATATCGATGGTTGCAAAAAAAAGAGTGTGAGTTTCAATATAATGCCGTTGAAAGAGTGGTTGATCTTTTTAATCTTAAGCAACATAATTGGTATTTATTGCATTATTTGATTTGTTTTCCAGAGGTAGAAGAGTTTTTACAATGGATATTTAACAAATTTTTGGAAATACAAAGCGACCGTTTCGAACAATTGATTCGATTATTTTTTCAGCCCTCATCCGCAGGCGTTTTGCCGAACATATTAAGTTTGCTATTTCTAGATAAAATTCGAAGACGAGGTAACGGGGGAAGAATTTTTAATCGAATTAAGGATTTTGTAAAAACAAACTGTGTTAAGTCCCATCCAAATTGGATAATTATAAATGAGTTCTTTGATGCGTTCTGTCATCCCTTCCCTACAGGAGCAGGCGAATTGTCAGACAGCACTTTATTAACTGCATTGCTCGTTCAACCATCTGAAGCGCTACTCGATTTATTGCTTGAATTATTAGAGATAGCCAATATATGCGATGTTGAGAGGAAGCTTCACATAGTGGATAGCTTAGTCAATAGTCGTGTTCCAAATTCAATCATAGCTCAAAAAGAAGATGGACGAGCTTACGGCATGCAGTACTTATTTGAAAATTTAACGAAGGAACAACTGAAAAAGTTCCTCACCTTGTGGACACAGGAGCCCGAAACACCTTCTTTTTTTTATTTATTATGTAAGGTAGATAAATTGACATGGACTCCTCCCGGAGAATTATTAGAACGGATTGAGTGGCTTGCTGCGGCTTATAACGCGGACGAACAGTTGAAATTTCTCCTCTCAAAGCAATTAGCATCTAGCCATTCTAATGATGGCATTAAAACATGGATGTGGTTATGCCGAAATGACGCAACTTGTGAGCGTTTGGAGAGCCTTATTAAAACTCTTAACGGTTGGGATATCCCTTTAATTTTATTAATTAATTTCGAATTGATACGGACTTGGGAAAATGAGACTAATTTTTTAGCATATTTATGCAGTAGTGAGGAGGGCAGAACGCTATTGTACAGTCAACATCTGACAGAGGGACGCCCGATTATTGATGGGTTACTTTCATTTGCATTGGAACCAATCGAAACTTTTCCTGCATTCGTGCCAGCTATAAAATATTGAAAAAACAGGCGATTTTGGATTACCTCGTTGGATGGAGCTTTGTGCCAGTGAAGATGCGCTACGGTTTTTTTCTTTTTTCTTTACTCAATCTTCTGATCCTCGGGAAACGCAAAAGTTGAGAAAGGAAATGGCTAATGAATTATTTTCTTCTGATTGTGTCTTTCGCCTCTGTATGTCTTATGCAGGACAGACGTTGTTATTTAATGCTAAAAGTGGTTTTTTGAATCGAGTTGCCAGAGAACTTGAGAATCAGAATAAACTAACGACCTGTCTGCTCACGCCCGTACCTAAAAATCCTGAGGAGTTTTTGTTAGAACATTTGAATGAAAAAAGTATTAAATGGATTATTTGTTTCAAAAATATTTTATCAAACTTGCTGAAAGATAGAGTGGGTAGGCGAATACTGTTGGAATCAAAAAATAATTTATTTAAGCGCTATTGGAATGCTTTTTCTGAGGTGGAGAAGGAAATCATTAGGGTTGTGATAAAGGAAGTTCGATCGGAAGAAATTAAAAAAGATCCAATGCTTCGCCCCCAGCGTTTAAGTCTATTTTCTAACCCTTCTGATTCAGAAGAATCCGATACCGATAATGCTCATCAACCATCGTCCCGATTGCAACGCAGATAAAATTCAGATATCCTTTCTGCATCTCTCGGGGAGCGAAAGCTGAGACGATCCTAGAAATTCGAAGATCGGACCCGTTGAACCTGCACAAGATAATGCTTGCGAAGGGAAGGGACGATGCGGCTGCATCGCACTTTCCTTCTGCGTGTTTATTTGAAGGAGAGTGCTGTGATTACTTATCCTGCTTCCAAAAAGATTTATTGCCAAGGCAAGATTTTCCCCACTATTCGCGTAGGAATGCGTGAAATTCAATTGACGAACGGTGATTCGCTAACCCTTTACGATACCTCAGGTCCGTATTCTGACCCGAATATCTCTATCAAATCGCCGCAGGGACTTCCCCGCTTGCGCGAGCCTTGGATTAAAGTGCGCCCGAGGAAAACGCAATTGGCTTTCGCAAAAGAAGGCGTCATTACACCAGAAATGGAATACGCTGCGATTCGTGAAAATCAAAAAAGAGAGTTGAAGAAAAACACGGATCAAGAACGCGAACGTCGTTTGCAAGGAAATTCGTTGAGTGCGCGAATTCCTAACCCAATTACGCCGGAATTTATTCGAAATGAAATCGCGTGCGGTCGTGCCATCTTGCCTGCGAATATTAATCATCCCGAAAGCGAGCCTATGATTATTGGTCGCCATTTTTTAGTTAAAGTAAACGCGAATATTGGGAACTCGTCGCTTACGTCATCTGTGGAGGAAGAAGTTGAAAAATTAATTTGGGCATTGCGTTGGGGGGCGGATACGGTGATGGATCTATCGACGGGAAAAAAAATCAAAGAAATTCGTGAAACAATTCTTCGTCATTCTCCGGTACCTATCGGTACCGTGCCGTTGTATGAAGCATTGGAAAAAGTGGATGGAGATGTAAAAGCCCTAACCTGGGAAATTTTCCGCGACACCTTAATTTCGCAAGCTGAACAAGGAGTTGATTATTTCACGATTCATGCAGGTGTTTTAAATCGTTTTATTCCATTGACCCAAAAACGCGTCACGGGAATTGTTTCTCGCGGTGGCTCTCTCATGGCCAAATGGTGTCTTTTGCACCGAGAGGAGAATTTTCTTTATACGCATTTTACTGAGATTTGTGAAATTATGCGCGCTTATGATGTGAGCTTTTCGCTAGGGGATGGGTTGCGCCCAGGCTCTATTGCTGATGCCAATGATGAAGCGCAATTTGCAGAATTGAAAATTCAAGGCGAATTAAATCGCATTGCGTGGAAATACGGTGTGCAGGTGATGAATGAAGGACCAGGGCATATCCCTCTAAACCTCATCGAAGAAAATATGACGAAACAGTTGGCTTATTGCCGGGAAGCGCCATTTTATACCCTGGGACCATTAACTACCGATATTGCGCCTGGTTATGATCATATCGGTAGCGCTATTGGCGCTGCTTTTATCGCTTGGCAAGGGTGCGCGCTCTTGTGCTATGTCACGCCGAAAGAACATTTGGGATTACCGAACAAACAAGACGTCAAAGAAGGACTGATTGCTTATAAAATTGCGGCCCATGCCGCAGATTTAGCAAAAGGACACCCAGCGGCTCGACAGCGAGATTATTTATTATCGCAAGCGCGGTTTGAATTCCGCTGGCACGATCAATTTAATTTAGCGTTAGACGCTGAAACAGCGCGCCTTTTTCATGATGAGACTTTGCCAAAAGAGGCTGCTAAACACGCTCATTTTTGTTCATTGTGCGGCCCTAAATTTTGCGCTTACAAAACGAGCCACGAGGTTAGGGATACCTTACAAAAGGTAACGTAATGAAAATGAAAGTAGGCATTGCGGGGGCAGGATTACTGGGGCGTTTATTAGCTTGGCAATTAAGTAAAGTGGGCTTTGGGGTTACGCTATTTGATAAAGATGATAAAAGTGGTCAAAAGAGCACGGCCTATGCAGCGGCTGGGATGCTGTCACCCGTGGCTGAGTGTGAAATAGCAGAGCAGATAATTTTTAATTTAGGAAGTTATTCATTAAGGAAATGGCCACTGTGGTTATCATCATTGAACCAACCTGTTTATTTTAAACAAAATGGAAGCATTGTAATTTCGCATTCACACGATGAGGTAGAAAAAGAGCGCTGGTTGAAACAAATAAGTCGTAAAATAAAAGATTTCTCTCTTGAAAAATTATCATCTTCTGCACTCCAACGATTGGAGCCCGAATTAAATTTTGATGAAGGGTATTATTTGCCGCAGGAAGCACACCTAGATTCACGTGCACTTATGCAGACCTTAGAAAAAGAATTAAACGTGGAATGGCATTCGAAAACCTTTGTGGAGAGCGTGGTTCCTTATCGTATCTTAACGAAAGGAAAATCATACCAATTTGATTGCATATTCGATTGTCGTGGCACAGGCGCAGGAGAAATGTTTTCCGATTTGCGTTCGGTACGTGGCGAGTTAATTTATTTGCATGCACCCGATGTGCGTTTAAATCGTCCCATTCGATTACTTCATCCGCGTTATCGACTTTATATTGTTCCTCGCGCGCATCATATTTATCTTATTGGTGCGAGTGAAATTGAGTCCAATGATATTTCACCAATTTCTGTGCGTACGTGTTTGGAATTATTATCGGCAGTTTATAGTGTACACCCTGCATTTGCAGAAGCGCGGATCATTGAAACGGTTACCGCCCTACGACCGGCGTTATCGGATAACTTACCTCGTATTCACTACCAGCCTGGATTAATTGCTATTAACGGATTATACCGTCACGGTTTTTTAGTAGCGCCAGCGTTAATTGATGAAGTTATTCACAATCTTTCAAGAGGCATTAAATGATCGATATCTATTTAAATGGCAAATTAATTTCTCTTGCCGAGAAAATGTCATTAAAGAAATTGCTGGAAAAGCAAGGTGTTGTGATGGGAACCGTCGCCGTTGCAGTGAATGAAACCGTAATTCCCGGAATTAATTACGAAAAGATTATTATTCAGCCTGGCGATCGAATTGAAATCATCACGGCCATGTGTGGAGGATAAGATGTGGGCTATCGGTGGGGTACAATTAAATTCACGTTTGTTGTTAGGAACAGCACAGTACCCCTCGCCTCAATTAATGAGTGACGCAGTGAAAGCCGCTGGAGTGGAAATTATTACCGTTTCTCTACGACGACAACTATCTCCACAGAAAGAAAATTATTTTTGGGACTTGCTGCGGTCTTTGCCTTGTCATCTTTTACCAAATACCGCCGGTTGTTCTTCCGTAAAAGAAGCCGTAAACACAGCACGAGCGGCTCGAGAGTTATTCAATACTCATTGGATTAAGCTCGAAATCATCGGCGATGAATATACCTTACAACCCAATCCTTTTGAGTTAGTCAACGCAGCGACTATTTTAGTTAAAGAAGGGTTTGAAGTATTTCCATATTGTACGGAGGATCTGATTTTATGCCAGCGATTGGTTGATGCGGGTTGTCGCGTATTAATGCCATGGGCAGCTCCAATTGGGAGCGGGCGCGGTTTAATGAATACTTATGCATTGCAGGTTTTGCGCGAACGGTTTCCTAAAAACATTTTAATTATTGACGCTGGACTTGGGAGACCTTCGCACGCGGCTCAAGTAATGGAAATGGGTTTTGATGCGGTATTATTAAACTCAGCCGTGGCGTTAGCGATGGACCCCGTCGTTATGGCTGCTGGGTTTGCAAAAGCGGTTGAAGGAGGGCGTTTGGGCTATGAGGGGGGAATGATTAAAGCGCGCAATGTTGCGAAAGCAACGACCCCGCTAATAGGAAAACCTTTTTTGATTGAGAAACCATGAATCAAAAATCGATTGTTTGGTCAATTGGCGGTTCAGACTGTTCCGGCGGTGCAGGCTGTCAGGCGGATATATTGACGTGTCGTGATTTTAATGTGCACGCGGCAAGTATTATTACGACAATAACCGCACAAAACGCCGAGCAAGTTTTAAAAATAAACTATTGCGATTCCGATTTGATCCAAAAACAAATTCAGGCTCTTAAAGAAACGCTTCCTCCAACAGTGATTAAATTAGGATTATTAGGAACAAAAGAAATCGTTACTGCGGTTGCTTCCTATCTCAAAAATTACAGCGGTAAGGTTGTCTGTGATCCCGTTTTAAATTCAACATCCGGCGTATTATTGCATGCGTCAGATTATCTCGATTTGTTAAAGAAACTCCTTTTTCCTCATGTGGATTTATTAACCCCGAATATTCCTGAAGCTGAAATTTTAATCCAAAATAAAATTCATACCTTTTCCGATATAATTTCTGCCGCGCATCAATTATTAAAATGCGGAGTCAGTGCCGTGTTATTAAAAGGCGGTCACTTAATTGGTTCAAAGGCGCGTGATTTTTTCACGGATGGTAAGTGTGAGTTTTGGTTAGCGCATACAAAAATACCCAAAACACGGGTGCGTGGGACGGGCTGCGCGTTAAGCTCAGCAATCAGTAGCGCGATAGCTTTAGGTTATTCACTAAAAGACGCGATAGTAGTAGCAAAAATGTATGTTCAGCAGGGTATTCGTCAAAATTTTAAAGTCAATACTCAGGAATTAATGGGGCGTCAAGGATTTCCACGGCGATCGATAGACCTCCCGTGGGTAACCAAAAATGCTAATTTTAAACGAAAAAGCTTCCCTCTTTGTAACTCATTCGGTTTTTATCCGATTGTTGACAGCGTTGAATGGGTGGAGCGATTGTTATCGTACGGTGTTCGAACTATTCAATTACGAATCAAAAACGCTTCCCCTCAAAAAATTAAAAAAGCGGTGATCGAGAGTGTGGCCTTAGCACGTCATTACCAGGCAAAATTGTTTATCAATGATTATTGGAAACTGGCCATTGAGGCTGGTGCTTATGGTGTTCATTTAGGACAAGAAGATTTAGAAACCGCGGATCTTTCCGCCATTCGGGCGGTGAATTTGCGGTTAGGCATTAGCACGCATACGTTGTATGAACTTTCACGAGCGCATGCGATCCAACCTTCTTACGTGGCTTTTGGACCGATTTATGAAACTTATTCTAAGCCGATGCCTTATTCTGCGCGTGGTTTGGAGTGGCTGCGTTATTGGTGTGAAATTTCCCCTTATCCGGTAGTGGCTATTGGCGGTATTAATTTGAATCGATTGGAGAGCGTTTTAAATGCAGGTGCGGTGAATGTAGCGGTTATTTCAGCCGTGACAAAAAGCAAAACGCCGCAAAAAACAGTAAGGGCCTTTTTAAATCGAATATAGGCGCTAGTTTCATCCCTCAATGGAATGGTCGTAAGCGCAGAGAGTTGAAGATTTGATTAACTTGTGGGAGGATCTTATTGGTTTTTCCTTATGAGGCAAATAAATTAATGATGATGATTCTTAGCTTCACACCGATGGTGATGTTAGCAGAACCCCCTTTAAACCTCGATTCTTTAAAGAAAGAAATCATTCACTACCATGAATCGGGGGAATACGATGTTGATATTTCTAAAGTCACTCATCTCGCTAAGCGCTATCTTGCGGATCGAATTCGTGAAAATCAGCATGCTTCGCATCCCAAAAAACTGGCGATGGTTTTGGATATCGACGAAACGTCTTTATCTAATTATAGCGATATTAAAGTGTTAAATTTCGGCGGCACGTTTTTGCAGCAAGATTTAGCCGAAGCCGACGGAGATGATCCCGCGATTACGCCTACATTGAATTTGTATCGTTACGCCATTCAACACGGGGTGGCTGTTTTTTTCATCACGGGACGTCAGGAAAAATACCGCACAGCAACGATAAAAAATCTGAAAACAGCGGGGTATTCTCAATGGGCTCGCCTTTATATGAAGCCGAACGATTACCGTTTGAATTCAGCCGCTCCTTATAAAATTTCAGAACGAAAAGCGATTGAAAAAGAAGGCTACGATATTGTGTTGAATATGGGCGATCAATACAGCGATCTTAAAGGCGGTTACAGCGAACACAGTTATAAATTACCTAATTTTATGTATTAAATTCCCTGAGGTGCGAGAGTCGTTCTTAATGGCGGAAATGTCGCTGGTGGGTGAACAGCATTGCCATTCCCGCTTCGTTCGCGGCCTTAATGACTTCTTCATCGCGTTTTGAACCACCGGGTTGGATCACAGCGGTTATGCCTGCTTTCGCTGCGATTTCGATACTATCGCTGAAAGGGAAAAAAGCATCCGAGGCCATGACGGCGTCTGTTAACCATAATCCAGCTTCTTCTGCTTTCAAGATAGCGATTTTAGCCGCGAAAACTCGACTTGTTTGACCGCTGCCAATTCCCAGTGTGGCATGGTCTTTCGCATAAACGATGGCGTTTGATTTGACGTACTTTACGATTTGCCAGGCAAAATAGAGATCTTGCTGTTCTTTTGCTGTGGGCTGACGGCGGGTGACCACGGTGAAAGTTTCGTCGGAAAATTTCGTCGCATCAGCCTCTTGGCATAAAACGCCGCCGGTGATGGAGTGAAAGGAATACGTAATTTGGGAACTATCGAGTGGCTGCCCGCGTAATACGCGCAAATTGGGTTTGGTTTGCAGTAGACGAAGCGTTTCCGCTGGGAAATCGGGGGCGATAATGACTTCTACGAACTGTTGAGAGAGAATTTTTTCCGCTGTTACTGCTTCCAAAGGGGCATTAAAAGCCACAATACCGCCAAAAGCGGAAAGCGGATCAGTGGCATAAGCTTTTTCATAAGCCGCTAACTGGGTTTGTGCCCTTGCCGCTCCGGCGGGTGTAGCGTGTTTGACAATGACACAGGCGGGTTCAGACAAAGAGCCTTCATAAACGCACCGATAAGCGCAATCACTGTCTAAGAGATTGTTAAATGATAAAGGCTTGCCTTGTAATAATTGCGCTTCCGCCAAACTGTGGGATAAGGGGGGATCAATACTATAAAGGGCGGCGGTTTGATGAGGATTTTCGCCATACCGTAGGTCAATCTTTTTCTTAAAGATGGATGGAAGCCGTGCGGGAAGAGTCGTTGCTCCTTCTTTTTCAGCGAGATAGGTGGCGATGTGAGCATCGTAATACGAAAGGTGTTCAAATGTTTTTTGGGCCAACCGTTTGCGGGTAGACAGCGTGGTGGATCCGTGATGGGTCTTTATTTCCTCTAAAATTCGTGAATAGTCTTCTGGATCAACCACCACGGTAACAGCGGCGAAATTCTTGGCGGCCGCTCGCAGCATACTGGGGCCACCAATGTCAATTTGCTCCACTGCCTTTTCCAGCGAACAATTTGACGCGCTGACGGTTTGAACAAAGGGGTAAAGGTTTACCACTAGTAAGTCGATGGGTTTGATGGCGTGCTGATCAAGCGTTTTCTCGTCGATACCCCGTCGGGCCAACAATCCCGCGTGTATCTTAGGGTGCAAAGTTTTGACTCGGCCATCCATAATCTCAGGAAAACCGGTATAAGTAAAGACATCGATGACGGGGAGCTGATGTTGCTTAAGCAACTCAGCCGTACCCCCCGTAGCTATTATCTCAACGCCGCAAGTCACTAATTGTGATATGAATTCAATAAGGCCGATTTTATCTGCGGTGCTGATGAGCGCACGCTTAATCGGCCTTTCAGTATCACCGACGCGACTCATCAATTTGATAAATAGCGAGTTTTTTGCGCAAGGTTCCTCGGCTAAGGCCTAAGATCTTAGCGGCTTTACTTTGATTATTTTTCGTGTAGCGCATAACCACTCTTAACAACGGCACTTCCATTTCCGCCAAGACCATGCTGTAAAGGTTAACGGGGTCTTCGCCATCGAGGCGTGCAAAATAGCTTTGCAGCGATTGTTGTACGCTGGACGCGAACGATTGGCCGGTTTCAACCGGCTTAATAACTTCAGGTTCTTGAATCAATGTATCAGCTTCCATAATTGCAGTTCCTTCCAAGGTTATACTCCTAGGTGGTTTAGGGTTTAGTTCATTGCTTGTGGAAAAATATTCCCCATCAAGCTACGAGTTGCTCATTATAACATCGGAATTTCCAAGCTCAAGAGGGGAAACCAAATTAATTAACAAATTTTTCGCCAGTAGGCTTTGAGATGCTCGGAAAGTGGGGCTTGAAGCTTTTTGCCTATCAAGCCTACAATGTCAAATTTCATTCGAGACCGCGGAGCCGAAGATGAGTAACCAGAAACCACGAACAGTCTATCTGAAAGATTATCGCCCTTCTGATTTTTTGGTAGATACGGTTCATCTGTATTTTGATCTTCATGAAGAAGAAACCCACGTTAAAACTATTTTAAACTTGCAACGTAATCCCGAAGGGAACGCGACGGCGCCCTTGGCGTTAACGGGCGAAGCCATGACCTTGAAAAAGGTAGCCCTGGACGGACAGACATTAGCTTCATCGGATTACACGCTCGATGCTTCATCGCTAACGATTGCCAATGTTCCCAATGAATTTACTTTAGAAACCGAAGTGGTGATCAAACCCCAGGAAAATACCCAATTAATGGGTCTGTACAAATCCCGCGGAAATTTTTGCACCCAATGTGAATCCCATGGATTTCGTCGGATCACTTATTTTTTGGATCGCCCTGATGTAATGGCGCGATACACCACCACGATTACCGCTGATAAAAATAAATATCCCTTTTTATTATCAAATGGGAATTTAATTGAAACGAAAATTTTAAGCGATAACCGTCATTGGGCGCATTGGGAAGATCCGTCAAAAAAACCCTGCTATTTATTTGCGTTGGTGGCGGGGGATTTTGATTTATTGGAAGACACCTTTGTGACCCAATCGGGTAGAGAAATCGCCTTGCGATTGTATTTAGAAAAAGGCTTTAAAGATCAGGGACCTTTTTCTTTAGCGGCGTTAAAAAAGGCGATGCGTTGGGATGAGAAGCGGTTTGGCCGCGAGTACGATTTGGATATTTATATGATTGTCGCGGTTAGCGACTTCAATATGGGGGCGATGGAAAACAAAGGGCTTAATATTTTTAATACAAAATATATTTTAGCTAATCCTCAGTCTGCAACGGATGATAATTACGTTGCAATAGAAAGCGTCATTGGGCATGAATATTTTCACAATTGGTCCGGTAATCGCGTAACTTGCCGCGATTGGTTTCAAATTACCTTAAAGGAAGGTCTCACTGTATTTCGTGAGCAATTATTTACAGAAGATACCACCTCAAAAGGCGTAGCTCGAATAGGTACCGTAAACATACTGCGAAATTCGCAATTTCCGGAGGACGCGGGGCCCATGGCGCATCCTATTCGTCCGCGATCTTATATTGAAGTTAATAATTTTTATACCACAACCGTTTACAATAAAGGTTCTGAGGTCATCCGAATGGTGCAAACTTTGTTAGGGGAAGCGCTTTTTCGCAAAGCGATGGACCTTTATTTTTCGCGTTATGATGGCCAAGCGGTGACAACGGAGAATTTTATTCAAGCGATGGAAGACGCTTCCGGAAAAAATCTCGAACAATTTAAGCGCTGGTATGATCAAGCTGGCACGCCGGTGTTGGATCTCAACAGCGAATACAATGCGAATGATAAAACCTTAACGTTGACCGTTAAACAGTCCTGTCCACCAACACCCGGGCAGTCGGAGAAATTACCTTTTCACTTGCCATTAACATTGGGTTTTGTCGGTCCGGAATGTCAGGATATGCCAACCCAATTAGCGGGAGAAAAAAAAGCTATTCCGGGAACGCGAGTGCTTGAAATTAAGGACGCTGAAACAGAATTTAAATTCGTTAACGTGAATCATAAACCTACGTTATCTCTATTGCGGGGTTTTTCAGCGCCGGTTCGGCTAAATTACCCTTACAGCGATGAAGAATTGGTGTGGCTATTTCAATGTGATAGCGATCCTTTTGCTCGCTACGAAGCGGGCCAAATCTTCGCCCAGCGATTAATATTTAAGTTAATCGACGATTCTTATCAGGGAAAACCTTTAAAAATTGATGAGCGTTTTATAGATGCTCACCGTAAAATTATCGCAGGCCCGCATCGAGATCATTGGTATGAAGCTGCCTTACTACAATTACCCAGTATCAATTATTTAATGCAATTGATGAAAAAAATGGACGTTGAGGCGCTGCATACGATTCGTCAATTTGTGAAAAAAGCCCTTTCGAACGCGCTGGTTGATGATTTGAAAATCCAATACGAACATCATCAATTGCCGTTGTATGAATACACCCCAGCGGATATTGGAAAGCGTAAATTAAAAAATATTTGTTTAGCTTATCTAACAGAATCGGACGATACACAATTCCGTCAAGTGGCTTATCAACAATTTAAAAAGAGCGATAATATGACAGACACCGTTGGCGCTTTGTCTGCTTTGTTGAACCACGATTGCAAGGAACGTCATCAGGCATTGGATGAATTCTATCAACAATGGAAAGACCAACCATTGGTCGTCAACAAATGGTTGA
This sequence comes from Coxiella burnetii, assembly GCF_005280755.1. Lineage (NCBI taxonomy): Bacteria > Pseudomonadati > Pseudomonadota > Gammaproteobacteria > Legionellales > Coxiellaceae > Coxiella > Coxiella burnetii. Next base: position 306,683 of record NZ_CP040059.1, read on the forward strand.
TGTTGCATGCTTCGTCGACTTTACCATCCACATTGGAAGCCGTAAGGAAATTAACAAAACACCCAGCATTTGATGTTAAAAATCCAAATAACGTTTATTCGTTGCTGGGTACTTTTGGCGCGAATGCCGTGTGTTTCCACGAGGGCAGTGGAGAAGGCTATCGTTTAATTGCCGATTATGTGTTAGCAATTGACCCTGCCAATCCTCAAGTCGCCGCTCGCGTTCTGCAACCCTTGACCCGCTGGCAAATGATGGATAAAAAACGGCAAGAATTAATGAAAGCCGAACTTAACCGCATTGCAAAAGCAGAGCGTTTGTCGTCGGATGTTTACGAGATTGTGACAAAGAGTCTCTTGTAGTAAAAATGGTTGATTTTTTAATTAAGCTTGAAAAAATTGATAATCTGGGTTTCTTTCTTCTAATGATTGCTCTGACCTAATTTGATTTTTTTTGCTTTGTTCATCCAGCCAAATCGCAGTGCCCATGACGACAATAAAAGCGCCTGCCGCAACAAGAAAAATTCCAAAAACATTGGTATGGTCACATGATTTTTCTGTGTCATTTTGGATAAGATTCGTAATATTATTGAGAATCTCTTGTATGGCTGGTGCGATAGTTTTATTTAAAAAACTAGAAATATTAGAAATAATACTCTGTTGTGACGGGAACGCGAAAAGATTCCAATATTGATGCGTTTTTTTATTATCATCGCAAGATGAGGAATAGGGAGAAGAAGCCAGTATTTCGCCTTGTAGACAGTTTAGAATCTCACGTGAGGTTACATTAAATCCAGACCTGTTAAAAACGCCTGAAATATTTTCTACGGCCATCGCCCAGTACTGTTTGGGAGCGTTTAGGGAGTCTATTTCCGGTTTCACGCAGATAGTGGTGCCATTAAAAGGGAGGTGAATCGTTGACTGACAGAGTTTTCCGATACTATTTTTGATTTCGGATGCAATGACATTTGTGGTTAAAGAAGTAAAAGGGAGCATTGCCAACACGTGTTTGGAGAGGGAGGCAGATATTGACAGAGGTGAATTGGTATCTTTGGTTTCATTGTTTTGTTGACGTCTTTTTATTTGCGCTAGGAATTGAGGATTGGTTTTGAATAATGATTGTTGAGTGGGGTGGGATTTTCGCATGTCAAACTCGCTAAAAATTGTTTTTTATAAACTTAAGCTTTAGAACGGTTTTGCACAAGCAATTAGCGCATAAAATTAACCCATTTCTCTGCAAACTCTATAGGACGATTAAGAAAAGATTAATTCACCTCAAAACATTCACGTTCACAATACGAATCAGTTGAAAAACCCTGTAATAAACCATCAACGCTTTATTTATAATAGCGGCCATTAATCCCGATGAGGAAAATATGGCAGTTGTCTATCAATCAAAAGACACGGCATGGAAAGAAATCTTAGAAGCGTATTTCAAAGAGTTTATAGCGTTGTGCTTATCGGATTTAGATAAGCTGATTGATTGGAAACAACCTTATGAAAGCTTAGACAAAGAACTTTTGGCGATTACCAAAGAGGGTCTCACCGGGAAGCGGATTTTAGATAAATTATTTCGAGTGTATTTTAGATCCGGACAAGAGCAATGGGTGCTCATTCATTTGGAAATCCAAGGTCAGGTGGAAGCCCAATTTCCGCGGCGGATGTTGGTGTATGGGTATCGCATTTACGATAAATACCAAAAGCCCGTGGTGAGTTGTGCGATCTTAACGGATCAAAACCCGAAGTGGCGTCCGGATCATTACGAAATTGCGTTAGCAGGCTCGCGCTTGCGGATGGATTTTCGGGTAGTGAAACTACTCGATTATGCAAAAAGCGAGGTCGAATTGGAGCATTCGACGAATCCATTTGCGAGCGTGATTTTAAGTTACCTAGCCGCCACTAAAGTCAAGCGCGCGCCGGAGGCGATTCGTTTGCAAACGAAGCTTTCGTTAACCAAGCGCTTGTACCGCAAGGGCTACACGAAAGCGCAAATCATCCGGCTGTATATTTTTATTGATTGGTTAATTCACTTACCCAAGGCCTTTGAGATAGAATATCGAGAAACGGTTTATCAATGGGAGGAAAATAACATGGCGTATATCAGTTCCATCGAGCGTTTTGGGATTCAAAAGGGCTTGCAGCAAGGGCGGCAAGAAGGCGAATATGCGCTTTTGTTGCGTCAACTTCAGCGTAAGTTTCATGGGGTACCGGCGGATTATCGGCAAAAGCTTGAAAAAGCCGATGTCGAAACGTTGTTGAAATGGGGTGAACGGCTTATTGATGCTAGTACTTTAGAAGAGGTATTTCACGATTAAGGTCATTATCTGAAATCCACTTAAAAGAAGAAGTTATTCATTCACATGGCGCAAATAATATTATTAACCCTTAACAAGGCCTCATCAGCAAAATATCGCGTTCCGTTGTCGGGATCCGGCAGGGGCGCAACAGCTATTTTACCATTTTGATAAGCGATCATCTTTTCGGTTAATCCTTTTTTTAGTGCTTCAATGGCCTGTGCTCCCATCAGAGAAGCAAGCACGCGATCTTTTACCGTTGGGGTTCCGCCGCGTTGGGTGTGGCCGAGGACGCAGACGCGGTATTCGATGCCGGTTTTTTCTTTTATTTGTTTGGCGACTTCAAAGCTGTGGCCGGGTTGATTGGCTTCAGCAGCGACAATAATGGAGGCTGATTTTTTACCGTGTTGTTTTTTAATTTTTTGCGTCAATGTATCAATATCGACGTGAAATTCAGGTAGCGCAATGATTTCCGCACCGCCAGCGATGCCGACATTCACCGCGATAAAACCGGAAGACCGCCCCATAACCTCAATTAAAAAATTTCGCTCGTGGCTGAATGCCGTATCGCGAATTTTATCGATAGCTTGCAAAGCTGTATTACAAGCCGTATCAAAACCAATGCAATAATCCGTTCCTTGAATGTCGTTATCGATAGTGCATGGAATCCCAATCATTTGAGGTCCGCCTTCTTGGTACAGTTTTGAAGCGCCCGCAAAACTGCCGTTGCCGCCGAGAACGATCATGGCATCGATTTGCAATTTTTTTAAAAATTCCCGCGCTTTGTCACGGACTGCTTTGAAACGAAAATTTTCGAAACGCCCCGTTTTTAAAATTGTACCGCCACGCTGGATGCAATTGGCAACCGCGCGCGAATTGAGAGGAACGACCTGCCCGTTAACTAAACCAGCAAAACCGGCTGTGGCACCGTAAACTTCAAATTGATAATGGAGCGCTGTTCGCACAACAGCACGGATTGCAGCATTCATGCCAGGTGCATCGCCTCCAGAAGTAAGCACTATTAATTTTTTTATTTCGGTCACGTTGGCTCCTAGTTGCATCGATTATCTTTTTTCACCATTCTATGATGCCTTTTTCAATAAAAAAATCCAATTCACTAACGCTAAGAAAAGCGCTATCGGTGTTTTTTTAGCCCCCTAATCTGGATCTCCCGACTCGGCCGTGAAGGTTTTGTATGCTTCAATACTACAGCAGACGGCCTCGCGGGAGGACGACGGTTTTAAGTTTTTTAGAAAGTAAGCGTATGAAGCGAAGTGGAATACGGCGGAATAATAATAATTCCCGTATTTCGCTTCACTCCATACGGGCTACGGCTAAGGGACATTTTCGCTTTGGTACCACCATATCGGCGTGACACTTCATATTCACTTAATCTTATTGTAGTAACTTTAACCAGAATCAAAGTTTTTCATGAAGTTGCTGAGGGGAAATTGGTTTTTATTTATTCTAATGAACTAACGGCTTTAAGGAGGGGTAATGTTAACAGAGAGACAAAAAGAGATCATTTCGGTCTTAAGGTCGGAGCTTCAATCCAACAGCAGCAAGGAATTGAAAAAAGCGGATTCTACGTACGCTAGTGAGTTGCGCCATTTACTTACTCAGTGCTTGGAAGCGTCTTCCTATAATTGGCGTCCTTCCTATAATTGGGCAGGCCCCCTCAGAGTTTGGGGGCTTCCTTCTAACAACATTTTCTTTATAGAAATAGAAGATTCTTTGGAGATCAATGACAAAAGTAAAGCGATAATATATCTATGGTTTTTGTTAGGGGGGAACTGTAGTTCCTTTGCGAAAGCAAGAGATTTTTTTGAAACCTATGCGAATCAGTTAGGGCCTAGTTCACTCTTAACCTGGCCATTAAACGAGATACAGCAACTTGTGCGCTTTTTCGAAATGGGGGCGTTTTTTAGCCCAGAAGCCCTTACGCCGTTGCTGCTCACAGCAAAAGAAAAAGCGGTAACTGCTGAAACCATTATGGGTCGTCTGAATGCGTTGCAGAAACTAAGAACTGATTTCCAATACCAATATAGTTGGGACAACGATTGGTTGCCCTTATTATTGATCTCTGAGAAGCAATTTTTAAGGATTCAAAAATGGTTGCAGCAGAATGCTCACCTTATGCGAATGATGAATATTGTGAGTCGTAAAGATTTGGGAAGGACGACCCTTAATGCTGATTTTATCCGTTCCTTAACGTCGTTAAACGAACAGCAACTGCAATATTTAACTCCATTTTTGGAACTTGTTCATACCATCAAATGCAATGTTGGTCGCGGGGGGCTGGGTTTCCGAGAGGTGTTTAGGAAAAGGTTTGCAAAAAAAGATAAGCTTTACACCGAAGTTTTTAAGCAGAGTTGTTAAATCTGCGCTTAAACTAAGGAATTTCAGTTCGGAGAAGTATAAGAAATACTTAAATTCCGGTTTAAATAGACATACCTTGTTCACTATCCCCGATATGATGGGTATGGTGAGCGATTATGCTGGCTGTCCACCTGCCTTCTCTGAAATCATTACTCCTTTAGAGGAGTTTATAAAAATTGTGAGAGAAAATCATGTCTCCGTTGGAGGGCAACTTATTGTGCACATTATGGAGAACCTTACGTCTATGGTAGACCCCGCAGAAACCATACGCTTGTCCTATGCCTTGGTGATATATTAATCAAAGGTTGGAATCCAATCCCTTAGCAAAAAAAAGAGCACTCCGAGTTTGTCGTGATAGATTTTACATGGACCTTAAAGGGGTAGAAGCCGGCGCGAAGTGTGTGATTCTTTTGGAAGAATTGCGGCGAGAAAAAAAGCTCTCGCAAGAAGCGGTGGCGGCAGTTGACGAAAGATTGGCAGATATCTTGGAGTGTCAGGATGCGGAAGCAATCTTTAATCAAATTGCTCAATTAGCAGAAGAGCAGAATCCAATAAACTCGGGTGTTATCAAAACTATGCTAAATAACAATGAGAGCGAATTGGGCACAGCGATGCAACCGAGGATGTGATTACCGTTCACTCAACCAGCGTTCGAGCTTTTCTTGTTCGCCTGATGTTGGTTTGGGGTCAAGATTATTGTCAAGGGCTCTTTTTGCAATGGTTTCAAAATCAAGTTTGCCGCTCAGCATATTAGCATTTAAGGGTTCTTTCCAAGCTTGATAACGTTTTTCTTTTGTTGTTTTTAATTTATCGTTTTCGATTATTGTAGCGGCGATGAGCAAGCCGCGGGCTAGGGTGTCGATGCCACTAATATGTGCATAGAATAGATCTTCTAAGTCGAGGCTTTGGCGTCGTAGTTTTGCATCAAAATTAAATCCACCGCTGGTGAAACCGCCGTGCTTTAAAATCAGGTAAAGAACTAATACCGTTTCTTGAAGATCAATCGAGAACTGGTCGGTGTCCCAACCCAATTGCGGATCGCCGCGGTTGGCGTCAACGCTGCCGAAAATGTCGTTAGCGCAAGCGTAGGCAATTTCATGAGCAAAACTATGGCCCGCTAATGTCGCGTGGTTGGCTTCGATATTGACTTTAAATTCTTTTTCTAATCCGTACCTTTGTAAAAAGGCATACACAGTTGCCACATCAAAATCGTATTGGTGCTTAGTTGGCTCACAAGGTTTAGGTTCAATTAATAAAAGGCCGTTAAAGCCAATTTTATGTTTATAGTCGACTAATAAACTTAGAAATCGGCCGAATTGATCGAGCTCTTGTTTAAGGTCCGTATTTAACAACGTTTCATAACCTTCGCGACCGCCCCATAAGACATAATTTTTTCCGTTCAGTTGCTGTGTAATATCAAGAGCCGTTTTTACTTGCGCCACCGCGTGGGCGAAGACATTCGGATCGGGATTAGTAGCAGCGCCTGCGAGATAGCGTGGATGGGAAAATAAATTGGCTGTCCCCCATAATAATTGAACGCCCGTGCGTTCCATTTCTTTGGCAATGAGCTCAGCGATTTTTTTAAAATTTTTAATCGTTTCTTTGAGAGAATCACCTTCGGGTGAAACGTCGCGATCATGAAAAGTAAAAAAAGGCAGACTCAGTTTTTCAAAAAATTCAAAAGCAGCAAGAACGCGTTGTTTGGCGCGTTTCATTGGTTTTTTTTCTTTCAACCATTCGCGGTTAAAAACGCCAGCACCAAAATTATCATTGCCTTCCCAGCAAAAGGTATGCCAAAAACAAACCGCCATACGCAAATGTTCTTCCATCGATTTTCCAAGTACGATCCGTTGAGGGTCGTAGTTAGCGGATTCTCCGAGTCGGGCCCTTCGTAATTGATCTTATCGATAGGCTTGAAGTATGTTTTCATAACGGTCCTCGCTTTTAATGGTACGTCTTTTAAGAGCTACTTACTTTGTTATTATTACCATAGTCAATTTCACTTCTGTTTATAAGCGTTTGCAAACGTTTTTTTTAGCTGCTGATACAATTCGGTGAACAGCGTCTGTTTTTCAACATAACGTTCAACGCGATTTTGATCAGGTTCAATGGTTTTTTTGATAGCCAAGGGTCGTAAAGCCGTACGCGGGTCACCGCCATTTATGGCAAGCCAGGCTAATCGTGCTGCGCCGTAAGCGCCGCCGACGTTGGCGGATTCGCGGTAAATTAAGGGCTTATTTAGCGCCGCGCTGAGAATTTCTCCCCAATAAATGTTCCGTGCGCCGCCGCCGATAACGGAAATGTCTTCAATTTTAACGTTTGTTGCGTGCATTGCAGCGTGCCCTTCGGCAAAAGCGAAAGCAACACCTTCGAGAACCGCTTGTACCAGGTGATGGATTTTGGTTTCATGCGTCATTCCAAAAAACACCCCGCGGGCATAAGGATCGTTATGCGGGGTGCGTTCGCCGGATAAATAAGGCAGGAAAATAGGGATGTTAGGATTAGTTTCGTCTCGTTTTGCTTGTCGAATCAGTGCATTTAATCGGTCAATATCGAGGTTAAGCAAGCGCCTTAACCACCCTAAACAACTCGCCGCGCTGAGATGAACGGTCATTTGATGCCATAAATTAGGGAGACAGTGACAATAAGTATGAACAGCGGATAAAGGGTTCGGTTTAAAACATTCGCTAGCGACAAAGTAAACGCCGGAAGTCCCCAAGGACAAGAAAGCCTTGCCGGGTTCGGTAACGTTGACGCTAATAGCGCTTGCCGCGTTATCGCCGCCGCCGGCGACAACGGCGGCGTTTTTGGGGATGCCAAAAACATCAGCAACAGCCGGCAAAATAGCGCCGGTAATGGCTGAGCCTTCGTATAAAGCTGGCATAAACTCAGGGGTTAATCCTGTAGCGGTTAACAAGGCGTTAGACCATTGTCTTTTACCGACATCTAACCACGAAGTGCCAGAAGCATCTGAAAAATCCGTGGCATAATCGCCGCTGATAAGTAATCGTAAATAATCTTTTGGCAAAAGAATTTTTTTGATTTTTTGAAAGAGAGCCGGTTCGTTTTCTTGTACCCACAGCACTTTTGGAGCTGTAAACCCCGGCATGATTAAATTCCCCGTAATCTCTAATGCCCGGGGTGCTCGTTGTAATAGAGTGTGACACTGAGCCATGGCGCGCCCGTCGTTCCATAAAATAGCGGGGCGCAAAGGGTTATCATTTTTATCGAGCAATGTTGCTCCATGCATTTGACCGGAAAAAGCCAGCGCACGTACTTTTTTTAATTCATTAGCGTGGGTATATTTAATTTTTCGGATAGCGTTTTGGGTCGCTCCCCACCAATCATTGGGGTTTTGTTCAGACCATAAAGATTGAGGGCGAGAAATGGTTAAACGAGCGGTGCTAGAGGTGATTATCGTTTGTTGATCGTCCATCAAAATAACTTTGACACCAGAAGTGCCAAGGTCAATGCCCAGATACATCCGATTATTTTCCTAAATAACGCATGTCTTTTCCTGCATAGAGATTCTCTTCAATTTGCTCCAAGGTTACCCCTTTGGTTTCTGGTACGGAAGTGTAAATGAAAATAAGAGTAATCACGCTAATAATAAAATAAATAAAAAAGGTACCGCTAGGACCAAGATATTCGATCAATGTTAAAAACGTTATAGTAACTAACCAGTTCGATGCCCAGTTGGTGCAAGCTCCGATGCTCGCTCCTAACCCACGAACTCTCAGCGGGAAAATTTCAGAAAACATCAGCCACATGATCGGGCCTAAGCTAATTGAAAATCCCGAAATAAACACTAATAAGCTCCCAAAGGCGATCCATCGCATATAATCCATATGCCCGTGCACTTTAAACGACCAGCTTAAGACGAGCAAACTAACTGTCATGGCACCAACGCCGATGAATAATAACGGGCGTCGTCCGAGCGAATCGATTAATGGCAGACTGATAATGGTGATAATGACCAACACCGCACCGATACCCATCGTCGCCAAAATAGCGGTTTGTGAAGCCTGAAAACCAGTCATTTTTAAAATGGTAGGGGCGTAGTAGAGTACCGTGTTAATTCCCGTTACTTGTTGAAATACCGCTAAACCGATAGCGATAAAAAGCGTAGGACGGATGATTTTTGAAAATAATGTTCTCCAGTCGCCTTTTTGCTGCTGCAAACTAGCGCGGATATGCTCTAATTCTTGTTCCGCATGGGGACCGTGGCCACGCAATTTTCGCAAAATCCACAAAGCCTTTTCTTCGTGACCGCGGGAGAATATCCAGCGAGGACTGTAGGGCAACACTATCATACCGAGCAATAACAAAGCGGCCGGGATGACACCAGCGGCAAACATCGAGCGCCAAGCGTCGTGGCGAGCAAAATAATAATCTACTACGTACGAAAGAAAAATTCCGATCGTAACGGCCAACTGATTAAGCGAAACTAAAGCACCGCGGCGATGAGGGGGAGAGATTTCAGAAATATAAAGCGGCGCACTGTAAGAAGCGATGCCAATAGCAATGCCGACAATAATACGTCCAATTACCAACCAGCTAATGGAGACAGTCATACTGGAAATGGCTGTGCCAACAATAAAAATCAAAGCATCGATAATGAGTAAACGTTTTCGTCCAATGTAATCAGCCAAATGGCCGCTAAAAAGCGCTCCCAAAAAAGCGCCGATGAGTACGGCACTGACAACAAATCCATTCATTTGCGGAGAGAGGTGAAACTCCTGGCTAATGAATAAAATGGCGCCCGAAATAACACCGGTGTCGTATCCAAAAAGGATTCCAGCAAAAGCGGCAATGAAGGCGATGACCCAATAAAAATGGCTTTTTTTCGCGGGAAGGACGTATTGGTCGGTTGAATTCATTGCTCCTGATTATAGCCATCTTAGGCTTTCTTCACAATGATCAGGTGTTTTCGTTTCCTTTCAACCAATCAATCAACTCTAACGGCGATTTAATCAAAGCATCGGCCTTCCAGTCTTGGGGTGTGCTGTTGGCAGACAAATAACCGTAAGTCGCTGCCACGGCTAACATTCCAGCGGCTTTAGCTGCTTGAATATCACCTTCGGTATCGCCTACATATAACGCGGTGTGAGGTTGAACGTCGACCGTTTTGCAAGCGAAAAGAAGGGGTTCTGGATGAGGTTTACGATTAGCTAATTGATCGCCTGAAATTAAACAACGATATCGGCGAGTGAGCTTAAAGTGATTTAATAGCGGTCGAGCCAACCATCCCGGTTTGTTGGTAACAACGCCCCAGGGAATAGCATGAACATCTAAATATTCCAATACTTCTGCCATTCCATCAAAATAGGTTGTTTTATTAGTGAGGCAAGATTGATAAATCGATAAGAATTCATCTCGAAGTGGGTTAAAACGAGGGTCAGTTTGATTAATAGAAAACCCGTTCGCCAAAATTCCACGCGTGCCTTGAGCGACGGTGGGACGAATAACCTTTAAAGGGAGAGGATCACGCCCGTGTTTATTGAGCAGTTGATTTAAGGCATCGGCTAAATCAGGCGCTGTATCTAACAGTGTGCCATCGAGGTCAAAGAAAACGGCAGTCACCCGATGAGTGGGGTTACTCATGAGTAAAACACGCGAGGTAATTAACGGAGACATCGCGGCTTAGATCGAATTCATTTTTTAAAGGGTGGTAATGGATGCCGGTGATATCCAATAATCGCAAACCACCACTTTCAGCCCATTGCGTTAATTCCGAAGGGCGAATAAATTGCGCATAATCATGCGTGCCTTTGGGCAATAAATTAAATACATATTCGGCGCCAACGATCGTGTACAAGTAAGCTTTAAAATTGCGGTTAATGGTGGAGAAAAAAAGTTTGCCGCCGGGTTTTATTAATGCCGCACAGTTTTTTATCATCCGTTGTGGATCGGGAACGTGTTCCAGTAATTCCATGCAAGTAATAATATCAAAACGTTGAGCGTCTTTTGTTAAAATTTCAATATCCTGACATTGATAATTTATATTTAATTGCTGTTGTTCCGCATGATTTTTTGCAACATCAATTAATGATTCGCTCATGTCAACGCCCGTCACAATAGCGCCGTGCTTTGCCAAGGCTTCGCTTAATAAACCACCCCCGCAGCCCACATCCAAAACGTGTTTGCCTTTTAAAGTGATTTGCTGTTCGATGTATTTTAGTCGGACGGGATTAATGAGATGCAGGGGTTTCATCTTGCCGGCTGGGTTCCACCAATCCTGAGCGAGATCAGAAAACTTAGCCAATTCCTCTTTATCAATATTCTGTTCAGAAAGAGTCATGGGCGTAGTTTTCTTGTTGAATGGCATTGAGCACCCGCTGAATTTCCGAATTTAACCGCTCTAAAAAGAGAGGAACAGCCCCGTGGTTACGAAGCTTCAAAGCTTCTTCTAATTCTTGCGATAAATGTTTCAAATGAGGTGTACCTGTATAGCAACAAGAGCCGTGAAGTTTATGAACTTGATTTTTCATTTCTTTCCAATCGGCTTTATCGAAGGCTGCATTGATCCCATCGCGGAGGGCCGGCAATTCGGACGCAAATAGAGCAAGCAATTCCTCAGCAAGCTCGGGTTTATTGTTGGTTAACTTTAAAAGCATTTGCCAGTCAATAGATTTAGTCATAATAGTTTTAAAAACATAAATTGAGCTGGTAGAGCCTCTTTGTTATTAAAGCTTATAACAAGGTGTACATTCTTCATTATCCGCTTCAGGCTGAAGCGTAATATGATCAATATCATATTGTTGTTTCAAGGTCGATTTCAACCCTAATAAAACGTCATCCCAGGAAGTTATATTTTTAATATTGACATGGGCTGAAAGGGCAGTCACGCCGGATGAGAGCGTCCAGATATGAACGTCGTGCACCGCTTTCACACCTTCAAAACGGACCATCGTTTGAGAGACTTGTTTAATATTTAAGTGGGCGGGAACGCCTTCCATCAGAACAGTCATGGATTCTCGCCATAATCGAACACTCGAAATAATAATGAGGATACCGATAAGGACGGAGAGCAAAGGGTCAATCAGGGCCCAATGGCTGAAGAAAATGACAATGCCGGAAAGCAAAACCGCGCATGTACCAACGATATCGCTCACCACATGTAACAATACGGCGCGGATATTTAAGGTCTTTTCGCTGCGTGAAATCAGGCCTGCGAGAAGTACATTTAATAAAATGCCAAAGACAGCAATAAGCATCACCGGGACGCTGTGGACAGAGGAAGGCTGTTGGATACGCTTGATCGCTTCTACGATGACTGCTAGAGCGATGATAACCATTAGCAAGCTTGATGCCCAAGCTGCGATGACTTCAGCGCGCCCAAACCCGTAGCTGTGTTTATGAGATGGAGGGCGAAGTGCAATCCACGAAGCAAAGGCGGCAATTCCCAATGCTACGGCATCCGAAGCCATGTGGCCGGCATCGCCTAAAAGCGCCAGAGAATGCGCAAAATAGCCACCCAAGGCTTCGACCAGCGCAAAGCCCAAAGTCAATAGAATCGCCCATCCTAAGACTCGATGGGAAGTGTGGTGCTTATGATGATGATGTTCGTGAGTATGCATGGATGTATATTTTACAAAAAATAACAGCCAGAAGACAGGGTTAAAATTCTCCCTATCCGAAGCCTAAAATTGAAAAGGTTATGACTTGTGGTAACGATATGAAATCCTCCCCTAATCCCGCCAGCACAGGGGAGGGTTAATTCATTAAGCCACTTAAAAGCTGGTGGTAAGCACGACTGGCGTTGTGAGAAACACGTTCAGCTAAAGGTGGTTTACGTTTATATTGTACCTCGAAAAGGTCGTAATTTTGGCTAGCAGCAAGTAAGTAATCATCACTGGTTTTGAGCTCGTCAACGAGTCTGAGATCGAGTGCTTTCGAAGCATACCAATGCTCACCCGTCGCGATTTGTTCAACGTCCACCTCCTGGCGGTGTTCTTTGATAAATGATTTGAAAAGCGTATGCGTTTCTTCAACTTCCTCTTTCATTTTTGCACGGCCTTTTTCAGTGTTTTCACCAAAGAGGGTAAGGGTCCGTTTATAATCACCGGCCATGACCTGCTCAAAATCAATATATTTTTTCCGTAAATACCGGTGGAAATTGGGTAGCTGCGCTAACACGCCGATCGATCCAACGATAGCAAAAGGCGCAGCGATGATGCGATCGGCCACACAGGCCATGAGATAACCGCCGCTCGCTGCTACTTTATCAATGGCAATCACTAATTTTATATGAGCATCTTTGATTCGTTGTAATTGAGAGGCGGCCAAACCGTAACCATGCACAACCCCTCCACCGCTCTCCAGCCGAAGCAGCACTTCGTCGTCGCGAGTGGCAGTGGTTAGGACGGCCGTGATTTCTTCACGCAATGCACAAACCGCGGAGGCCCGAATATCGCCCTGAAAATTAAGGACAAAAATACGTTTTTTTGCTTCGGTGGTGTTAGGTTTCTTTTTCTTTTCTTTTTTTTGAGATTTTAAAAAACGTTTAAGTTCATATTTATCTTTAATCGCTATTGAAAGCGTACGATGATAGCTCTTGTATTTGTCATTTAATTTGTGAACATCCAGCTTGCCTTTTGCTTTGTTTTTGGCGTGGGCGATTAGCCCAAAGAAGATAAAAAGAACCACAGCAATGGCCAGGACCAAGCTGATTAATTTTGCTAGAAATAAACCGTAGTTTGCCAGAAAATCCATAAGCAGCCATCTTAACATCGCCCACTACTCGCTGCAAAGCACTCTCAGTATTTTTGTTTGCTGGTCTGCGCGAAAAACCACAACTTGACAAACTGGTTATAATTTGACTTAATTAAAGTCATGACTACTCATTTTTTTGGTTTCCTTCCCTTCCTCCTTGCTGCTGGCCGGCAGCAACTTTTATCGTACTAAAACTTAACTCATTCTGAAATAAAATAAAATTTAATTGAAAACTAGGAAGGAAGTTATGATGAAACGATCGGTTGGGGCGCCTGCTTTATTATTTGCTGCAATTGGCGGTATTGTGGGGTCAGGTTGGCTGTTTGGTCCTTATTTTGCGTCCCGTTTGGTTGGGCCTTCGGCCATACTTGCATGGGCTGTGGGCGGGGGACTCATGATGTTGATCGCGCTGACGTTTGCGGAGTTAGGGAGTAGTTTTCCTTTCACGGGAGGTTCCGTACGCTATCTGCAATTGAGTCATGGACCGTTGGTGGGTTTTACGATGGCTTGGATTGCCTGGATTTCTTCGATCGCTGTGGCGCCGGTCGAAACCCTGGCTTTGCTGCATTACGCTAGCAATTATTTGCCGTGGTTAATGCATAATGTGGATGGACAGTCTGTTTTAACTTTACCGGGGCTAATTACAGCCGGATTTTTATTGGCGTTCCTTTGTGTAATTAATAGTATCGGGGTGCGTTACCTTACGAAAACCAATGCGATTATTGTCGGCGCTAAATTAGCGGTCCCTATATTTACGGCAATTGTGCTGCTCTTTTTTGATTTTCACGCCACCAATTTTTCTTCTCATGGGTTTGCTACTCAAGGAATAAAAGGAATTTTAACGGCTTTGCCTGCAGCGGGAGTGATATTTTCTTTTATCGGTTACAGCCCAGTTATTCAACTGGCTGGTGAAGCGAAAAATCCCCAACGCTCCATACCCATAGCTATTATTGGCGCGCTTATTATTTGCATTGTTTTATATATCTTATTGCAAGTTGCTTTTATCGGCGCTTTAAATCCCGCTTCGTTGCAACATGGCTGGCAAGCGCTGAGTTTTAAGGGTGATGCGGGCCCCTTTGCCGGTATTGCCATGACATTGGGAATGGTGTGGTTTGCTAAATTACTTTATTTAGACGCGGCCATTTCTCCATTCGGAACGGCGTTAATTTACACCGCCTCTACCGCGCGATTAGGCTTTGCGATGAGCGAAGGCGGTTATTTACCTTCTTCTTTAAGGAAGTTAAACCGTCTCGGTGTTCCTCATCGAATGATTTTACTTAATTTCGTTATCGGTTTATTTTTGTTTTTACCCTTTCCGACATGGCAGCACATGATGAGTTTTTTGGTGTCGCTATTGGTATTCGCTTATGCGGTAGGGCCGTTATCATTAGTTGTATTGCGAAAAACGTTACCTGATCACGCTCGCCCCTTCCGTTTACCTATGGCCAAGACGATTAGCTTCTTAGCATTTTATATCTGTAATTTAATTGTATATTGGTCAGGATGGGATGTGGTTTTCAAAATGATAATAGCAATTCTGGTGGGATATGTGCTGTTGGGTAGTTATTTGTTATTTAAACACGATAAATCTTTTAATTGGCAATGGCGTCGCTTCTGGTGGATGGTTTGTTATATAGCCGGGTTAGCACTAATATCACACTATGGTTCGTTTGGCGGGAACCACCTAATTCCCTTTGGTTGGGATTTTATTGTTATTGCATCCTTTAGCGCCAGCATTTTTGGGCTCGCCTTGTATTGCGGAGTCGAAGTGCGAAAGGGAGAAATTAGCGCTGCAGTTGTGTAACGATACTCACTTTCTAAGATTCTCTTAATCTCATTACAGAATGATGTTTTTCAACGGAAGTGAAGGGGAGAAGTTATGCGTAAAAGTGAGTTACGAAAGTTAGGCATTGAGCATTTTAAACTTTTTAATGCAAAGATTCTTTTCCATTTTCTTAAGGAAGAATGTGTCAAAGAATTAGGAGAAGACTCGATTATTTCTTTCCATTTCTTTGCCACCTTTTTAGCAGAAAAGGGGTGGATCCTTAAAAATTTTTCGGAAGAGTCATTAAATTCGCTAGAGTCGTCGGACAAAAATTTTTATCAATTTATAATGGGAACACCCGAAGAAAAACTTCGCCACGATAGCTGGCTTAGGGATTTGCCACAAGGAGTGATGGATTTTACCTTTAGTTATTTAGATGTAAAAAATTCAATTAGCCTTTCTCGTTGTTCATCCTTCTTTAATATTCATGCAAAAAATTATTTCATTTGGAAAGACCATTTAGAGGCCATTGGTCTTAAACCGGTGTTAGGTAAGATACATCTATCCGCGATTACCGATTATCAAAAATTATATCGAACCTTGGTAAAAATACCCTATGAGGACAGAATTAAACTTTGTTCATGGGAAGTTTACTGTTTAAGTGGGGAGCTCTATGCCTTAGAGTACGCGTTTGAGCAGGAAAAAATAACTAATCAAACCGCCAACCGGTGGGGTACAAACGCGCTGCACCATGTCGCACGCAGTGGGTCAAAAGAAGCAGTGGAATATATCATCGAAACTTTGAATATCGACCTCAGAAGTACGGACAATAAGAACGCTAACGCACTGTATTATGCTGCTAAGGGTGGATCGATAGAATTGATGCAATTCCTTAGAAATGAGCAGGGCCTCGAGCCGAGCCTGACCACGACAGGAATTAATTTGTTGCACTGTGCTGCGTTGAGTGGGTCATCAGAAGCAATGGAATATGTCCAAGAGACGTTCAAGATTCCCCTAAAAGTACAAACAATTATGGCGCTAATGCCTTCCATTTTGCTGCTAAAAGTGGATCGCCGAAAGCGATGGAATACGCAATCAACACTTTGGGAATCGAAAAAACAAGCACTGTGTCTAGTGGTGTTAACGCACTGCATAATGCCTCGTGGAGTGGATCAATTGAAGCAATGATGTATGCCCTATCTTTTGGTATTGACTCTGGGAGTACGGATGCAGGAGGCAACAACGCTTTGCACTATGCTGCTAGGGGTGGTTCAAAAAAAGCGATGGCATATGCGATTCGTGAGTTGGGAATTGATGCGACCAGTCGAAATACCAACAATATTGATGCTCTTCACTACGCGGCGTTGTGTGGTTCGGTTGAAGCCATGGAATATATGATTGATATTGTGGAAATTAATCCAAACAGTGTCGGTGGTTATAACGCTAACGTTCTGCACTACGCCGCGCTCAGTGGTTCGATTGAAGCAATGGAGTACGCCATTAAAACGTTGGGCATCGACAAATACAGTACAGACGCTAATGGCAAAAGTATTCTCCACTATGCTGCACAGAGTGGGGCGATAGAGGCCATGAGATATGTAATTGATGTTTTGGGTATGAATGCTGGGGACATAAATAATAGTGGCGTTAACGTTTTGCACTATGCCGTACTGAGCGGGTCCGTTAAAGCAATAGAATACGTAATCAATACTTTGGAGATTGATTTGGGAAGCACAACAAATAATGGTGCTAATGCATTGCATTGGGCCGCCAAGAGCGGGTCGATGAAAGCTGTGCGTTTTATTCGTAAACTCAGTCACGATCGTAATCTACAACTCAATGTATGTGATTTTAGAGGCCGTTCTGCTTTTTGGTATGCGGATCACTCGAATAACGCCAGCCTAATTAAAAGGGTACTTGCAATGCCTTTTGAAGAACTAATGCTCGAAACGAGCATAGAAGAAATAAAGCCTTCAGAGGACTGTCTGGTTATGTAAAAATCATTGCGCGCTTTTAGCGCCCAGCGCACGCAGTGTACTGGGTCCCCGCCTACGCGGGGACGACGAGGGTTTTTTGAAATTAAGGTTAATGGGGAAAAATAATCTAGAATGGGAAGATTTATAACTAGGTTTTGTTGTTAATCGTCATTCCCGCGCAGGCGGGAATCCAGCGCGCTTTTAGCGCGCTGCGCACACAGTGCGCTGGGGCAGTTGGTCAAAATGAAAATGCTAACGCAAGGTTGGGCCTTTTTCTCTATCCAAGGTGGTTAACTCTTGATAAGGGTCCGGTAAAAGAGGTTGCCGAGGTTCGCTTAAGAAATTCAGCGAATGGCGGTAGGGGATGTCTGGTTCAGGAATAAGCGCGTAGATATCATCATATAATCTTCATTTAAAGTCGGTAAGAGTGCCCGCAGTTTTGTGACGAGAGCGAGTAAAGTATCGCGATGGTTGGCGGATTTGAAAATTAATTCCTTGAGTTTCATTAGTGGCCAAAAATCCAGAGCGAACTAGCTAATTGCTGTGGCACTATTTAATAATATTTTCCAGCCAAGTGGATAATCTCGGTAAAGTTCCGTATTCAATTCAATTCGAGGCGTGGATGAACAACTGCTGATCGCCATAATAAGCGATGCAAAAATAGCGTCTGCAGACGAAATATTATTTCCTCTGCCTCGTAATGAATGACTAATATGAGTAATGCCGAAGAAAAATTTATCGAAGGCAAAGTCGACAGCAACCGACAAAAGTAGAAAACATCAACATCGCCAAAAGAGAAAGCGGCATAGCCAGGCCAGAGGAAGTTTGTAAAGACATTCCCAAAAATTGAAATTGATTAGTGGATACTTCTAGCGATAATTCGCGCATCGTATTAGTCGATGCCAAGCTAATAAGCGCAGCCGTTATTCCGCGAATGGAGGGAATAATATCCCCATGCGGTTGGGTATGAGAGTAATCAGTGGTTAATTTTAATAATTCGGGAATCGCTTCTGAATTCCATTTATCAGCGCTCCTAATAGTAGTAAATATTAATTCTATATCGCTATCGGTGAGTCCTTTTAAAAGCCTTTCAGTTTTTTCGAGCTGTCGATCGATGAGATAGATTTTTTTTGCGGGATCGGTCAAGGCAGTGAACTGACGGCGGTTATTTACCTGGTGGGCAAAAGCAGTGATTCGAGATAATGAAGTATTGATTGACCAGTGAAATAATAAAATCCGGGTTAGAAAAACAAGTGCGTCGGAAGCAATGGCTACGCCTTGCGTGCCTATTTCTGGGATTGATTTAATTTCTTCGTGTGAAAGCGCCGTGATAGGAATGGTAACGGTTAGCGATAATAAAGCCACACCGACTGTTTTACTCCATTCTTTCCATGAATCAGGCAGTTTTGTCTGCCATTTCATAAATTGATCCCGTGTTTTTTTTGAAAAGGTAATGGATAAAGGCGTCCCGGTTAATAAGGCATAGAAAATAACAGCAGGGGTGGGCCAATGACGTCGTTTTGCAAATTTACCTCCAAGCACACCCAGATAAATCGAAGCAACGAAGCCTAAAAGAGCGCCTATATCTCCGATACGCTTTGTCGTTTGTGCGGGTGAGTTATTGTTCAGCTGGTTAATAAGCTGTTGTAACGTATTTTGATTTACTGTCCTCAAAGTAGAGTCTTCCTTTAACAGGTTAAGTTAACCCAAGAGAAATTTCATCCAAAACCTCAGACGTATCCTCATCATCAAATTCAAATTCTTTTTTTTCGAAACGATGAAAATCATTAGCTGTAAGGAAGCCAGAGCGGGGGGCAAAACTTTTATAACCATCAGAAGTGCAATTTTTATAAAATGAAAATTTTTCTAATTGTTTAAAACGATGCAAATAAGCATCGTATGCTCGAAGAGCTCCTAACCCCAACGAGGAAAGTAAAATAATGTAAATCCTATTTGGACCACCGATCCCTCGATTATGTTTACCGTACGTCAAATCCATGAGTGCAAAAATTAAGTGGTCGCTTGCATGGAAATTACCCGCCAAGGATCTCATAAAATCATTAAATGTGTAAATCGTTTTGCGCGCAATTCCTTTGTATTCACATAAAACAGCATAAAACATATAAAGCGGGACTATGGTGGCATGTACAGTGAACGGGATTCCACCGTTTCCCGTAATAATCCGACAGTATTCCACGAAAGTGGTTAAGCCAAATGCGGAAATGCCTGCATTAACCGCCGAAAAGCTTATTCGTGCTATGGGACTTCGCGGATTTAAACAAAGGAAGTTTCTGAAAGTTCCATTATTACGGATAGGATTTCGATTTAGATATTCGCTAATCGAAGAATAAAGACCAAATAGAACAAAAAGAGGCAGTAATTTAAGAGGTATCATCCCTCGGGATGAAAGCATGCACGCAGCATCCGATTGATATTGATCTTGACCAATGTTAACCGGCGGACAAATAGTAATTAATAATCCGGCCACTTTTAATAGAACATTTTCTGGAAATTGAAAAACCGCATTGATTACCGGAAGAAAGCTACTATTTTTTTTAGGGAAAAAGGCCAAAACAGATTCAAGAAAACCGCCACCAATAAATGTAAGCAATAAACAAAGCGCGTAAGGGAGTTTATCGGCGGTTTCGATGGAGAGGACTTGATAAGATTCCAAAATAAAAGTCAGTAAAGCGAACCAGTTTAGAAATTTTGAAGCGCTAAGGAGATAGCGTCGCGTGAAGCTGCAAATAAACTTAAAGTCGTAGATAATTTTTCCTTGATCATCATCCCTTCGATAGGCCCAAAAAAATCATCTTGGAACCAAGCACTATCAATTGCAGAATTGAGCGTATCCGATGAGGAAAAGGTGCGCAGTCTGTCGCGTCTTATTTCCGCAAGAGATTGATAACCATCTCCTACCAGTTCCACGGGATAAGTTTTAAGACTTTCCGGTTCCTTTTTCCATAAGCGTGAAAAAAATTTTCTCAATTTTCTATCCTTACTTTCCTTTTCCTTTTAAAAAGAGGGATAAAAGTAGCAAAATTAGGGGGAATTTACGAGGTTAATAACCAAAACAGATTGCTGTTGAGAAGCAAACTTTCTATTCTTCCTTAAGTTTTTCTTAAATGCCTATGAAATAGTAAGGCTTTCAAAAATTTCGGTATCGTGTTTCTTAGAAACTGGTCCCTGCATTCTTAACGCGACTTCGCAGAGAATACGGGCCGCAATAGGAATGGCATCATCACAGAAATCATAGGTGCTGGTATGGACCATAGAGCAATTTTCACCATTGCCAATGAGAAAATAACAGGGGGGAATTTTATTTGTGAAATAGGCAAAGTCGTCATAAGCTAAAAGGGGTTGTTTTAACGAAATGACATTTTCTTTGCCCAGTTGTTCGGTAGCCACTTGTTGGAGGATGGCCGTTTTATCCTCATCGTTGATGATAGGTATACAGTTGAAAGTTTCTTTCAAGGTGATAGTTGCATCGTAAACAGCGGTCCATTTTTTTATGAGTTCGTTGATTTCGGATTTCACTTTTTCTTCAATTTCTTTATTTACAGCGCGAATACTGCCGTGAATGCTAGCAAGGCTAGGAATGGCATTGTTATCTTTACCGGCGTGAAATTGATTGATAGTAATAACCAGCTCTTCTGAAGATAAATTTAATTGCGCAGAGAGCTGAGTGATTTCATTGATCATATCATTGCCGATGTGGATAGGATTGCACGTTTCCGAAGGACGATGTCCATGGCCACCTTGGCTTTTAATTTTGATGAAAAATCGGCTTATGCCAGCGAACATTGCGCCCGGTCGTAAAGCAATTTTGCCCACGGCCAACGTAGGGTAATTATGAAAACCAAAGATAGCATCTATAGTAGAATTTTTTAAGGCACCTTCTTTGATCATTGCTTTTGCGCCTTTCCCAATTTCTTCGGCAGGTTGAAAAATTAGCTTAAATTTTCCGTTTAAATTTTTCTTGTGAATGGCTAATGCTGCGCCAATGGTTAAAAGAATGGCGGTGTGTCCGTCATAGCCACAGGCGTGCATGACATTTTTATGCTTCGATTTATGATGAAAAGTATTTGTTTCAGCCAGCGGCAGAGCATCCATATTGGCATGGAACGCAAGCGTCTTTCCCGGTCTTTTAGTATCTAAAGTCGCAACGACGCCGGTTTTCCCGAAATGTTCGATGGTTTCATAGCCATGGGCACGCAAAGTTTTTATGACTAAAGCGGCTGTTTTTTCTTCTTTAAAAGGCAGCTCCGGGTGAGCGTGAATCTCGCGGCGAATCGTTGTTATTTTTGGGACTAACTGCTCGATGGTCTTTTTCATTGCGCAGATGCCTAACAGGCCCTAATGATTCTGAAATTTTTAACATTCTATCAGATCCA